>JAJWAL010000023.1:0-31220 GCA_021618535.1 Segatella copri | reverse complement strand
TATTTCTCCAGATTGTCTAAAGTATCTACTACCATAATTCTAGTTTAAGCTTTGAGATTTGAACATTTACTTTTAACTTTGAGATTTGAAAACAGAACATTGAACATTCAATATTCAAGATTATAATATGTTCTTTTTCTCATTATTTAAAATATAAAGGTTCTCTATCTCGTTATTTATAATTTCTTTGTATTTTTCTAATTTTCTGAAGAGATTAGTCTTCAAATCGTTTGCCGTTTTCGTAGGCTCCCTTGGCTGTAACCTGTCCGTTGCGGTCTTTTTCTACAAATCTTCCGTCACGCACATCGTTACGGTAGGTTCCTTCGAAACGCTTACCGTTTTTATCTTCTTCTATGCAAGGTCCCTGGCGCTTACCTTTGTGATAGGCACCCTTGAATCTTCTGCCATCAGCATAATGAATCACGACATTACCATCAACCAGACCGTTCTTGAACTCACCTTCAAACACGTCGCCGTTCTTCTTGGTCAGTTTGCCCCTGCCGTTCTGCAGATCATCCCTCCAGTCGCCTACATAGATATCGCCATTCTTCCAGATGAAGGTACCCTGACCGGTACGCAGGCCATCCTTAAACTGTCCGTTATACTTGGCGCCCTTTGCAGAGCGGAAGATGCCTATACCCGTGCGTTCTCCCTGCACATAATCGCCTTCATAAATGTCGCCATTATGAAATTTATAGATACCCTTTCCGTCCTGGATATCATCCTTCCAGTCGCCGATATACACATCGCCATCAGCATATTTGAAAGTACCTTTTCCTGAGCGCTGGTTGTCTAGCCACTGACCGTCATAAGTAGTTCCGTCTCCCCAGTTGAAGAAGCCGTTTCCATTCTTCATATCGTTCATCCACTGGCCTTTATACTGTGCGCCATTGGCATAAGTATAAACGCCGCGTCCCTGACGCTTGTCCTTATACCAGTCGCCGTCATATTTATCACCATTATAATAGAACATGACGCCATGACCATGCTGGTAATCGCGGAACCAGAGGCCTACATATTTGTTGTTGTTCTGGAAATAGTAGGTGCCTTTACCATGCTGCTGGTCCTGCATCCACTGTCCCTCATACTTTTCGCCATCACTGAAGGTATAAACGCCATAACCTTCGCGCTTACCTTTCATATAAGAGCCTTCGTAGGTATCCCCATTCTTATAGATGGTAGTACCTTTTCCCTGCGGCTTTCCGCTCACCATTTCGCCTTTAAACTGACCTCCGTCACGGGTGATGCAAGAGCCAAGCGAAATCTTCTGGGCTGTGGCATCAACCGATGCCATAGCCAAAGCCAAGGCAAGGAAAAAACACTTGCTCCGACAGGACAATTTGGTATGTTGTTTCTTATTGTATTTCATATTCTACAGTTATAGTCTGACTTATCAATCTCCAAAATTACGGTTTTTTCCTCAAATAGCCAAATAGATTAAACAAATTTAAGGTAAAATCATGAAAATAGATTTTTATCTGAAAAAATCTGCAGCTTGATACAATAAACAAACACAATTTTCGTTTTTACGAAAATCGAGAATAAAATCACTAAAACAGTAAAATTATGATTTTAAATTGCGCCATCATAGATGAAGATCCGGAAGCTTTGCAACTCCTGGAACAGTATATAGAGAAAACTCCGACCCTGCATTTGATCGGAGCCTACAAAAGTGCGATAGATGCTGTAGACGGCATCCATCACAACCATCTCGACATACTTTTTCTCGCCATCCACATGCAGCAGATCAGCGGTCTGGAATTTGCAAAGGTTGTACCCAAGAACGTGAAGATTGTCTTCACCACCGCATTCAAGGAGTATGCCATCGAAGCCTACAAAGTGAATGCATTCGACTATCTGCTCAAGCCCATCACCTACGATGACTTTATGGGATCATGCCAGAAAGTCTTCGAAAGCTACATGCAGGACGATAACTACAACCCTATCAAGCGCGACGGTTTTCTGGTGGTAAAACGAGATTACAAATGCGTAAGAATCCCGATAGATGATATTCTGTTTGTTGACTGCGACAAAGACTACATCCGGTTCCATCTTGAGGGCAGGCCTAACATCAGAACCCTGGGCAACCTCAAACAGTTGGAAGAAAGGCTGCCAAGAGAGAAATTCAAGCGTGTACACCGTTCGTTCCTTGCCAACATGACAAAGTTCGATACGGTAGACCAGCAGCACATTACCTATGGCGACCAGAGCATTCCGATATCAGAAACCTACTTTGAATTTATCAAGAAATATCTGGAAGACCATTCTCTATGATGGTCTTCCAGATAGTTTTATCCTACCTTTCTTATAATATCTGCAAGGGTGATGATACCAGGATAGAAGCTCCATGCGCCAACAGAAAATCGTGATCTCTGAATCCCCACAGCACTGAGATACAAGGCATTCCGCTGTTCTTCGCCGTCATCACATCCACATCGCTGTCGCCGATATAAACCGCCCTGTCTCTATCCGCATGCAGTTGGCGCAAAGCTTCGTTTACGGTATCAGGAGCCGGTTTTTTCTTGATATTCTCCCGCTCTCCTATCGCCACATCTACCAGGTCGCCGAAGAAATGGCGGCAGATTTCCTGGGTAGCTGCATAAAATTTGTTGCTTACCACCGCAATGTTCTTTCCCCTATTCTTCAGTTCCTCCAGCATCTCCATCACGTCCGGATAAGGTTTCGTATTATCCATATTGTGCACCATATAATGCTGGCGGAAATCCTGCAGGGTTTTCTCAAACTTCTCATTCTCCAATCCTCCCGGCACGGCACGTTCCATAAGTTTCTTCACCCCGTTTCCTACAAACATGCGTACCTCCTCCAGCGTACGTTCAGGCATCCCGTTCAGTTTCAGCGCATAATTGCAGCTTGCAGCCAGGTCGTGGAGAGAAGAAATCAGGGTTCCGTCAAGATCGAAGATATAGGTATCGAAATTGAACTGGGCATGGACCGGAACCCTCTTGATGCGGAACTCACCGCCGTGTAGCACATAAACATCCTGATGGTATACACGGATTTCACCCTGAGGAGTTCCCTGTCCACCAGCCTGTTCATTACCCGAAATGCCAAAGATTCTGTTATCCCCAAATTCCCATCTCTTCAGTTTCTGGGTCTGTGCATCAATCACCACATATTTATATTCTATCGGCTCATCGATAGCCTGCACATTCACAGATATTTCCCAGTCCTTGCCATGATTGTTCTGCATCTTCAGAAAATGAGCCGGATTCCATTTGCCCAGCGTAGGATGATTTCCCAACAGAGCTACAGCCTCACCCTCATAGAGTTTCGGGGCATGAATCTTGAAGATGATAGTACGGTCGAAGAGAGGCAGACGCGCCGGCTTGACATCACTAAACTTTACCTGCTGCAATACGAAGGCATTTTTTTCCACGTAAGGATTATCCTCCTCCAGCCAATAGTCCTGAAAATAGAAATTCTTACTCTCATCAAAAACATATTGGCGGGCAGAAGCGAGCGATTCCCTACGCAGCACCTTTCCCTCAGCATCTTTCACGCAGTAGCAGTAAGCCACAGCTACGAAAGGGTGATGGCGGTTCTGCCTTGACGCCATTTCCACCTCCCAGTGATACCCGTCCCGGGTGGTCATCGGCAAGTCCATCGTATCTTGATAGCCGTCAGCGGCGGCAAAAGTTAATTCTACATGCAGGGCATGACCCCACTTGGCAGCATACGCTATCGAAAACTTCATTTTCATAATCCTTTTATAATAATGTGCCCGAAAGCACCGATACACATGTTGATTCTCAATGTCAAGTGCAAAGGTAACAAAAAAGCAGACACAACGGATAAAGAAAGATGACAATTAACCTATTTTAAATTCCTATACTTTGCTATTTCCCATTTTTACTGTACTTTTGCACCCGAAAAATAACAAACAAGAAGAATATGAAAAAGAAAAAATCATTTTCTAAGCTCTATCTGTATGGTGCTATAGGCTGCATCGCAGTCATCGCCATCGTGGGCTACATCTATTGTTTCTCTTCCTTCTCGAAGAGCAGCAACACCGAGTATGTTTACATCGACAGCGATGATAACATCGACTCTGTATACAACAAGCTCCGCCCATTTGCCAAGAGCATTCCGTTCCAGGCATTCAAGACCCTGACCCTCCATTCCGGCTATGCCGATCATATCCGCACCGGCAGATACGCCATTGCTCCGGGCGATGGTGCCCTCAAGACATGGCGCCACATGAAGAACGGTTTGCAGGAACCGGTTAGCCTTACCATCCCTTCGGTACGCACGCTCGACAAACTCTCTGATGAGATTGGTAAGAAGATGATGTTTGGCAGCAACGACCTCTACCATGCCCTGCGCGACGAGAGCGTCTGTCAGAAATACGGTTACGATACTGCCACCATCGCCTGCATGTTCGTACCTAACACCTACGATCTCTACTGGAACATCTCGGTAGATAAATTTCTGGAGCGCATGAAGAAAGAAAGCGACAAGTTCTGGAACTTTGAGCGTACCGAAAAGGCAAAGGCTATGAAGCTGACACCGGTTGAGATCATCACCCTTGCCAGCATCGTGGACGAAGAAACAGCCAACAACGGCGAGAAACCGATGATAGCCGGCATGTATTACAACCGTCTGATGCTTCGCAATGCCGAATATCCAGAGGGAATGCCATTGCAGGCCGATCCTACCATTAAATATGCCTGGCAGCGATTCGACCTCAAGCGTATCTACAACAACCTCCTGTCTATCAAGAGCCCGTATAATACCTACAAGAACCCAGGTTTGCCACCGGGGCCTATCCGTATTCCGAGCGTAGCAGGTATCGATGCCGTCCTCAACCATGTGCATCACGATTATCTCTACATGTGTGCCAAGGAGGATTTCAGCGGCACTCATAATTTTGCCCGCACTTACGATGAGCACTTGCAGAATGCAGCCAAATATTCTAAGGCACTCAACGAAAGAGGTATCAAGTAAGATAAGGAAACAAGAAAGGTAAAAATGAGTCAGAAAACTTGCAAAGCGTTAGTGATTTTACAAGTTTTCTGACTTTTTATTTGGTAGTCTAACAAAATAGTTGTAAATTTGCAGCCGAAAACTTACCAATTTAAAATAAGGAATAAATACATGAACAGAACGATTATTACAGTAGTGGGCAAGGATACCGTTGGTATCATCGCCAAGGTATGTACCTATTTGGCAGAGAACAGTATCAACATCTTGGATATCTCTCAGACCATCGTACAGGAGTATTTCAACATGATGATGATCGTAGACATGGGCAAGATGCAGAAAACTTTCGAGGAAGTAGCCGATGAACTCACCAATGTTGGTAAGGCTATGGGCGTGCAGATCAAATGCCAGCGCGAGGAAATTTTCAATATGATGCACAGAATTTAAAAAGCAAACAATATGATCAATATATCTGAGGTTATCGAAACCAATAAGATGATAGAGCAGGAGAATTTCGATGTGCGTACCATCACCATGGGTATCAACCTTTTGGATTGCGCATCTACCGATCTCGATGAGCTCTGTCAGAACATTCATAATAAGATTACACGTCTGGCAAAGAACCTGGTGAAGACCGGCGAAGAAATCTCCAAGGAGTTTGGTGTGCCTATCGTTAACAAGCGTATCTCCATCACTCCTATCTCGCTGGTAGGCGGTTCTGCCTGCAAGACTACCGACGATTACGTGAAGATTGCCAAGACCCTCGACCAGTGTGCCAAGGAACTCGGCATCAACTTCCTGGGTGGCTATTCTGCCATCGTAAGCAAGGGTATGAGCAAGAGCGATGAGCTCCTTATCCGTTCTATCCCTCAGGCGATGGCACAGACCGATTTCGTCTGCAGCTCAGTCAATGTGGGTTCAACCAAGACCGGTATCAACATGGATGCCGTCCGACTGATGGGCGAAATCGTAAAGGATACAGCCGAGGCAACCAAGGACAGAGGTTCTCTGGGTTGCGCCAAGCTCGTTGTTCTCTGCAATGCGCCAGACGACAATCCGTTCATGGCTGGTGCCTTCCATGGTGTTTCTGAGGCCGATGCGGTAGTGAGTGTCGGTGTCAGCGGTCCTGGCGTTGTAAAGTATGCATTGGAGAAGGTAAAGGGCGAAAGCTTCGAGGTTCTTTGCGAAACCATCAAGCGCACCGCCTTCAAGATTACCCGTGTAGGTCAGTTGGTTGCCAAGGAGGCTTCACGCCGTCTGAACGTACCTTTCGGCATCATCGACCTTTCATTGGCTCCTACCCCAGCTATCGGTGATAGTGTAGCCGATATCCTCGAGCTCATCGGTCTTGAGCATGCCGGTGCTCCTGGTACCACAGCAGCTCTTGCACTCCTGAACGATCAGGTTAAGAAGGGCGGTATCATGGCTTCTTCTTATGTAGGTGGTTTGAGCGGTGCCTTCATCCCTGTCAGCGAAGACCAGGGTATGATTAACGCTGTAGAGGCAGGTGCGCTGACCATTGAGAAACTGGAAGCGATGACTTGTGTCTGCTCAGTAGGTTTGGATATGATTGCCATCCCTGGCGATACTCCAGCCACCACCATTTCCGGTGTCATTGCCGACGAGGCTGCCATCGGTATGGTTAACCAGAAGACTACTGCCGTACGTATCATCCCAGTTGTGGGCATGAAGGTAGGCGACAATGTAGATTTTGGCGGTTTGCTCGGTCATGCTCCAATCATGCCTGTAAACCCATTCAGTTGCGAGGCATTCGTAAACCGTGCCGGTCGTATTCCGGCTCCAATCCACAGTTTCAAGAATTAAACTTTTTTGATTCAAAATACCAATCCCCCATCCTGCTTTTCTCAAGCGGGCTGGGGGATTTTTTCATTGTATAATCACTTATCTATCTTCTAAAGCTTCATCATGGCAAAACATAGGTGGATAGATACTCAGAAAAATCAACTACAGATATTTAAATCCAATCCTTAAATAAGACGGAAGCTCCCCCAAAAGTCAAAAGAATCGGGAAAAAGAAAAATAAAGGGTGAGACTTCTCCCACCCTTTATCTGATATTATAAAAAAGTTTGTCTAAAGTAAATTACAAACGTTTAAAGTTTTTTCATCTCTTCTTTCCATGCAGAATAAGCCTCGAGATAAGCAGAACGGTTAGCCTCATCAGGATCTATGACTGCAAGTTTCTTCAATGAAGCAAAAGCCTCATTATGATCCTTATAGATACCGGCACCAATACCAGCACCCTTAGCAGCACCTGCACTACCATCTGTCTCATAAAGTTCGATAGTAGCACCACTCACACCCGCCAAGGTATCACGGAACAACGGACTGAGGAACATATTAGCCTTACCTGCATGAATATTCTTGATATCCATACCCATCTGCTGCATGATTTCCATTCCATAGCAGAAACTGAAGACGATACCCTCTTGTGCTGCACGAACAATATGAGCACGATTATGCTTATTAAAGCTGATGCCACGAATAGAACAACCAACTTCCTTATTCTCTAATACACGCTCAGCTCCATTACCAAATGGGATAATCTTAACACCATCACTACCTATTGGCACAGAAGCTGCAAGATCATTCATATCCGCATAGCTTACATCTGGAGTGATATTTCGATGAACCCACGCATTCAAGATACCAGTTCCATTGATACACAACAATACACCAAGACGGTCAAGGTCTGTAGTATAATTAGCATGAGCAAAAGTATTGACACGGCTCTTTGGATCATAGTTAACATCACCCAATACGCCATATACAACTCCTGATGTACCTGCAGTACTTGCAATTTCACCCGGATTGAACACATTCAGACTCACAGCATTATTTGGCTGGTCACCCGCACGATAAGATATTGGTGTACCTTCTTTCAGACCAAGTTCTTCAGCTGCCGCTTTACTTACTACACTCTGTACAGAGAAAGTAGGAACAATATCAGCCAGAATGCTTTCATCGAAGCCAAAGTAATCAAGCAGGAATTTAGCAGGCTTTTTCTGGTTGAAGTCCCACATCATACCTTCAGAAAGACCACTGATAGTAGTCTTAACTTCACCTGAAAGTTTCATTGCCAGATAATCACCAGGAAGCATAATCTTATCAATCTTATCAAACAGTTCCGGTTCATTATCCTTTACCCAAGCAAGTTTAGATGCAGTAAAGTTTCCAGGAGAATTGAGCAGATTACGCAAGCAGAAGTCCTCACCTAAATCATGAAAAGCCTTCTCGCCATAAGGTACGGCACGAGAGTCGCACCAGATGATACTAGGACGCAAAACTTGCTGATTCTTATCAACACAAACCAAGCCATGCATCTGGTACGAGATACCAATAGCAAGGATATCTTCACCCTTGGCACCAGATTCTGCCATGATTTTCTTAAGCGCCAACTTAGCATTATCCCACCACATCTGAGGATCCTGCTCTGCCCAACCGGTCTTTACAGCCATAATGGGTGCTTCATGATCCGGATAGAATGCAGAAGCTACGATTTCTCCATTGTCAACATCAGTAAGCGAAGCCTTTACAGAACTTGAGCCTACGTCAAAACCTAATAAATATCTACTAGCCATAGTTTATTCGTTTATATGTTTATTATTTAACTTTTATCAGTTTTTATAAAGTCTACATATATTATACGAACATACTACAACATTCCCCTCATAAAAAAATAATTTAGAACATATTCTCATCAAAAAGACTTTGAGGAGCACTATCGTCAGCCTTACTCTCCTCTTCATTACTATTTTCTAATACAGAAGAAGAAAAATTAAGCATCAGTTGCTGTACGGCCTTTGAATCAAAATTAACATGATATACACCATACCCCTTACCTTTTTCTATAAGCGATTGTGGGTCTTTAGCGCATCTGGTGAGATATTGCGTAACATAGCTATGAACATCCTTGTAATTCAGAGGTGTAAAAATCGAATTACAGGAATTATATACATGACGAGCTATTTTTTCTACTTTCAACCCTTTTGCACCCGCAGCCAAAAGAACATTGAATATCTCCTGATCAAGTTTCATATAATAATCATAACATTCGTCCTCTTTCAAGAGAGAAGACACAAAAAGAAAAAACCGCGGTTACTCACTTACAAGCAACCGCGGCTCTTTGAAAAATAAACCTTATTTAAGCGAGAGCAACCTTGTTGTCCTCATCCTTAATCTTACCCTCTTTGAAGAGCCAACCGATACCAAGGATTACATCCTCTGTACTGATCTTAGCAGCCTTAGCAATTTCTGCTACTGTGAGAGCCTTTTCTGAAGCTGCCAATGCCTGATATACATCACCAGCTCTAAAACCTGCGTTCTCTGCGTTCAAGTAAAGAACGTCCTTCTTTGCTGCAGGAGCCTTCTTTGCTACTGGAGCCTTCTTTGCTGCTGGCTTCTTTGCAGCAGTCTTAGTTGTCGCTTTCTTTTCTACCATGTTTTAAGAATTTTATGATTCTATTGAGCTTCATTTCGTCAGCTCAACCTTAATATCTGCTGCAAATTTATAACTTTTATTTCGAAATAGTGTTAGAAAAACAGAAAAAACTACTACTTATAAACAAAAGTGCTGCATTTCTTGATTTACGTCAAGAAGCGCAGCACTTTATTTACTAAAAATCAATTACTTATTATAAATCATTGAATTTTTCTCAAGGCATTTTACGCATACTCTTTTATGGAGTGAATACCTTCGTTTCTCTATTTTTATTCAGCCTTCAAATCAAGTTTGATTTCCAATTCATCCAACTGCTTAGGGTCAAGTTCAGAAGGAGCATCGAGCATAACATCTCGACCTGAGTTGTTCTTTGGGAAGGCAATACAATCGCGAATACTGTCGAGACCAGCCATAATGCTGACGAAACGGTCCAAACCGAAAGCAAGACCTGCGTGAGGTGGTGCACCATACTTGAAAGCATTCATCAAGAAACCGAACTGGGCCTCAGCACGTTCTGGAGTAAAGCCGAGAACCTCGAACATCTTCTCCTGCAACTGAGTATCATGTATACGGAGAGAACCTCCACCTACTTCGATACCATTGCAAACAAAGTCGTATGCCTTGGCACGAACCTGTTCAGGATGCTCATCGAGCAATGGTATATCATCAGGATTTGGCATAGTGAATGGATGGTGCGTAGCCATCAGGCGCTGTTCCTCATCGCTCCACTCAAAGAGAGGGAAGTCAATAATCCAAAGACACTTGAATACATTCTTATCACGAAGCCCCAAACGGTCACCCATTTCCAAACGCAAAGAGCAAAGCTGAATGCGTGTCTTGTTAGCATTATCACCGCTCAAAATCAAAACGAGGTCACCATCCTTGGCTCCCATTACGGTCTTGATTTCAGCAAGTTCCTCTGGAGAATAGAACTTATCTATGCTACTCTTCACGGTACCATCTGCATTGTACTTAATATAAACCAAGCCCTTGGCTCCAACCTGAGGACGCTTAACAAAATCGGTCAATTCGTTCAACTGCTTACGGCTATAATCAGCACAACCTGGAACACAGATACCGCCAATATACTTAGCCTCATCGAATACAGAGAAATTACCCTTACCTGTGAAAGCATCTTTCAACTCAACAAATTCCATACCGAAGCGCAAGTCTGGCTTATCGCTACCGAAACGGCGCATAGCATCGTGCCAGGTCATCTGCTCCAATTTAGGAAGTTCTACACCACGAATCTCCTTAAACAAATGGCGAGCCATTTCCTCGAAAAGGTTGATGACATCATCCTGATCAACAAAACTCATTTCACAGTCAATCTGTGTAAACTCTGGCTGACGGTCAGCACGAAGATCCTCATCACGGAAGCACTTGGCAATCTGGAAATAGCGGTCGAAGCCAGCAACCATCAAGAGCTGCTTTAAAGTCTGAGGACTCTGTGGAAGAGCGTAGAACTGACCTGGATTCATACGGGAAGGAACAACAAAGTCGCGGGCTCCCTCTGGTGTACTACCAATAAGAATTGGAGTTTCAACCTCCATGAAGTTCTGTGCATCGAGGAAGTTACGAATCAAGATGCACATACGATGACGCAACTCCAGATTTTTGCGCACTGCAGGACGACGCAAATCAAGATAACGATACTTCATACGGATATCATCACCACCATCAGTATTATCTTCGATAGTGAAAGGAGGGGTCTGGCTCTGAGAGAGGACATTGAGTTCCTTCACCAGGATTTCGATGTCACCAGTATCCATTTTAGGATTCTTGCTCTGTCGTTCACTTACTACACCCTTTATTTGAATGCAGAATTCACGACCTAGCTTGTTAGCTGCATCACACAAGTCTTTGTTATCAGCCTCATTGAAGACCAACTGTGTGATACCATAACGGTCGCGCAAATCGACGAATGTCATACCACCCATCTTTCTTGAGCGCTGTACCCAACCGGCAAGTGTCACTTCCTTGCCGGCATCAGAGAGACGTAACTCTCCACACGTATTACTTCTGTACATACCTTATTATATTATATTATTATTTTCCAAAGTGCAAAAGTACAACAAATAACGGAAAGGACAAAATAAAATCGCGAAAATATTATTAAAAATATCTTCGCGACCCTATTAATGTGACCAAAAGTCACATAAATACATATTAAATAGTTTTATCTCTACTTTTTTAGAGATTTATTTCTTCATCCGCCTGAATGCCTGCCGATGGAACCGTTCCTCTGCCTTGATGACACTGAACACCTTATTAGGTGGCAAGATGGTCATAAATCTAGAATGATACTCTTGCTGCAACTGTTTCAGCTGAATATCCAACTCATCCTGTCTTCTGATAGCTTCGGCACATGCCTCATTATCATTCGGATTCACATGACGGAATCGGCGCATTTCATCGAATATCATACGCATTTTCTTACCCATCTGTCTATATACCGGGAAGAATTTAGCAGCTTCTCTCGGCGTAAGACAGGCATTAGTCGTAATAAACTGTTCTAGTTCAGCCTGAAACCTTTTAGGATCAAATCCATCATGATGTTTTCTACCCTGAGGCTGTGAAGCAAGTGAAACCAGGCTAATCATCAGCATAGCTAAAAGCGCAAGAAACCTATGTTGCATTATCTTTCTCATACCTTATCTTTTTTTAATCTTTATCTGTAGACAAAAAGAAATACTAACCATTAATTTTCTGCAATCAGCGATGCATAGATAGTTTCATTATCCATCATCGTATAATCGGCCATCTCATTAAAAGTAGCATCTTCATTATTATTCACAGCAGCTTTCTGAACCATATGGTCCACATGTGCCATAGCAGGCTTACTGCTTCCCGTATATTTCAGCGCCAGTACCGAACCACCTCCCATCACAGCCAAAACAGCAACAGCCGCCGCAATCTTTCGAATCGGCATACGCTGCCATAAGCTAGGCTGCATGTGAATGATGCGGGGTTCCTGCTCCGGCAAATTTGCCATCACCCTATCCGTCAGCTGGTCGAAATAACCAGCCGGCACCTGGAAATGGTTTTTCTTACCAAAACGGCTATTCAATATATTGTCTTCTTTTAACATATTCCTCATTCCTTTCTTTTATACTTTATTAAATAGACGAAAACTAACCGAAAAGGTTTAATCCTTACGATTGAAAAAATCGGTTATTTTTTTCACAGCAAGATGATAGGATGCCTTCAAAGCTCCTTCACTTGTTGACAGCACCTTACTCATCTCTGAATATTTCATATTATCATAATATTTTAGAGTGAAAACTGTGCGCTGAACATCGGGCAGTTGGGCTACAGCCTCTTGCAGTTCTGCCTGAATCTGGTCACCATCAAAATAGTCATCGGCAAGAAGACGTGAAGCCAAGCCCGGCTCGTCTTCGGTACTGACATTTACCATCTGCTTCTTGCGTCTCAAGAAATCAAGCGCTTCGTTAATTGCTATACGGTAAAGCCATGTTGAGAGCGAAGACTTTCCCTGAAACGAATCCAGATTGGTCCAAGCCTTAACAAAGGCATTCTGCAACACATCATCAGCATCATCATGATCTAAAACAATATGGCGAACCTTCCAATACAACGGCTCGCTATACTGACTTACCAGTACAGCAAAGCCTTCGCGTTGGGTCTTAGGATCCCTAATCATCGCCAAGAGTTCTTTATCGTTTATCATTGCTTTTACAAATGTGTTGTTTATAGATATTTTCTCAACATATCGAATATTACCGCATCAAATCCATACACATCAGAATATTCAGCTATTCTGCCTCCTGCTAACGGATAGAGTGTATAATAGGTTATGAAGAGAGGAACTTGAGGATTAACCTTTACGTTATTCACAACAAGTTTTTTATTGGCTAGCGAATCTGCTGTCATCGAATAGTATATCTTTTCCTTCAGTTTCTCGTTTTTGTCAGCCAATAGGAAGACAGCGAAATCGTACGGTTTTTCTATTCTGATACATCCATGCGATACTCCTCTATCCTCTTGTCCAAACACGCCCTTACTGTTAGTATCATGCAGGAAGACCGAGAAATTATTATCAAAACGGAAGATGATTCTTCCCAGAGCATTCCCCTTTCCGCCCCGCTGAGCGATGCCATAAGCACCAGAAATAAGCATAGATCGAGTTACTCTGTTTAAGTCAACCTCCTTACCTGTTGCCACTTCCCTTACATAGTAGTTACGCGCGCGAAAGTAGCCATGATTGCCCACCCGGTGTATCATATCATGGAGAACGATACTACGGGGAACAAACCATTGAGGATTCAACTCCATACGTTTGATATGACTGTTCAATATCGGGGTTTTGGTTTTACTGGCTCCACATCCTATGCGCATCGAGAGCGTATCCTGATGATCAATAGCCATCAGATGGAACGATGGTATATTGACAACCACATATTTTTCGTGTTGCCAGGGATTATCATACTGTCTCCAGCGGCAACGTTCCATGTTGCAGAGAATTTTGATTTTCATCGCCTTGCCCAGTCCTCCAGCCTTCAATTTCTCCAGCAGTTGATAATAGAAAGGATTCTTAGGCTGTACTTCTTTCAGGAAGGAAGCCACCGAGTCGCATCTAACCATTTGCATAGCCTTCTGATAGAACGCATCATCTGCATGAGCCATTTTTACATCAAACAGACCTCTGAACCTAACGGGTCTCTTGACACTATCATAAGGATTGGGAGCAAGAGTATCTAAACGATTGAAAACAAAACTAGGATTCATAAATCCAAAATTCTGCCCCATCGTATATCTGAAGTAAGCTTTGGTCAAGCGATACTCCAGTCGGGCTATCACTTGATTTATCTGATTATCAGCTGAATCTAGATTTAAATCTCGTAACCTGTCAATATCTCGGGCAATAGCATCCACATAGAACCGACGTTTATCAAATCCCATATCCGCTACAGTACGCAGGCAAGTCACCAGGGAGTCAGCCTGACTATTTACCCCATGACGTGTAATCCAAAGCAGATTACCTTCATTCTGATAATAGCGACGGGTATGCAAATCAGCAGCATGTCGGTCTTTATCATTTCGCATGATGCTGTCTATCAGATTCCTTACCGCCCTCGAATTGATAGCATAGGCAGAAGAACGTAAGTCCTGATAATCATCTAACGATAATTGGAAATTGCTGTTTGGCACCCTGTCGTGGCAAGAACAGAACATCAAACAGCAAGAAATGATAAGTAACGAAAAATGAAAGACTTTCACTTTCTGATTAAAGTTAAACGGCATTCTAAGGCCTCTATAGTACTATTAATGCTTTACGCAAATTTTGCGCGTAAAGGTATTCCCCACCTTTACAATATAGATACCATCAGCCAATGGCAAGTTTACGCGCTTGTCATTACCTTCTATGCGGAAGGTCTTGATAGTAACACCTGCCACATTATATATTCTCACCACTTGCCCGCTAGCGCCGGTGATATGCATCACGCCCCCAGCATAGTTCAAGTTGATATCTGCCACATCAAGGTCTGCCCATTCTATGTTTCCCTCGTTGGCCATAGCATCCGAAGGAACAGAAAGTGCTAACATTGCAATTGTCAATATTGAAAGTAAAGTCCGTTTCATATATTTTCAAGTTTCGTTAAACCAATAGTTCTTTCTGCAAAGATATATAAAAAAAAGGAAACTTACCGTCTTCCCGACGATAAGTTTCCCAAAAATTAGCTTTTTTAACCTTTCAGAGGAAAAAAGAAGCCAATTCACATTATTTTCTAAAACAACCAACACTTTACATGATGCCATCAGCGCGAAGTTTCTGCTGCCATTTCCAAGCAGAAGCCAACACATCTTCAAGCTTAGCCTCAGCCTTCCAGCCGAGTACCTTGTTCGCCTTGGTGCAATCACCCCAAATTTTCTCAATATCGCCCTCTCTTCGTGGACCATACTTCCAATTCAGTTTCACACCTGTAGCTTTTTCAAAAGTCTCAACAATTTCGAGAGTTGAGTTTCCATTACCTGTACCGATATTGAAATATTCGATAGGCTCAGTCTCCTTATCAAGAACACGTGCCATAGCAGCTACATGTGCCTTAGCCAAGTCTACAACATAAATATAGTCGCGGATACAGGTTCCATCAGGAGTATCATAATCATTACCAAAGATAGTGAGTTCCTTGCGGATACCCATAGCTGTCTGAGTAACGTATGGAATCAGATTGTTTGGCACACCATTTGGCAACTCACCAATCTCAGCAGAAGGATGTGCACCTATAGGATTGAAATATCTCAATACAATGCTCTTGATGGCTGCACCACTATGGATATAATCAGCTATGATCTGCTCATTAATCTCCTTAGTATTGCCATAAGGTGAAGTAGCCTTCTGATGAGGAGCCTCTTCTGTTACAGGCAAATTCTCAGGCTTCGGCTGACCATAAACGGTACAAGAAGAAGAGAAGATGATACCCTTTACCTGATACTTTGGCATAAGTTCCAGGAGATTGATGAGCGATACGATATTGTTGCGATAATACAACAATGGTTTCTGTACGCTCTCGCCTACTGCCTTGCTTGCAGCAAAGTGAATGATACCCTTAATATCAGGATATTTCTGGAATACTGCCTCGGTAGCAGCCTTGTCGCGCAAGTCAACCTGTTCAAAAGCTGGGCGAATGCCTGTAATCTTTTCGATACCATCAAGTACTTCAATCTTTGAGTTTGAGAGGTCATCTACAATAACAACATTGTAGCCAGCCTGCTGCAACTCTACGGTAGTATGGCTACCAATGAAGCCTGTACCACCTGTAACAAGAATAGTTTGTTTCATAATCAAATATAGTTAGTTTGAAGAATTATTATATTTCTTCTGCAAAAGTACTGCAAAAATCTGAAAAAGCAGAAAGATTTTTCAAAAAAAATACTTTTTTCCTTTGTTTTATCTATTATTTATACTATCTTTGCAAAAGATAAATAGTAAAAAGGCTCTAAGAAAATGGAAAAAAACATGAAACATTATAATATAGAACAAGACATGAGATATTTGCAGTTGCTCTCTCAGTCGTTCCCTACTATAGCAGAGGCGAGCACCGAGATTATCAACCTGCAAGCCATCCTCAACCTGCCAAAGGGTACCGAGCATTTTCTTGCCGACATCCATGGTGAGTATGAGGCCTTCCTGCATGTACTGAAAAATGCATCAGGAAATATCAAGCGTAAGGTGAACGAACTCTTTGGCAATACCCTTCGCGAACAGGAGAAGCGAGAACTCTGCTCTCTTATTTACTATCCTGAGCAGAAACTGGAACTCGTCAAGCAGAACGAACCCGACATCAACGACTGGTATCACATCACCCTGCACCAGTTGGTGGCTGTATGCCGTGATGTTTCCAGCAAATATACCCGAAGCAAGGTGCGCAAATCGCTGCCATGCGATTTCTCGTATATTATCCAGGAGCTTTTGCACGAGCATACTGAAGATCATGACAAGACAGCCTATGTCAATGTTATTGTTGATACGATTATCAGCACAGGCAGAGCCGATGATTTCATCATCGCTATAGCCAACGTCATCCAGCGCCTGGCTATCGACCAGCTCCATATTCTGGGCGATATCTACGATAGAGGTCCAGGAGCCCACATCATCTTGGACAAGATGCGCCGCTACCACAGTTGGGACATCCAGTGGGGTAATCACGATGTACTATGGATGGGAGCAGCTGCCGGCAATGATGCCTGCATCTGTAATGTGATCCGTCTCTCCCTGCGATACGCCAACCTCTCGACATTGGAAGAAGGCTATGGCATCAACCTCGTACCACTCGCTACTTTTGCGATGGAAACCTACAAGGAGGATGATTGCAAAGAATTTCTGCCTAAGCTCAGCGGAGGTGCAGCAGCAATGGATGAAAAGACCCAGCGGCTCACCTCTCAGATGCACAAGGCTATAGCTGTCATCCAGTTTAAATTAGAGAGCCAGCTTTTCAAGAAGCATCCGGAATGGAAGATGAAAGACCGCTGTCTTTTTGACCATATCGATTACAGGAAAGGCAAGGTAGAGATTGACGGAAAAGAGTATGACATGACCTCATGCCACTTCCCTACCATCAATCCGGACAATCCGGACAAACTATCTGAAGAAGAGGAAATTCTGATTCAGAAACTGCATCATTCGTTTATGGTCTGCGAGAAGCTGCACAAGCATATCAACGTTATGCTGCAGCATGGTTGCATGTACGCTATCTTCAACAACAACCTGCTTTTCCATGCTTCCTGTCCGCTCAACGAAGATGGTTCATTAAAAGAGGTAGAAATATATCCTGGCAAGAAATTCAGCGGCAGAGCCCTGATGCATCATACGGGCATGCAGATACGCACAGCTTTCCAATCAGATTCTGATCCGAATGAAAAGGAATATGCCATCGATTATTTCATCTACCTATGGTGCGGTCCTGACAGTCCGCTCTTCGACAAGAGTAAGATGGCCACCTTCGAGCGCTATTTCATTACCGATAAGGAGACTCATAAAGAAGAGAAGGGATACTATTTCCTGTTGCGCGATAACGAACAGGTTATCGACCATATTATGGATGAGTTTGGGGTAACCGGTCCTAACCGCCATATCATCAATGGGCACGTGCCCGTTCGCACAACCAAGGGCGAGAACCCTATCAAGGCAAACGGCAAGCTGATGGTTATCGATGGAGGTTTCTCTAAAGCATACCACAACGAGACTGGCATTGCCGGCTACACCTTAGTATATCACTCCCGCGGATTTCAGCTGGTCCAGCACGAGCCATTTACGAGTATGGAAGATGCCATCAAGCAAGGTACCGACATCAAGAGTACCACACAGATTGTAGAAATGTCGAACCGCCGAATGCTGGTAGCCGACACAGATATAGGTTGCGAACTCCGTAAGCAGATAGAAGACCTGAAGGAACTTCTCTATGCTTACCGACATGGTTTCATCAAGGAATCAGAAAGGAAAAAGTAAGAAACCGAGCATACAAAAAGCCCCCGGTGCTACATGCATCGAGGGCTTTTTTTCAGAATTTTCTGAACCGCAATCTCAGGGTTTTACTCTTCAGTTGCATCTTACCTCCGGTCATTACCTCCTTGGCAAAATGCTCATTCAGATGATTGATGCCACAGCTACGCAAAGAATCATTCATTTCTGTTAAAAGTACATCGCCTCCATAATCTTCATGCCATTTATTACGATAAACAGATGTAATCAGCAAACTGTCGGAGGTTTGCTCAAAACGCAGATAAAATCCTCTACCACCACCAAAGTAATCATAATCAGCAACCTGAATCAACTTATACTGGCAGCCCCAGAACACGCGCTTATCTGCAAAGTTACAAGTACCCCCTGTAGCTAAAGTATCTACCTGCTCCAGATGCCAGAAACCATCCAAATCACCATTCTGGCTTGTTTCTACCTCACACGAGCTTAGAGTGAGCATCATAACAGCAAGGGAAAGCACCCCTATTATCTTTTTCATATTTTCTATCTTATCGATTATTATTTCTTTTCGTCAGCAAACCTCTTTTGCTGATGGTTATCTGCATACCGGCATTATGCCCCAGCATCTTTTCGCTACCGAAATCCATCGCATAGCCTGCCTTCACCTGCCACTGATGCGGGAAATCGTAATGACCCTCTACCAGAAAACTTACATTATGATGCTTTTTTGTAAACGGGTTGCTATATGTACCCCAACCTTTCTGATAGGTGCCTAATATACGATAGCCCAACCGCTGTGTAGGTTGACCATCAAAGCCCAGATGATAAGCTATGAAGCGGTTGTTTCTGATATCAATATATCCGTCGTTATTATAAATAGGCGAACGGTAGAGTGGATTTCCTATCACCTGGCCCCAATGCTGCCATCCAGGATAGATGCCGTGGTTATAATAATCATCAGTACCCGCTATATGGTCTGCGATACCCGATGTACGGTCATGATTGTACGGACCACTCTGATATTTGGTATAGAGATACTCCAGCACCACATTTTTCAGCCAGCGCGAATACTTCAGATTCAGTTCGAAGCCCAGCATGATGTCCTTCAGCGAATACATGAAGAAACGGCGTTTTACTTTCTTATTCCAGTCTGCGCCCTCACCATATCCATTATAGTCGAGGAGAAACATCTGGCTGTGATCTTCGAAATAATGATCGGCATAGATGGCAGCTTTCCAACTGTCAGTGTCATAATTGATACGCATCAGCCAACTGCCCAACTGGTTGCCGGCAACATTGGCATAAGCCCCTTCACCTGCATCTGAGCCCGTTGCCGACAGCGCATGCCAGAAGCCTTTCAGATTTTTCTCGGTAGGAATCTGTACCATACTGTCACCTATTGGACGATATGCATTGCCACCAAACTGAGCAACCATTTCCAAGCCCATTTCTATGCTGAGCGGACAGAAAGCATTCTCGTTTCCGATACGCAGAAAACCTGCTTTGCTGTGATAGAGCATGTGGTCACAATATTTAGTCTGCCGTTTCGTAAAATCATGCTGCCAGCCATCATCCGTAGTCATACCATAAGCCAGATGACCTTTCAGTTGCAGCCAGCCTCTACCAAACGGAAGCGTCCAATATTCAGGAAGCGCCAGACGTACCTGAGGTATCGGACGGGCATTGATACCCAGACACTGGCTACCACTGGAGAGCGACTGGTTTTTCAGCTCCATCGGATATTCCTTGGCACCTGCAGTCAGCACACCATAAAGCCAGCGGGCCTCCACATAAGCCTGCTGCACCACTACATGGCTGGTATAGTTTACCGGTACTGCCACATCTACTCCATATCCTACAGCCCAGCGGCGAGCAGAATCTGCAGAAAGCGGACGAACCAGACTACCTCTGAGATAGCCGTTATTCTTCTCTAAAGAACTTAATCCATGTTTGTTTGCGTTAAGCCACAATGGGGTTTTACCTTTCGAAAACGACCCTTGCATCTCAACACCATATTGTATATCTTCCCGAAGATCTATCTTCTCCGTGCCATCCCCCTCTTGCCACATATACTGTGCCATAGATGGGGCTGCCAGACTGCAAAGGGCAAAACATACACCTACCTTTATCTTATTCATAATTAAATCTATACTTTCAAGATAAAAACGTAATTATCTCTATTATATTGTATATATTCAGAAAAATAAAAAAAAGAGCAACACTTGCCTCTCATTTTTTTGAGAACAAGCATTGCTCTTTTAATTGAATTATCGTTTTATCCGAAGTTATCGTACATGATGCTCTCAGGATCTACACCGAGAGAATCCAGATAATCTGTTACGGTCTTGATCAGCATTGGAGGTCCGCAGAGATAGTACTCGCAATCCTCTGGTGCCTCATGATCCTTCAAGTAGGTATCACGGATGCAGTTAACAGCAAATCCCTCGTAGTACTTCACGCCCTGAGCATCTGCCACTGGGTCCTTGCGGTCCAATGAAAGATGGAAGTGGAAGTTAGGGAATTCCTTCTCAAGCTCCCAGAAGTCTTCCAGGAAGAATGCCTCACCCAACGCACGAGCACCATAGAAGAAATGCAACTCACGGTCGGTAGTATGCAATGTCTTGGTCATGTGCATAATCTGCGCACGCAATGGAGCCATACCGGCACCACCACCAATCCAGATCATCTCCTTGCCAGAAGTGAAGTTAGGATGGAAGTCGCCGTAAGGACCACTCATCATTACCTTGTCGCCTGGCTTCAATGAGAAGATGTAAGAAGAAGCGATACCTGTTGGTACGTTCTGGAAACCTACCTGTGGACGTGGCAGGAATGGTGTTGTGGCGATACGTACGGTCAGAGTGATGATATCACCCTCGTCAGGATAGTTCGCCATAGAGTAAGCACGAACGGTAGGCTCTGGGTTGTGAGCCTTGAGAGAGAAGATGTTGAACTTCTTCCATGCTCCGATGTACTCCTCGCCAATGAGATCCTTGTCGAAGTCCTTGTCGTAATCAATGCAGTCGTATGCAGGAATCTTGATCTGAGCGTAAGAACCCGGAACGAAGTCCATGTGCTCGCCTGGAGGCAATGCCACCTTGAACTCTTTGATGAAGCTGGAAACGTTCTTGTTGGAGATAACCTCGCACTCCCACTCTTTCACGCCCATCACACTCTCAGGCACCTTAATCTTCAGGTCGCCCTTCACCTTGCACTGGCATCCCAGACGCCAGTGGTCCTTAATCTGCTTGCGGGTGAAGTGAGGCTTCTCGGAATCGAGAATCTCGCCGCCGCCTTCGAGCACCTGAACCTTACACTGGCCACAGCTTGCCTTACCGCCGCAGGCAGAAGGCAGGAAGATGCCGTTCTCATTCAGCGTAGTCATCAAACTGCTGCCCTGAGGCACGTTGATGGTCTTGTCGCCATTGATTTCGATATTTACATTTCCGCTAGGGCTCAGATACTTCTTAGCCACGAGCAGGATGATAACCAGCAGGAGAATCACCACGAGGAAAACTCCGATACTAGCCAATATAAATGATGTATTACCCATATCTATAGTCCTCCTTTTTTAGATTTTCAAGCCTGAGAAGCAAAGCATAGCCATTGCCATGAGGCCTACTGTGATAAATGTGATGCCGAGTCCCTGCAATGGCTTTGGCACGTCGCAATACTGCATCTTCTCGCGGATGGCTCCCATCAGCACGATGGCGAGAGTCCAACCCAGACCGGAACCTACGGCATAAACGATGCTATCCCATACTGAGGTGATAGCCTGAGTATTGGCAGGATCCATCAGGATGCGCTGCTGCATGAAGAGCGATGCACCCATGATGGCACAGTTTACGGCAATCAATGGCAGGAAGATACCCAGCGCTGCATAGAGCGATGGTGAGAACTTCTCTACAATCATCTCTACCAGCTGCACGATACCGGCGATGACGGCGATGAAGAGGATGAAGCTCAGGTAAGTGAGGTCAACACCCAGAATGCCGTCGGCGCTGAGCACCTTGGTCTGCAACAGGTAATCTACAGGCACGGTGATGAGCAACACGAAGGTTACTGCCAAGCCCAGGCCCAAAGAGGTCTTCACGTTCTTGGATACTGCCAAGTATGAACACATACCCAGGAAGTAGGCGAAGATCATGTTATCGACGAAAATCGAACGGAAAAACAAACTTATTGCGTGCTCCATCTTACTTCTCCTCCTTATAAATATAGGCACGATGTACCCAGATTACACATCCAACGAGAATCAATGCCATGGCTGGCATGGTCATCATACCGTTGTTAACATATCCAAAGTCGTAAGCTCCCTCTGGAATCAGCTGGAAACCGAGCAATGAGCCGCGGCCCAGGAACTCACGAACAGCACCCATAATCACGAGGATGAGGGCGTAACCCAAACCATTACCTACACCATCGAGGAATGATGGCCAAGGCTTGTTCATCATGGCGAACGCCTCCAAACGACCCATCAGGATACAGTTGGTGATGATCAGACCCACATACACGGAGAGCTGCACGCTCACGTCGTAGGCGAAAGCCTTCAGCACCTGGCTCACGATGGTAACCAGGGCAGCAACTACCACCAGCTGAACGATGATACGGATACGCTGAGGGATGGTGTTGCGGATGATGGAAATAATCACGTTAGAGAATGCCGTGATGATAGTAACGGCAAGTCCCATCACAATGGCTGGCTTCAGCTGAGAAGTAACAGCCAGGGCACTACAGATACCAAGCACCTGGACGAGCACAGGGTTGTCGCCGTTCAGTGGCTTGATGAATGCCTCCTTATTTTGTTTACTAAATAATGCCATAATTTCGCTTAATTATTTAATGAATTTAGCAAGACCTTCCTTGAGCATGGCATCCACACCGTTGGATGTCAATGTAGCACCGGTAACGGCATCCACATTGTTAGGGTCGCTGGCAGGAGCGTCTTTCTCAACGCCCAGAGCGATGCCCTCTACTCCATCCTTGTGAATCTTCTTGCCCTGGAATTTCTGCTGCCACTTCAGGTTGTCCTTGATTTCAGCACCGAGTCCGGCTGTCTCGCCTTCGTGGTTGAAATATACGCCATAGATGGTGTTGTTGTCGGCATCCACGGCGATGAAGCCTGAAATACCGCCCCAGAGACCCATACCCTTTACAGAGTAAACGGTCTTCTTCTGACCATCAATCTCGCACTCGTAATACTTCATGCCGTCCTTCTCCTTCTCGTCCTTCACCACCTCTTTATATTTGGCAGCCGCAGTAGCGTTGTCAAGGTCGCGCAGGTTCAGAGAGTTCAGAATCTGCTTCTGAGTATCAAGAGCCACGTTGGCATCCTGTTTTGTCTTCAGCGAAGAAGACACGAACGCGAGCAGGAATGCCACGATTACCACGATGATAACCGAATAGATAATAGTATAGCTATTTGAATTTGTCTTCATATCTACATTCCTCCTACATTATTTAATAGCACGTTTAGCACGGCGTGAGATGTTGCCCTGAACTACACAGTAGTCGATGAGTGGAGCAAACATGTTGCCGAAGAAGATAGCGAGCATCATACCCTCTGGATAACCTGGGTTCATCACACGTACGATGACGGCGATGGCACCGATGAAGAATCCGTAGAAGTACTTACCCTTCTCTGTACGGGCAGAGGTTACAGGGTCGGTAGCCATAAATACGGCACCGAAGCAGAAACCACCGAGAACGATGTGCTCGTACCAGGCGATAGGTGTCATGCCGAGAGCCTGGAAGATAAGCGCCATCACGATGCCGCCTGCGAATACTGAGCCCATGGTCTTCCAGGATGCGATGCCTGTCCAGAGAAGGATGATGGCACCGATGGCGATGGCGATGACTGAAGTCTCACCGATACAGCCAGGAATGAAACCGATGATAGAATCGCAGAGACTAGCTGAAGGTATGCTGCCCTGAGCCAGCTGACCGAGAGGAGTAGCAGCTGTGAAGCCATCAGGCAGGGTGTTACCCAGACCGAAGATAGCATCCTTAGCTACCCAAACCTTATCACCACTCATAGCCAATGGATATGAGAAGAAGAGGAACATACGGGCACCCACAGCCACATTGAAGATGTTCATACCTGTGCCACCGAAGATTTCCTTGCAGAAGATAACTGCGAAGGCGCACGCCAGGGCGAGCATCCACAGCGGTGTAGAGATAGGAATGATCAATGGGATGATGATACCGCTGACGAGGTAACCCTCCTGGATTTCCTCGTGCTTCCACTGAGCCCAGGCAAACTCGATGCCGAGACCCACGATGTAGCTAACCAGCAACTTAGGGAGGACAGCCAGGAATCCGAAGCCGAAGACCTCGATGAAGCTGGCAGCATCCAGTGTACCTGCAGCCTTGAAATTCTGGTATCCCACATTATACATACCGAAGAGCAATGCAGGAATCAGGGCGATTACCACAAAGCTCATGATGCGCTTCGAGTCGATAGAATCGTGGATGCTGGCTCCGCTCTTCGCTGTCGTATTAGGCACGTACAGGAAGCTCTCGAAACCGTCAAACACGCTCTCGAAGGCATGCAGCTTACCTCCCTTTTGGAAGTTAGGCTTTATCTTATTGAGATAATTTCTTAATGCACTCATTATTATAATAATTAATAGTTAAAAGTTTATAGGGGTTTAGCTCAACCATGAAGCAGCCTTGCTATCAACTATAAACTATCAACTGTAAACTAAAACTAAGCGTTCTCCTTGCGCAGGGTATTCAAGCCCTCGCGTACAATCTTCTGCAATTCGAGCTTAGATGAATCCACGAACTCAGCCACAGCAAAATCTTCAGGACTTACCTCGTAGATACCGAGCTGCTCCTGCTTGTCGATATCGCCGGCGATGATTGCCTTGATGAGATACTCACCATAGATGTCCATCGGGAGCACCTTGTCATACTCGCCGCTCATGATCATGTGGCGCTCGCCACCCTTCACGCGGGCATCGAGATTATACTCCTTCTTCTTGCCGAAGAGCCAGGAGAGATATGAACGCGATGTAGAGAACTGATCGGTACGTGGAAGAATCCAACCCAGCATCTCGTCGTTGTCATCACCCTCTGGGATGGCTGTAATCTCTGATGTATGACCACCTACAAAATCGGCTGTAGTCGTTTTTACACCGGTAAGAGGATTACCATTGATAAGTCGCACATGGTCAACAGCTTTCAGCTGATTGGCTACGAAACTGCTTAAAGGTGTACCTACCAAAACTTCAGCATAGCCAGGAGTCTTGATTTCACTACCAGCCACAGCTACAGTCTTGTGCAAATCAACCTTACCTGTCAGGAAGAGTCTTCCGAAGAAGATAACCGATGCTGGATCTACTGTCCAAACCACCTCGCCCTTGTTTACAGGGTCGATGTTGTTCACCTGTACGCCTACATTACCTGCCGGACAAGGACCATCAAAAACATTGAGTTCTACATTCTTAGCCTCGTCAAGCGCATTAGAGTGCTGCTCAACACCAACGCCAAGATAAGTTTTCGCAATCTTGCTCAAGGCTGTCAAACCCGTCTGGAAAGCCTCTTCGTTGCCTTCGAGTTCTACCTCAAAGTCGGCTGCGAGCGGCATGTCGCGGAGGGCAGAAACGAAAATTGCCTTAGGCTTGGTGTCGGGAGTTGTGGACACAGCATAAGGCAACTGGTTGATGTATCCGAAGAGACCAGCCTCAAGCAGCGCCTGCTTGACAGCCTCACCGTCTAACGCATCAACGTTTTTCTTACCAAAATCCGTAGAGGTCTGTACTGCGTCGGCTTTCACCTTCACGCAGAGCACCTTTCGGCGCTCCCCTCTCTCAATGGCGGTTACTTCTCCGCTCACTGGCGAGGCAAACTTCACCTCCGGGCAAGCCTTGTTCACAAACAAGGCATCTCCGGCATTGACATGATCGCCCTCGCGTACCACAACCTTAGGAGTCACACCCACGAAAGCCGCAGGAACCAGCGCATACTCGCCAGCCTGAGCCACCTGGAGCGTTACATCCTTGGAAGCCTTACCCGTAAGGTTAATGTCCAAGCCTTTACGTAACTTAATTACATTTGCCATAACTACATTAAAAAATATTATATATAAACTTATTAATCACTTCAAGATATATGCCTCAGCGCCCTCATCAAGACGCTATACTGGCCATCTGCCATAAAACATATATTTTATCTACTTCTATGCTGAAACTTCTAAACGTGCTGCAAAAATAGTGAAAAAAAGTGATATAAAAAAGAAAAATTGTGTGAATTATTCGATTTTATGCCGATTTTTCAGTAATTTTGTCGCAAAATTCAAATTAGTAACATTTTTGTAAACTAGAGAAAGCAACTCTGAAACATTTAAAACATATCATCAATAGCATTATATGGACGCTGGCTGCTGTCTATTTCTTGCTTGTCGTACTGTTGCACGTGCCACCAGTACAGGCCTTCATCGGCTCTGAAGTAGCCGGTGCACTGGCCCAAAAATTCGGCACTCAGGTAAGTATCGGAAAGGTGAACCTGGGCTTCTTCAACCGCATTATCATAGATGACGTGATGATGCTCGACCAGAAGGGCGACAGCATGATCTGTGCTTCGCGCGTATCGGCAAAGCTCGATTTCCTGCCGCTCAAGGATGGCAAGATTTCGGTCTCATCTGCCCAGCTCTTCGGACTGAACGCCAACATCTACAAGCAGGATGCCAAGAGCCCGATGAACATCCAGTTCGTGCTCGATTCGCTGGCTTCGAAAGATACCACCCGCCATACTCCGCTCGACCTGCACATCGGAAGCCTGATTATCCGCCATGGTGCCGTTGCCTACAACCAGCGCGATATTGCGCCTAAGCCGGGCGTCTTTTCGCCGCAGCATCTAGGCATCACCGACCTCTCTGCCCACATCATCCTGGGGCACCTTACTGACAAAGATATCCACTTGGCTGTCAAGAAGATAGCGCTGAAAGATAAATCAGGACTTCAACTCAAGAACCTGAGATTTAAACTCGATGCCGACCAGCAGCAAGCCCTGCTCAGAGACTTCAGCATCGAGCTCCCTCATTCGCAATTGCAGTTTGACGACCTGCGCGCTACCTACCGCATCGAGAACAAGCATATCGTGAAGCCTACCCTCCAGTTTCAGGGCGGCATCAAGCCATCCGTCATCACGCTTGCCGATATCGCCTGCTTCGTGCCTGAACTCCGTAAGTTTAAGGATGCCCTGCAGCTTCATCTCCAGTTTTCGGGCACCAGTACCTCAGCCCGCATCCATAACCTCGAGTTCAAGACTCAGAGCGGCAGTCTGCTGCTCAGGGCTAACGGCCGTGTGAGCGATTGGGACCGCCTTCTGCGCTGGAAGGCAAACATCTCAGCCCTCAAGATATCAGGCGATGGCATCGGAGAGGTTTCCAGAAATCTGGGCAAACGCATCAGCATTCCGAAAGAAGTGCTGCGCCTGGGCGACATATATTATATAGGTGAAGTATATGGTGCTGGCAAGAACGTAGGCACCCGCGGCCAGCTGAAGACCGGCGTGGGCGAAGTAGCCATCAAGGCCGAAAAGGCTGGCTCCGAGCTCAAGGCTAGCATCAACACCCAGGGCATCAACCTGGGCCGAATCCTCGACAACGGGCAGTTCGGCATCCTGGCAGCATCGCTTTCGGCTCACGGCAACAAGCAGCATTTCTATGCCAAGGGCAGCATTCCGCGCTTCGATTTCAACAAGTACAGCTACCGCAACATTCAGATAGACGGCAGCTATAACCAGGGACTGGTAGAAGGACTCGCATCCATCGCCGACCCTAACGCCAACATCCAGGTAGAAGGCTCCTACTCCATCCCCCGCAAGCAGTATGCAGCTACTGCCCATGTACAGCATCTGCTGCCAACCATCCTGGGACTGAAGATAGCCGAAAAGACCTACAGTCTCAATAACATCACCGTAAGCGCCAAGAACCAGGGCAAGGACAGCTATTTCGACCTCGAAGCCCCGTTCGCCAGCATCCATGTTGACGGAGAGTACGATTACGCTACCCTCACCAAGAGCTTCACCAACCTGGTAGCCAGCAAACTGCCTACCCTTCCGGGCATCGGCAAGGTAGACAGGAGTGCGAAGAACCATTTCACCTTCCAGGCAGAAATCACCTCTACCGAGATACTGCAGCGCATGCTGGGCATTCCGCTGCAGATAGAGCAGCCCGTCTTTGCCGATGGATTCATGAACGATGCCGAGAAAACCGTCAACATCTACGCCAGCGTGCCTGACTTCAGCTATGACGCAAAAGACTATCATGGAGCCAAAGTGCGCCTGCATACCATCAACGATTCGCTCAAGGTAGATGCGCAGATCAGGCAGGGCAAATGGGGCGATAACGGACCGGCTATCCACGTAAAGGCAGCCGCTGCCGACAACCAGCTCTTCGCCAAGCTCTTCTACAACAACCATTCGGCCAAGCTCCCTATCCAGGGCATCATCGATACGAGGGCGCAGTTCTTCAAGAACGAAGATCATGTTTCTACCGCCCACGTAACCATACACCCGTCTGAAATCAGAATCGACGGCACACCTTGGGAGGTTCACCCTGCCGACATCATCTACAGCAAGAACCGCCTGCTGGTAGACCATTTTGCCGTGAGCCACGACCAGCAGCACGTCATTGTTTCGGGTCTGGCAACACCTGAGAAGACCGATTCTATCGTAGCCGATCTGAAGGATGTAGATGTAGCATACGTGCTGAACCTCATCAATTTCCATTCGGTAGATTTCACCGGTAAGGCTTCGGGCAAGGCAGTAGTAAAGAGCCTCTTCAACGACCCTGATGCCTACGCCCAGCTGGATGTAAACGAGTTTACCTTCGAAAACGGTCCGCTAGGTGTGCTCCATGCTGGAGTCAACTTCAACAAGGAGCTAGAACAGATTGATATCCACGCAGTTGCCGATGACGGACCTGAGCATCAGACCCTCATCAACGGATACGTCTCGCCTAAGCGCAACTATATCGACCTGGGTATCGATGCCCAGGGCACCAGCATGAAATTCCTCGAGAATTTCTGCGGCAGCTTCATGAACCAGGTAGAAGCCTGGGGCGATGGTCATCTCAACGTGGTGGGCGATTTGAGCAACATCAATCTCGTGGGCGATATTACTGCTCACGGCAAGGTACACCTCAAGCAGCTCAACACCGATTACACCTTCGATGCGCTCCATGCCCATGCTATCCCCGATGATATCCTCATAGAGAATGATACCATCTTCGACCGCAACCGCAACATAGCCATCCTGAGCGGAGGCATCCACCACAAGCACCTCACCAGGCTGAGCTACGACCTCGATATCAAGGCGCACAACTTCCTGGGCTTCGATACCCGCGAGTTTGGCGACAACACCTTCTATGGCACCATCTATGCCACGGGCGAGGTAGGCATCCACGGCAAGAGCGGCGAAACCATCATTGATATCAACGCCGAACCCGAACCGGGCAGCATCTTTGTATATAATGTGGCAAGTCCGGACGCCATCAGCGACAAGAGCTTTATCCACTGGCATGAGATAGTGCCCGATATCATGGACAGCCTGAACGGGGCTCCAACCACGAAGCAGAGGGATGATGACATCGATTTCGAATCGGATATGCGCATCAACTTCCTCGTAAACACCAACCAGAACCTCACGCTCAAGTTGATCATGGACGAGCAGTCGGGCGATTATATCACCCTGAACGGCGATGGCGTAATCCGCGCCAACTACTTCAACAAGGGCTCGTTCGATATGTTTGGCAACTATGTGGTTGATCATGGCACCTACAAGCTCACCATCCAGAATCTCATCAAGAAGGAGTTCGAGTTTATGCCGGGCGGCACCATCGCCTTCGGAGGCAACCCATACAACGCCCCACTCAACCTGCGGGCTAAATATACCGTAAACGGAGTGCCGCTGAGCGACCTGCGCATAGGCCGTTCGTTCTCGGGCAACAACATCCGCGTAGACTGTCTGATGGACATTACCGGCACGCCTCAATCGCCAAAGGTAGATTTCTCTATGGACCTGCCTACGGTTAACAGCGATGCCAAGCAGATGATCTATTCGCTCATCAATTCTCAGGAAGAGATGAACCAGCAGGTGCTCTATCTCTTGGGCATCGGCCGATTCTACGCCCAGACCAACAACAACCAGGTGAGCGAGGATAACGAGCAGCAGAGTCAGACTTCGCTGGCGATGCAGAGCCTGCTGAGCGGCACCATCTCGCAGCAGCTGAACACCGTACTTTCCAACGTGGTGAAGAGCAACAACTGGAATTTCGGTGCCAACATATCTACGGGCGATGAAGGTTTCAACAATGCCGAATATGAGGGCATTCTGAGTGGCAAGCTGCTCAACAACCGTTTGCTCTTCAATGGTCAGTTCGGTTATCGTGACAATCCGAATGCCACCCAGAGTTTCATCGGCGATTTCGACCTCCGTTATCTCATCTTCCCTAACGGCAACCTCGCCATACGCATGTATAATCAGACCAACGACCGCTATTTTACGCGCAACAGTCTGAACACGCAGGGTCTCGGCCTCATCATGAAGAAAGACTTCAACGGCCTCCGCGATTTCTTCGGCATCAAAAAGAAGAAGAAAAAGAAATAAAAGCCAAAAAGAGGGTGTGTCATAACCAGATGACTCACCCTCTTTTTATTTTCAGATAGCAGTCGCCTAATATGAGTCCAGTTAAGATTGTGTACGAACTCGTACGCTTTTCCAAAATCAGGAAACAGAATATAGTAATTCCGATAATGTTAGAGATTGTTGAATGTTGAGTGGTCTATATGCCACGATGAAAAGGTGGCGTATAGACCCTTGATTATATGGTGATATTCATAATCTACATCTCCGCTTTCTGTTTTTTATGA
>JAJWAL010000138.1:0-6866 GCA_021618535.1 Segatella copri | reverse complement strand
TTTTGAGTATTAATAACTTATTTAATAATCGTCTCGTTTTAACGGGACACTAGTGAAGTTATATAATATAAAGAAGTAAAGAAGAAGGACAAACTAAAGATGCATACCCTCTTAAAATTAATTGGAAGAACTGGAATCTGGAAGATTCAGCAGGTTAACTGGAACGCCAGAATTTTATTAACTATCTGATAATGAGCCTTCTAGAAGAAAAGAAAGCGTTCCCGTTCTAGGAAAATCCCTTTTCTCTAGAAGGCAAGACCTATCCATTTGCTTTTCCACTTAAATACTCTCTTCGATTATGCATGTAACTGAAACCACAAGGATTAGATAAAAAACAGATAAATTTCCTTTTCAAAAGGAAATAATTGCCAATTTCTTTCCTTTTTAGAAGGAAAGTTTGTATCTTTGCAACCGAGTGTAGGTATCTACATATTAACAACAGAGCCCACTTTAAAATATTTCTGTATAGACAAGCAAATTATTAGAAATATCATCATAGACTGTAGATAAATGCAGAGGATGACGCATAAGAGAATCAGAATTTCCTGGCTGCTGCTATTGGTTTACCTGCCGATGCTGCTTGCCATTACGTTTCACCATCATGGTGAAGCGCAGGTAACTCATGCTGATTTTTATTGTGCCGATTGTGCCCATCATGTTCATCACGACGGGCATCTGATTGCCCTGCAGCATACCATGCACGACTGTGTGCTTTGCCAATTGCAAAGCACTCCTTATCTGGCTCCATCCCTCGTGGTTTGGGTTGCCATCGCCGTGCTCCATCTCTCCCCTCGCCGTGCCTTCTGCTCTCCTTGCTTGTGCAGGGCGAAGGGGGTAAAATCTACCCGTGCTCCACCTTATTCTCTGTTTTTATAAATAATTGAATATTAACAGAATAAGGTAACAAATAACATAATGAGAACAATATTGAAATCAATATTGCTGATGAGTCTGTGCTCATCGGCAACAGCCCCTGCTATGGCTATAAACAGAGCAAATCATGATAAGAAGGAAGCAAACATTCATGAAGAGGAAGCAAGCGATTCTACCAGACACCAGCCGCTGACGGAATCGAGCGTGAAACTGAACGAAGTGGTGGTAACAGGCTTAACGGGCAGCCAGAAACTGAAGCAATCGCCGGCACCTATCTCCTTTGTTTCTGCCCGCCAGCTCGAAATGCAACCTTCTACCAACATCATCGACGCCATCGCCCACCAGCCAGGCGTTTCGCAGATTACCACGGGAAGCGGAATTTCAAAGCCCGTGATCCGTGGCCTGGGCTATAACCGCGTGGTAGTGGTAAACGACGGAATCAGACAGGAAGGACAGCAATGGGGCGATGAACACGGAATAGAAATCGACCCCGCTTCGGTTCATTCCGTAGAGATTCTGAAAGGTCCGGCAAGCCTCATGTATGGCTCGGATGCGATGGCAGGCGTCCTTATCTTCCATTCCGCTCCTACCCTTGCAAAGGGCGACATGAGAGCAAATTTCTCAACGGGTTATCAAACCAACAACGGACTTTTTGATTATTCGCTCAACTTTGCCGGCAACCAGGGCGGATTTGTATGGAACACCCGCTACAGCGGAAAGATGGCGCATGCCTACAAGAATAAATACGATGGTTATGTATTCGGTTCATCACTCAGAGAGCAGGCATTCTCGCAACTTCTCGGTTGGAACTACCGCCAAGGGCATTCGCATCTCACACTCGATTATTATCATCTCACTCCAGGCATCGTAGAGGGAGAAAGAGATGAGAAAACGGGCGAACTGGAAATTCCGGAAGGCTATGATGCCAAGAGTTACGGCAAACCGATGCCTTATCAGCAGATTCATCATTACAAGGCTGTACTTGATAATTCCTGGTTCCTGGGCGACGGCAATCTGAAGTTCCTCTTGGGTTATCAGCAGAACCGCCGTCAGGAGTTTGAGGAGGAAGAGAATCCGAAGGAATGCGGACTCGATTTCATGCTCCATACCATGAATTACGACCTGCATTATCTCTCGCCGGAAATGAATGGATGGAAGTTCTCTACGGGCATCAACGGCATGTGGCAGCAGTCAATAAACAAGGGTTCTGAGTTCCTGGTGCCAGCCTATCATCTCTTCGATTATGGTGTATTTGCCACGATGAGCAAGGAGATAGACAAACTGAACTTGAGCGGAGGCGTCAGATACGATCATCGCCACCTGCACAGCGAGGCTTTGAGAGAAGAGGATGATGCTGAATCGAATGATTCCTTCCGCTTCCAGGCCTTTAAGCGCAGCTTTGAAGGAGTAACCGGAAGCATCGGATTGGCTTATGAAATCCTGCCCGATTTCAATCTGAAGCTGAACCTGGCAAGAGGATTCCGTGCTCCAAACATCAGCGAATTATCATCGAATGGTGTGCACGAGGGAACCCAGCGATACGAGTTGGGAAACACCCGTCTGAAGCCAGAGAACAGCTGGCAATTCGACCTTGGTTTGGATTATTCTTCGCCTATCATCTCGGCTTCCCTTTCTCTGTTTGCCAATCGCATCAACCATTATATCTATAGCGAGAAGTTGGCGGATGAGAATGGACAGCCTGTCCTCATCGACGAAACGCCAGCCTATCAGTTTACTTCGGGCGACGCCCGCATTCTGGGTGGTGAGGCGAGCATCGACATCCATCCTGTGGAGCATCTGCATATCGGCAACACCTTCTCGTATGTCAACTCGGTTCAGTTGCATCAGCCATCCGAATCAAAGTATCTGCCATTCACCCCAGCCCCTCGCTGGGTTTCGGATGTAAGGTATGAGTTTGTCTGCGACGGCAAGACTTTCGACCATCTTTTCGTAAAGCTACAGATGGATTGCAATCTCCGCCAGAACCATTATTTCGCAGCCAACGATACGGAGACCGCTACGCCATCGTACACCTTATTAAATATGTATGCCGGTACCGACGTGAAGCTCCATGGCAAGCGCCTTCTCTCGCTCTATCTTTCGGGCGAGAACCTTGCCAACCGTGCTTACCAGAACCACCTGAGCCGTCTGAAGTATCTTGACGTAAACCAGGTTACAGGCAGAAGAGGCGTTTACAATATGGGCCGCAACTTCAGCATAAAGATAGTGGTTCCGATAGAGCTGTAACTCCTCTTTTAGAATAAGTAATTCCCCTTTTAGGATAAGCAATTCCTCATCAGGAATCAGAATTTTGAATAAACAAGTGCCGATAAGGATGCCAAAAGCTGCCGGAAAAGCAACTTTTGGCGCCATTATCGGCATTTTTTCGTCTAATTATTAGACAAACATTACCACTTTTCTATGATATTTCGTAACTTTGCACCATGATTAAGAAACAAGGAACGATATTAATTGTTGATGACAACCGCAACATTCTTACTACGGTAAGGATGCTGCTGGAACCCATATTCGATGGCATCATCACCATCGCCAACCCTAACTCCATCCCAGCCAAGCTGAGAGAGGAGCGCCCCGACGTGGTGCTGCTCGACATGAACTTCTCCAGCGGAATCAATTCGGGAAACGAGGGATTGTACTGGCTCAGGGAAATCAAGAGCCTCAGCCCGAAAACCGAGGTGGTGCTCTTTACCGCCTATGCCGACATCCAACTTGCCGTAACAGGCATCAAGGAAGGTGCCGCCGACTTCATCGTGAAGCCTTTTGAAAACGAGAAGATGATACGCACGCTGGTAGAGGCTAGGGATAAGAACAAGGCTGTGGATAACGTTATTAACAGGAATGGTGGAAAACCGGGTGGAAAAGATGCACAAAGCGCTATGTATTGGGGAGATAGCGAAGTTATGAACAATTTGAGAAGTATTGTGGAAAAGGTTGCCGCAACCGATGCAAATATCCTCATTACGGGCGAAAACGGAACGGGTAAAGAGGTATTAGCCAACGAGATACACCGTTTATCCACAAGATGTGGAAAGAAAATGCTGCCTGTGGATATGGGAGCCATTACGGAAACCCTTTTCGAGAGCGAACTTTTCGGTCATGTAAAGGGTGCCTTTACCGATGCCAAGGTGGATAAACCGGGCAAGTTTGAGCTTGCCGACGGCAGCACCATCTTCCTGGATGAGATAGGAAACCTATCCTACAGTCTTCAGGCAAAACTCCTTACCGCCCTGCAACGCAGAAGCATCGTAAGAGTGGGCGGAAGTAAGCAGATTCCCATCAACGTACGACTGGTTTGCGCCACCAACCGCAACCTGCAGCAGATGGTAAACGATGGCGAATTCAGAGAGGATCTGCTCTATCGCATCAACACCATCCATCTGGAATTGCCTGCCCTGAGACAGAGAAAATCAGACATCGTTCCGCTGGCAGAAAGATTCCTCCATCAATATGGCGATTTATATAATAAGTTGAATCTCCGTTTTTCGGAAGAGGCTGAGAAAAAACTTACCAGTTTGCCATGGTACGGAAACATCCGTGAACTCCAGCACGCCATCGAGAAAGCCGTGATTCTGTCTGATGGCGGAATGATTTCTGCCGAAGATATTGACGGCGGAAACCAGCAGAGAAAAGAGAAGCCCCTGGAAGAGGTTCAGACGCTCGACGAGATGGAGAGCCGAATGATAGAGAAAACCATCAGGGAATGTGAAGGAAACCTGTCGGTGGTAGCCGCAAGACTGGGCATTTCCCGCCAGACGCTTTATAATAAGATTAAGCGATACGGTTTGTAGAAGGAGTTAAGAAGTTAAGGAGTTAAGACAATAGCTTTAGTAATCATAAAGTTCAAAGCTCAAATCTCAAAGTTCAAAGTTTCTAGATGAATAATCAGTTAGCAATCATCGTTTTATTGGTGATTTTGGTAGTTTTAGTAGCAGTCAACATCTGGCTTTACCGCCACTATCGCCGTAACATCAAGAAGGTAACCTTCCTTTTTGATGCAATAGATAATGGGGATTTCTCCTTCAACTTTCCTACGGAGAAGAGGTTTAAGGAGGATAATATTCTACACCAGTCCCTCAACCGCATCAAGCTCTTCCTGCAGCATACGAGAGAGGAGCAGATGGATCGGGAGAAATATTACGAGCAGATTCTGAATGCGGTGGATACGGGCATCCTGGTGGTAGATAGCCACGACAACATCCTACAACATAATCAGGCAGCCCTCCGGTTGCTCGATACGGATGTGCTTACCCATATGAACCAGGTAAAAGAGAAGCTGAAGGATGAACACCTGGCAAAGCATGAGACGCAAGCCATGCTGAAAGACAAGCACGTGCGCATCATCGCCCTGAGCGACGTGAGCCACGAGCTGAGCAATCAGGAGGTGGATTCTTGGATTAAACTGATTCGTGTGCTGACCCATGAAATCATGAATACCATCACGCCGGTTACTTCGCTGAGCGAGACTCTGCTTACCCGGGTTACAGAGGATAAAGACCTGAAGCAAGGCTTGGAAACCATCCACAAAACAGGAACCGAACTGTTGGCTTTCGTCAACAACTATCGCCGCTTCACCCATGTTCCCCAGCCTCAGCCTGCTCTTTTCTATGTGGAGCCATTCCTGGAAAGAATGGCGCTGCTCTGCAACCACGAAGTAGAGATTTTGGTTTCTCCCAAGGATTTGTTGGTTTATGCCGATGAGAGCCTCCTCTCTCACGTAGTAACGAATCTTCTGAAGAATGCCGTAGAAGCTTTCAAGGAAAAGGAAAGAGAAGACAAGCAGGAATGCCGCTCCGCAGATTTGCAATCCGCGGCAAGCAAGAAGGCATTTATCCGTCTCCAAGCCTACGCCAACACCCAGGAATCCATCATCATCGACGTGAGCAACAACGCCGGTCTCATCCCCGAAGATGTAGCCTCCCACATTTTCATCCCGTTCTTCACCACGAAGCCGGAAGGAAGCGGAATCGGTCTCTCCCTCTCCCGCCAGATCATGCGAGTAAGCGGCGGCAGCCTCTCGCTCCATCAGGACAAGGCACAGGGAATCACCACCTTCCGCATCATCATCCCATAACAGAAGCACATTTTTTGAGAGAAAAGTTTGGTGCTTATCCATAAAAATCGTATCTTTGTCCCCACAAATACAGAAGATTATGGCATTCGAAAAGGAAATCAAGAAATACGAGGATTTGAGAGGAAAATATCAAACCCTTATCATCAATAAAATGGATAGAGAAGAGTACATCAAATATAATGAAGTACTCTTTTCTACCCAATCGTGCGCCATTGAAGGCAACTCTTTCTCCGTAGATGATACCCGGGAACTGAAGGAGAAAGGCCTGGGGATGATTCCTGCCGGAAAGACTCTCTTCGAGGCTTTCGAAATGCTTGATCACTTCGAAGCCTTTGAGTACATGATGCAAAACACGCAGCATCCACTCGACGAGAATCTTCTGAAAGAAATCAACAGGCGGGTTACCAGCCATACGCTTTCCTATCGTTCTCCAGAAGCTATTCCGGGCGAATACACCACCACAGACATGGCAGCAGGCGATACGGTATTTGGCGACCACGAAGAACTCATCGCCAGAGTTCCCAAGCTGTTGGAATCTACCGAAAAAGCCATCGTTTCGACTGCCGTTCATCCCATGATTCTTGCCGCCCGCTTCCATGGCTTCTACGAATATCTTCATCCGTTCCGTGATGGGAATGGAAGAACAGGACGACTCATCAGCAACTACATTCTCTTAAGATTGAATCATCCTCTCCTCATCATCCCATCCGAAGCCCGACAGGAATACATTTCTGCCCTTCGTATGATTCGTACGGAAGCAACCGACGAGCACCTCATCCGCTTCTTCTTCAAGATGGCAATACAGAGAATGAAAGAAGAGTTGAAGCAGAAAGAGACCAACACCAAGCTGTACTTCCCTGAAAAAGGTTGTCACTTAGGAACAAACAGAAGTGACAATGAA
>JAJWAL010000137.1:0-6877 GCA_021618535.1 Segatella copri | reverse complement strand
TAAACGTAGATGAACAGGTTGCCTTGCTCCAGAACAGAGGGCTGGTGATAGAAGAGAGAGCCTGCGTAATAGGCAAACTGGAGAACGAATGCGTAAAGGCATTCCTCGACCACGAGGAAGAGATTCTTGCCGGCACCTTCGAGGGAGCCCTCATCGACCACATCTCGGAGCACGAGCGCAATGCCTACATCACCTGCACCCAGGTTTCGAGAAAGAAGATTTATGCCAGCAAGCCCGTTCTCGACATCGAGCTTTCGGGTTACAAGATCATGGCTACGCTGATGGAGGTATTCATCGATGCCGCCGTCAACCCGTCCCGTTTCTACTCCAAGCAGCTTCTGCGCCGGGTAAGCAGCCAGTACGATATTTGGTTGGAAAGTCTGGAAGAGCGAATCATGGCAGTATTGGATTACATCAGCGGCATGACGGATATCTATGCCTTAGATATTTATCAGAAGATCAACGGAATAAGTCTGCCGATAGTATAGAAACAAAACAGGCGTTTCTTATATTTTTGCGTAAAAGTGTGTTAAATAAAGAAAGATAATAGGAAGAAGAATGCAATAATGGGGGGAGAATAATGTTTTATAAATAGAGGATGGGCAAAGCGCCTATCATGTATAACTCATAAAAACAACAGTTTATGAAAGCAAAGATTTACTTTTTGGCAATGGCTTTCGTCGCTCTCTTGATGGTAGGGTGTAGCGATGATGATGGTATTCAACTCACACAGGATGAAATCATTGGTGATATTAACACAGGCAAACAAGTGGGTATCAAGGGCAATAGCCTTGTCATATATACCACCCAGGGTGCCCGCGTGAATGTGCAAGGAGCCAAGGGCAAGATTTCGGCACAGTCTTCTGATGAGAAAGTAGTCACTGTAACTTGCATCCATGAGACGGGGCAGTATGGTAAGGATGAGCGTATTAGCTTGTCTGCTATCGCTGTGGGAAAGGCTATTGTTACAGTGACTGATGAAGATGGTAATGAGGCAAAACTTGCCGTGGAAGTCAAGGATGTTGAGACGTTATGGAAGACTACACAAGTATTTAGTGGTTATCAAAAATATTGTAAGGTGGAGGGTGTTTCCAAGGAAGATTCTTTGGTGATAGCATCGGATGCGATAGCAAGTAAGCCTTATGAAGCTGTTAAATTCAAGAGCCGTGGTGATGTATTTACAGTATCCCGAATCCAGTTCCTTGCTGGTGGAAAGGTGTTGGTGGATGGGTATTATACTACTACGTATAATGAAGATCACAGTATACTTTATTTCGAGGTTGGAGATGGTAAAGGCGGAACTTTGGAGAATTTCTATTTGAAACCAAAAGAAGGCTCGCTTTTCTTCTGGGATTTGACAGATAAATATAAGGAAGCTTATCCGCAGGTAACAAAGGTGGAGTTAGTTTGGGCAGCTGCTCAGCATTTTTAAGTTTTCTTCATATTAAAAGGGTCGCTTCAAAACTCATTTTCTTATTCGCTTTCGGGTGCTTTAGGGCTTTATGTTAAAGTTTCCATCACAGCTAAACTTTCTAGAAAGAAAACGGCAGCAGACATTGATGGAAACTTCACAATTGAAGTGGAGCCAAAAGTTACAATCACCATAAAGTTCATTGGTATGCAAGACAGAATCATCAAACTCTCTGAAATGAATTTCGAAAAACTCAATGTCATCACTTTGACAGAAAGTGGAGGACTCATGGGTGAAATTGTTGTTATCAAAAAAGGACATAAGCATAAAAAAAATAAACTATGGCAAGAGGACGTTATATTTGCAACACTCTCAAAGCTATCCGCAAGCAGATAGCGGATGCAAATGGGATTGACTATTCACCCGAAGAATGTCATTTCAATGGTGAATGCAAGGGTACTTGCCCAAAATGTGAGAAAGATGTGAAAAATTTGGAACATGAATTGCGACTTAGGAAGAAAGCAGGAAAGACTATAAAGGTCGTAGGGGTAGCATTGGAAATGACAGCTCTTGCAACATCTATTATGTCGTGTTCTACACAAAAAGGATATTACAACTCTACCCCTCCACTACCAAAGAATGTTATTCCGATTCACTTCCAGGAATATACATCCAAAGACTCCATCCTGCTAAAAGAAAGAGAAACATTGAATAAGAAAGGAGTACTTTTTGTCCAAGGGCATATCATTGACGAAAAAACAAAAGAACCGATTTGTACAGCTTTCATCACAGCTAAACTTTCTGGAAAGAAAACGGCTGCAGATATTGACGGAAACTTCACCATTGAAGTGGAGCAAGGAGACACCATCACCATTAAGTTCATTGGTATGCAAGACAGAATTATCAAACTCTCTGAAATGAACCTCGAAAAGCTCAATGTTATCACTTTGACAGAAAGTGGAGGACTCACTGGAGAAATAGTTGTTGTAAAAAAAGGACATAAGCATAAAAGAAAATAAGCAATGGTAACAAGAGGACGTAACATATGCAATACCCTCAAAGCAATCCGCAAGCAAATAGCGGATGCCAATGGGATAGACTATTCACCTGAAGAATGTAATTATAAGGGTGAATGTATGGGAACTTGCCCTAAATGTGAGCAAGATGTAAGAGACTTGGAATATGAGCTGCACCTCAGACAAATGGCTGGAAAAGCCATTAAGGTAGCAGGCATAGTAGCAGGACTTGTCGCTATGACAGCTTGTTCGGATGGAAAGGTACAAAGAATATCTTCGGATGCTACTAAAAGTGAACTTAATATAGTGAAAAAAGAAGAGCCTAAACCTGGAGACAGACAATTGGAAGGAGATATCTCGTTTAGTGATGAGGCTAAATATGCAGAAGAAGAAAATAGAAAATTAGGAGAGATTCCAAGAAATCCTCGAATGGAAATAACAAAAGAGCGAACTTCAAATGATAGGAAAGGTACCACATCCAAGAAATCAAAAAAAGGCAATACCGCTTTAATGCAATCAGCTGTTGATACAGACTCCATAGAAAACAGCAATATATTTGGTGTTGTAGAGGAGATGCCTTCATTCCCAGGTGGTATGGCTGCATTGATGAAATACATCAAGGATAATCTACGCTATCCAGAAATTTGTAGGGAAGGTGCTGCTATGGGCAGAGTTCATGTTGTCTTTATTGTAAACGAGGACGGAAGTTTGAGTGATATAAAGGTAATTAGAAGCATTAGCCCTGAACTTGACAAGGAAGCCATTAGGGTTGTGAAAAGTATGCCAAAATGGAATCCTGCAAAACAAAATGGCAAAGCTGTGAAAATGAAATATGTTGTTTCTGTAAATTTCAGACCTGAATAAGATGAATACAGCTCCACTTATCTGTATCGACCGTCATCGTCTTACAATTGACGGTGAGGGGGTTACTACGCTCGTAGCATTTCATGGTTGTCCTCTTCATTGCAAGTACTGTCTCAATCCCCAATGCCTTGATGCTGACGGCGTATGGCAGGAGGTGGATACAGAACTGCTGATGGCGAACGTGGAGATGGACAACCTCTACTTCTTAGCTACAGGAGGCGGCATCTGTTTTGGTGGAGGTGAACCGCTTCTGTGGAGTTCATTCATAAAGGAGTTTTGTGAACTATGCCCAGAGGGATGGCACTTTACGATGGAGACGAGTCTAAACGTACCTCGCCATCACTTGGAGAAAGTCACCCCATACATTGACTCCTTTATCATCGACATCAAGGACATGAATCCTGCCATCTATCAAGCCTACACTGGTAAGCCCAACCGGCAAGTTATCGACAACCTTGTCTGGCTCAACACTCATGCCAAACATAAAGACAAGATCATCCTTCGTCTCCCCATAATCCCCAAGTTCAACACCGAAGATGACAGGAAACACAGTCGCCAAGTCTTAATAGAATTAGGATATGAGAATTTTGATGAATTTGAATATGTTATTAGAAACAAATAAACAGTTTTAATTATATGTCCCAATGAAATGGATTTGAATGTAAATTCCATCTCATTGGGGTATTGGATAAAAATTATTGGTAATTTTTAATAGTACGTTTTATGCTATTAGACTCTCTGCGAAGTTCATTAGCTACACTGTCTTTGTATGCAGCCATCCGTACCATTTCATTGTATTTGAGAACAGAATCTTCGTAAGCTGCAACACGATTTTTGACATAGTCTATGACATTTTCGTCTCTGTTTACAGAGAAGTGCTTCTCTATATATAAGATGTTTGGGTCATCAGCAGACAGAACCATCTTCAAAGCTCTATACTTCAAGTCTGCCTCCTCCCAATCTTGGTGTTCTCGCCATTGGGTTAGATTGCCCCAAATGGATATGACAAGAGATAGAGCCAAGCCACCAATGAAAAGAAGAACATACTTTGATGTAGGCTCGAAGCGATGGGTGACAAGTTTCTTCTGAGGTGAATTGTTCATCACTTCAAGTTTGTCCAGCAATACCTTCGAGGAAACATCATTCTCTTGTCTCATCTGCTTAACAGCATCAACCAAGAGCTTGCTTCGCTGCTCATTTTTGCCGAGTTCAGCCTTGATAAGGTCAACAAAAACAACAATGGCATCTCTTAATTTGGATATTTTACCTCTGACTTCCTCTTCCTTGCCAAACATAGCAATGATTGATTTCTCCAACTTGGTTGTGTCATTACTTGCAGGAACGGTTTCCGCTCCTGCGTACTTTGGTGAAGCAGAAAGTTCATCGACTTTCTGCTCCAATCTCTCAACTGTGCCGTAGATGGCTTCCAATAGTTCTTCTTTCATCTTTCTTTTGTTGTTTGAATGGTTTGTAACTTGCATCAAAGGCTAAAGCCTCTTCTGCGTTTCTTCTTTTTCTTCTTGGATGATTCATCCTCTGGGAATTGCTCAAAGGTCTGAGCATTGGCTGGAGCAAAAAGTCCAATGGAAGAAATACCGCCCCAAGGATCCTGACTGCTCTCCGACATGAATGGCATCTGCTCATTCTTATGACAGCCCTGCTCATATTGCTGAGCAGATTTGGCTCTTGCTGATAAAAGGTTCTCCGTTCCCTCTAATCTCGCATTCAGTTTGCCAAAGCTATAGTCTCGGCTAATCTGTGTACCCTTGAAACTATATCCGTCCTTGCAGAATCGGATGCCTTGAACCTTGGTTTGCTCCTTATCCTTATAGACAAACTCTAAGTGAACACCTCGTTTTGCAAGTTCACTTTTGAACTCGTCCCAGCTATCTGCCATTCTCAATGCGCTCTTTACAGCATTGTGAATCTCATATTTGGCTCGCTCAGCATTGCGTAACTTGCGAGTATTAGTATTGCTCTTGTCCGTTCCGTAGGTAAATCCATACTTGGATTTAAGAGCCTTGGTCACTTGCTCATTACGCCTGTAATCATTCCTGTCTGATATGAGCTTGCCCTCGTTATTGATGCGGTTATACACGATATGACAATGTGGATTGTCGGTGTTGTGATGCCTTACGATGATGAATTGAGTATCTTTTATCCCCATCATCTGCATGTATTCAAGGGCTATCTTAGCCATGAACTCATCCGTCAAACGTGGCTTGTCCTCTGGTTTGAAGCTCAATGCAATGTGTCCCACAGGCTTCTTAATCCTTGGATTTAGCTGCCTCTGTAGCTCGAAACTTTGCGTTATCTCGGCATTCGTGCCGAGTAACACACCATCCGAGGCGATGATTTTCGCCTCGTCCTTGCCTGTAACATAGCGGATGCAACCACCAAATGAGCTGCCCTTCTTTAGCTTGCCTATCATGTGGTATCCTCCTTTCTGCCCATACTGCTTGGCTTCGGTTTATAACTTGCTTGGCGATACTCGCCAAGGATTGCTTTCAATCTTCTCAACAAGTCCACCACATATACATGGGTTTCATGGAAACCTCTCTGATGCGACAGCTTGGTAAGTTGGTTGAGGTTGTTCGCCATGCCAATGAGATTCTTGGCGATGGCTACCGTCTCAGTGTTGTGTCCACTGACCACCTCGCCGTTCAAGGCGGACTCACGGATGTACTCCGCCAACTTGCGGTTGGCTTTTCTCGCCCTCAGTCTCAAAGCCTCGTAGCTTGGCTTTGAGAACTTCACCGTGACAGACTTCGACAGCTTGCGAACCCTGCCTGTGGGCGGTCTTCCGCCCTTTCTCTTGTCCTGTTCATGTATGCTTGTCATTCGATATACTGTTTACAGTTGGTACACTCACTTTCTGCGACCGTCGGGAGCAAAATTCCTCCGCCCTCATGGTGGAGCGAGGCGTTTTGGGGTTCCCAAAACATAACCTCGCTCCCTCTCAGAACACGTTAGTTGGAACTACTGCCTTTCAGCTATCCATGTCCAAGGTCGCAGACCTTAATTCTCACAATTTGCGCCAAGCCTCGAAGTCCTCTTCATAAAGGCTTAGGTGGTGGCGCACGATGTTCTCGATGATGCCCGATACGCTCATGCGTCTCCCTCCGAGGATGCGGACGACACGATCAAGACGGTCTCGCACATCGGAACTGACGAAGACTGGCTTGCGGTCGTCAATCCTTGGAACTTGGAGGAAGGTCTGCTGATACTCCTCCAATGTCGCCTTGCGCTGCTTGCCGCTGATGCGCTTCTGCGGATTCGGTGGCGATTGAGCCTCGTTCGTTGATGTTTCCTCTCTATAGGGAGTTGTTGCAGCAACTTTCTCTACAATTGCTCTCAACTCTGGGTTCTCTACATCATCATAGAGAGAATTACAACTACTTGGATTGGCTTTGTTGCCATACGTAGATGGTTTAACAAAATCCAAATACTCTTTTTCCATCAGCTCCTTTTGCTCAGGAGCCAAGACTGCATCTTTTGTTCTTGCCATAGCTTATGCTGTTTTATTTGTTAGTATAGTGGTCACGGTTTGCACCATTGACCGATTGTCGGGTGCAAAGTAAGTGTA
>JAJWAL010000136.1:0-6891 GCA_021618535.1 Segatella copri | reverse complement strand
TGATAACAAATTCCTATAATCTTATGGATTTTTTACCCAAAAACGTTAATCCTGTGCAAGAATTTGGCGAAAAAGCCAGTTTGTGAGTGAAAAATTGACAAACTCTAACCTTAGAAAGGCAGATTCTCTGCAGGCGGCGGTGGTAGCGGATTACCATCCTGCCCTCCGCCATTCATCCTAGAGCCTACAATCTCACCACCTTCCTCGACAGGTGCTGCTGCAGCATCCTGCGGATCCTGGAATCGGGTAAATTCTCCACGGAAGTTCAGGAGAACATCTCCAACAGAGCCCTTACGGTGCTTGGCAATGATAATCTGTGCCATACCATGAAGGTCATTACCCTTTTCATCCTGATAGATGTGATAATATTCCGGGCGGTGAACGAAAAGCACCATATCGGCATCCTGCTCGATGGCACCGGATTCACGGAGGTCACTCAACTGAGGTCGCTTTCCTTCCAAACCCTCACGGTTCTCTACATTACGGGAGAGCTGCGAAAGAGCAAGCACAGGAATATTCAGCTCTTTGGCAATACCTTTGAGCGAACGGGAGATGGTAGATACCTCCTCCTGACGACTACCAAACTTCATACCATTGGCATTCATCAGCTGAAGATAGTCGATCATCAACAGTTTAACACCCTTTTCCCTTACCAGTCGGCGCGCCTTGGTACGGAGTTCGAAAACAGAAAGACCAGGCGTATCATCAATATAAATAGGTGCACCTGTCAGTTTTCTCAGTTTTTTATCCAACCGTTCCCATTCTGGCTGTTCCAATTGTCCGTTCAGTATTTTTTTACCCGAAATCTCGCAAACATTCGAGATGAGTCGGTTCACCAACTGAACGTTATTCATTTCCAGAGAGAAGAATCCGATAGGCACATCATAATCTACCGCCACATTCTTGGCAATACTCAATGCAAAGGAAGTCTTACCCATGGCAGGACGACCGGCGATAATCACAAGGTCGGACGGTTGCCAACCTGATGTCATATCATCCAACCCACGATAACCCGTAGGAATACCGGTAAGACCACCCGAGTTCTGAGCAGCGCGCTGCAAGATGGCAACGGCCTCCTTTACAACCGGATCAATCTGTGTATAATCCTGCTTCATATTGTTCTGCGAAAGCTGGAAGAGTTCACCTTCAGCTTTCTGCATCAGTTCATCCACATCCACACCTTCTTCATACGCCATCGTCTCGATGTCACCGGCATAATGAATCAGCTGACGCTGCATATATTTCTGCGCCAGGATACGGGCATGCGACTCTACATGGGCAGCCGAAGCCATGCCTGCAGAAATATCCATGAGATATTGTGCTCCTCCCACCTTATCCAGTTCGCCTGTCTTGGCTAACTGATCGGCAAGAGTCATGATATCCACAGGCCGTTCCTCCATGTTCATCACCTGGATAGCCTGATATATTCTCTTATGACGCGGGTCATAAAAAGTATCCGGCTTGAGCAACTCCGACACCACCGAAAAGGCATCAGAATCTATCATCAAGGCACCCAGTACCGCCTGCTCCACATTCACAGCCTGCGGCTGCAAATGGGCGTAGGTTGGATCTATCTGTACCTTATTCTTATTTTTATTATTCTCCGCCATCTTTATTGTTTTTTCCTTTCCTCGAAAACTTTTTTTGTTATAAATTCCAATTCTATAGGCGCAATACCACGATTATCGAGCCAATCTCCCATCTCGAGCAGGCCGAATGCATCTATATCTTCCTTAGGGGAAAAAGCTGCATGACCAGATGCTTCATCCAAAAATCTGATAGCTGCAGATCCTCCCTTTTTCACGAGAACGCAGAGTCCATAATAGAAAAATTTCATAGACTCCCATCTGTGGTCTTGTGGCTTGGAAACTTTGTTCACCATCGCAGATAACATTTTCATGAACATGCGCTGCTTATCATCCTTATCCATATCTGTCATGTCAGAATTCAAAATTTCCCTGATCTCATTATCATCACTATTTTGCAGATAAGGTTCTATTAAAGCCATTGCATGGTCAATGTTTTTATCGCCTTCCGATTCTGAAAAGAGCAAAGAGAAAGCCAGTCTGCATTCAACCTGTTCTTCCTTAGGATACTGTTCATCCATCTGGAAAGCCCATTCCAAAGCCTCTTTATAATGATGGAGTTTCAATAAGAGATCGGTCTTTTTCAGCTTGAGCTTAAACTGCTTACTCTCATCTGATTCTTCTTTAATCAAGCAATTCAATGTTATTAAAGCCGCCGGGTCTTTTATCTCTTCTTCTATTTCTAATTTCAACTCCGTGGCAGCCTTATAAGTTGGGCTTGTATTCTTAATCACATAGAGATGTTCAAGCGCTTCATCATATTTTTCCTCCGATTTGTATGCCAATGCAAGCATCATATGCTCTTCGTCGGTATATTTTTCCAGATTACGCAAAATCTTGCTAACAAAGGCATAGTCACCTCTTTTAGCAGAGAAACGGGCCAGCGACAGGCGATACTTGTCATATTCCGGTTTAGCAAACAGTCCCGTAGTAAAGAAAGGAATTTCCTTCTGCACTTCGAAAGGATTATCAAATGCCTTCCTCATTGGAGAGAGAGTATAGAATCGGTAGAGGTCCTGCACATAGCGATGACGAACCCTAACTGCACGTTTCTTCTTTTCCTCTTCAGAGAGATTCTCTTCATGTTCCATTACCGAATCAAGCAGTGTGACATTTTCAGAATCCTTTGCTTCTGTAGAATCAGTCTCATCCTCTACTGGTTCTTCGGTATTCGGCTCTTTTTCCTCCTCATCTTCTTCGTCATAAAAAACAGGACCTGACACCATATTTTCCGGGGTAACATCCAATGATTCAATAAATTCCTTAGATGTATTATTCAATGAAAGAATGATGCTATACAGATCGGTATCACACATAGAGGCGCCTCTCAAGAGATTGTTGATGAAATTGCGATGCTGTTTCATCGTAGCCCGAACATTCTTGAGCGTAGAATTACGGACATAGAAAGGAACAAACCAATTATAGAGTGAATGGAAATGACCGAAGCTCTTCTGGTTGGCAAACTGATGGTAATAGACATCAACTCCTATATCTTCTGAATTCAACATATAGTCGAAGGCTCCCTTAAGGGCATCATCAGGATTCTCCCCATCTGCTGAGAAGCGATTAAGTCCCAATTCACCCGTTTGGTCTATCTTTTCGGCCAAATCCTGAGTAAAAGAAGTGAACATGGTCTTCACCACGGAATGCATCATCTCCTTGCTATCCTTTTTACTTGTAAGACATAGACGCATCTGGCGTTGGAGATCAACACAGACTGCCAAAAATTCATCGTCCATGATCAAGCCAGCAGCAGAATCCCAATATTTCTGTTTTTCACCCGAATTGGTTATTGCACAGAAAACGAAACCCACCAAAGCTCGCTGGCGAACACTGCAAGTACTGTCGTCAGACTTGATTAAGCGCATCAAGACTGCAAGTCTAGGGGCATCCATAAATACAGAGCATGACAATGAAACAGCCGAAACAATCATATTGATGGTGTATGGATCTACCAAATCGGAAGCGATGATATCAAGAATATTCTTGACAAAATCATCATTCCATTCATCAGTTGTCAAAATATAAGAAAACACCATATTGCGATAGGCATTAAGCTGCTCTTGTATTTTTTGTCTTTCCTCGTCTATCTGTTCTTCAGACAAGTCTACCCTCAAATTTAGCATAGCTTCATCTGTAGCAAATTTCTCAAAGGTTTCCTGTACCTCATCAAAACTTTTCAGATTCTGAGCTCTTTTGCGAAGTGCAACAAATGTAGACTCATTAGCCAAAATCCATTCGTGGCGCATTTTACTATAGAAATTATCTATATCCATGTCCAAATCTGAAGCAAGATCATAAAGTTCCCGATGTTTAAGTTTGCCAGCTATATAATCATGATATAAAGCATCATATCTTTGTTCAATTTCCGCTATTCCAGACAGACATGGCTCCAAACCCACTTCCTGGTCAATTATCTTGCGAATTGCCTCTATTCTGGATATAGTAGTGACATTTTCATGCGAAAACTTTGTCCAGCTAAAATCTTCTCTTTTCATAAGCCGCTTATTTTTGTGCTACAGCCAGGTCACGACGTCTTGGTTCCATAGCGTGTTCATATTTAAGTTTTGGAAGATTACTGATGGTTTTAGCATCGGCACCCGTATATTTTGTGATGATTCTTGCATAATGCTGTACCCCACGACTGTTTATGCTATCAACAGCAATATTATACGCCTTGATAAACTTGGCAACTTGGTCTTTACGGCGCGGCTCTGAAAGTATTTTTTTGCGGAAAGCAACAACACCTAACTGCAAGTTCTTATCTCTGCTGTCAAAGAGTTTTACATGCTGTTCAAGTCGGGCTTTGGTAGCTTGAGGTTCTGGCAGCAACATGGCATCCATCTCGTTGTTAAGCAACATACGCAGACGGATGTTCAAATCGTTGATTTGAACCTTATAAGCATCATATTTAGGCTTACCGCTATCGATTGCTAAAGTAGCCAGATAATCAGTTGCAGAGTAGCGGGTCATTGCCACCATCTTATCAGACAGTTGTTTCAGTTCGGATATACGCGAACGCTTATTGGTGATAAACTGCCAATAAAGATTGGTAGAAATAGGGTACGTCAAAGCAGTACCCCGTTTCTCTATATGATGTGCACGAATCAGATCGGTCACGGCTCCCTCTACGCGCTTGCGCTCGATAGCAGTATCACAATCCATTTGTGCAGTATATCTACGCAAATGTACGTCTACACCTTGCTGCTGGAAGATACTGTCATCACATGCCAGAAAGATTGGCAGGCAGTCCATTGTTGGCATCACCGCTATCTTCAGCGCAGCACGGTCTAGGCTATCCAATCTAGCCTTTTCCTTCTTGCTCAAGCGATGACGTTCTGCTTCCGACTTGCCACATCCTGCAAATCCTATAGCCAGCAAGAGCATCAAGGCTGTAAACGTTTTGAACTTATTCATTATCTATCCTTTAATCATTTGTTATTCTACATAGAGAACCAATCCCTTCAAATATTCACCTTCCGGATGATATATATTGATAGGATGGTCGGCAGGCTGGTGCAACTGGTGCAAGATGCGAACCTTTCTTCCAGCCTGCGCTGCAGCAGTAAACACAGCATTGCGGAACTGATCCTTCGTAACCACCTGAGAGCAACTGAAGGTAAAAAGGATGCCGCCCTTCTTAATACGCTGCAAGCCCTTTACGTTCAGGCGGGTATAGCCCTTCAACGCATTGCGCAAAGCCGCACGGTGCTTGGCAAAAGCAGGAGGATCAAGAACAATCAGATCATACTGCTGGTCATGTTCATCAAGATACTTGAAGGCATCTTCGCAGATAGCCTCATGGCGTGCATCTCCAGGGAAATTGAGCGCAATATTCTCATTGGTCAATTCTATCGCCTTGGCACTGCTGTCTACAGAGTGAACAGCCTTAGCCTCGCCTCTCATCGCATAAACAGAAAAACCGCCGGTATAGCAGAACATGTTGAGCACGCTCTTACCCTTGGCATAATGCTCGAGCAGCGAACGGTTCTCACGCTGATCTACGAAGAAACCCGTTTTCTGACCACGCAACCAGTCGATATGGAATTTCAGTCCATTCTCTACAGCAACATCGTCAGCATCACCTCCCAGTATAAAGCCATTTTCCTGTCTGAGGTCAGCCTTATACGGTAAGGTTGTCTCACTCTTATAGTAGATATTCTCCAGAGCTTCGCCCATCACCTTCTTCAAGGCTTTGGCTATCTCCATGCGGCAAACATGCATACCCACACTGTGAGCCTGCATGACAGCAGTAGGACCATAGCAGTCGATAACAAGTCCCGGCAAGTTATCACCCTCACCATGAACCAAGCGATAAGTAGTATTGGATGAATTACCGGCAATACCCAAAGCGAGTCTCATCTTATATGCCGAATCCAATCTGGCACACCAGTACTCCTCATCAATCTCAATATCTCTAAAAGAAAGAACACGTACAGCGATAGAACCGATCTGATAATGACCTATAGCAATGAATTCACCACTACGGGTAAACACTCTCACAATGTCGCCCTCCTCTATGCCCTCATCCATTGCCTGGATAGCACCCGAGAAGATCCATGGATGAAAACGCTTGAGCGATTCTTCCTTACCTTTCTTTAAATATACGCTTTTATACATATTTATATATGAAGTTTCTTACGATTATCAAATTCTATTCCTTACCACCTTATATCATACCCTGAGTTCATCGAGCTCGTAATCGCCTGAAGCAGACAAACGCTTGAATTCCTCATACAGATTAATGCAGCACCAGGCATCTGTAGCTGCATAGAGAGCCTGCGATTCCTTCAAATCGCTAGCCTCCCAATTGCTCAACCGTTGCGCCTTGCTGATTTTCTGGTGAAACAGGTTAGCATACAGTTTCTGCAGACTCATGTCTGCGATACCAAAGTTCTTTGCAACATCCTGCAACTCGATAAAGTAGCCAGCCTTAAAAGCAGCTCGCTTATGGAGCTGCAGCAAGTCATCGTGCCAGGAAAGTCCTACTTTTGGCACGGTGGTATCTTCGAGCAAGCGAATGATGGCAGGAGTCATGCCCGTATGATGCAGGCGGAAAAGATAACAAGTATCATGTGTACTCACCTGCAACAACGAAACATGGTAAGCCTGACCACGCTTGAATGATGGGCGCGTTTCTGTATCCACACCCAGTATATAATGGCTAAGTAGGTCATTAACAGCCGCTTCTGTATCTTCAGGCTTGTCAACGACTACGATTTTGCCAGGAAACAAAGCTCTTGGCAAATTCGTGATTGCCGCCTTGTCGAAACTAGTGAAAATAATCTTCATTATGCTTTTTATT
>JAJWAL010000135.1:0-6972 GCA_021618535.1 Segatella copri | reverse complement strand
GAAGAAGCGTGGTAGCATAGATTTCTCAAAGCAACGTGCTGAGATGAAGGCTATTTTAGCAAAAGCAAAATTTTAAGTTAGTATTTAGTTAATAGTTTATAGTTGATTTTTGGGTAATTGGCTGATAAGTTGCAGATTTATTCTGATTTTCTTGGTGGTTTCGAAGAATATGTGTAATTTTGCGACATTATTAAACGTTTAAAATGAAAGGTTATGTCTTTAGAGATAAGAAGTATTCCTGTTTTGACAGGTGAGACTGCTGAACGATTTGTTCGTGAGGCAGAGGAGAATGAACGCAATCCACAAAGAAAGGCATTGCGAATGTCATTTGCTGATGTGGAGAAAATATTGGTTCGTTCAACCGCTAATTTGAAAGCACATGGAGGAAAGAGTCCTTTTGCAAAGTAATTGCTCTCTTTATCGGGTTACGACAAAAGAAGAGCTTGACTCTTTTAGCTGTGGTGATGAAGATCTTGATGATTTCTTTCACCAGGAGGCTTGTCTTTATGATGGGCAATTATTGGGAAAAACATATTTCTTTGCCACGGAAAAAAGTGGTAAGGATGAAATCGTTTGTGCCTTTACATTGGCAAATGATAGTATCAAGGCTGCTTTGATTCCGAATGCTTCAAGAAACAAAATACAGAGAAAAATTCCTAATTCCAAAAGAACAAGAAGTTATCCTGCAGTATTGATAGGAAGACTTGGAGTTGCGAAGAATTTTCAAGGTACTAATGATGGTATTGGCTCACAAGCAATTGACTATATCATATCTTGGTTTTTGTTACCTGATAATAAAACTGGTTGCCGTTTTATTGTGGTTGATGCCTATAACAAGGAAAATGTATTACGTTTTTATGGAAAGAATGGCTTCAAATTCTTGTACTCAACAGAAGAATTAGAGAAAGAAGCAAATCATATTCCTGATGATGAACACTTAGAGTCAAGGATGATGTATCTTGACTTGTTGGGCTATATAAGATAAAAAACAAGAGGTAATCTTTAGAATTCTTCTTAACTCTTTTCTGGCCCACAGATCTCTCAGATTAACACAGATGGGGCAGACGTGAAGTCTGCTTATATCCAAAGAATTGGCTGAACTAAAATATACTTATTGGCATAGCCCAATCAATGGGCTATGCTGATGAGTTTACTATCTGAATATATTGGTATCACTGATTACTATTTCCATTAGGAAAGAACGAAATTATGTAATACTTCCTCTGTCGTTTTGTTGAGTAAGACGGCATCCTTGGATTCTGTAATCAAGTCACTTGACAGGGCACGATAGATAAGGTTCTCGAATCTGGTGCTGTGCTCGTCATCAATGATGCTTTTCTCTTATTCTTCTGCCAGTTCTTTCATCGCATCGTTTAATGTGTTGAAAAGAACGTTGATGTTTTCTTCTTCATTCTTACATGCCTCCTTGAAGAGGGCAACAGGATCTTCGGTGCTGCTCTTGAGCGGAGTCTCGTTGAGCAGGATGTTGACATTGTTCAGCAACATGCCGTGAAGGGTAGGCATGTGGAGCTGGTGCTGCTCGCCCTCCTTGCTACCACATTTCAGTCCGGCTGCGTATGCCTTCACGATGATGCGGACCAGGAGATGGATGGCCATCGGTTCGTCGGCGAGACTGATGAGAATGCCGTGGGTGTAATCGCGTACATGCTCTTCAAGTGTGGTAAACTTGCCTTGAAGAAGCCAGGTGAAGTTACGCTTGTATTCAGACTCCATCGCCTTGTAAAGCTGGTTCGATTTGCAGGCAATGCGCAAGTAGTCGAGCATGGTTGGCTCAAAGGTCGGGTCAGCCTGTTTCATGCTGTCGAAGTTCTTCTTCATGCGCTCGTTGGCTTCCTCGGCAGTCTTGTAGTTGAGGCGTACGAGGGTTGAGAACATGATGTCGAAGAAGTATTGGTTTACCTCGCCATAGTGCTCCAGCATCATCTGCTTGATCTGTTTCGGGTCGTTCTTCTTGCTGAAGTCATTGCCTTCGATGGTAGCATCGATGATGCCACGTGCGTAAGCTTCGAAGAAACCTCTTACAAATGCAGCTACTGCCTGATAACTGTTGATTCTTTTGCTCATTTCTTGTCTGTGTTTATTGGGCTGTTCCTGTTTGGGAATAACAGCTTCTTATTCAAAAGTCTTAAATTCATAACCCTGTTCCATGAGCCATTCTATGGCCTGAGGGAGCGCTGTCTTCAGCTTTTCAATGCTCTTCAGCGAGTCGTGGAAGGTGATGATGCTGCCATTGCGGGCATATCGCTTCACATTGTTCACCACATCTTCTGCCGTCATCCATTTGGAATAGTCGCGCGTCACCACATCCCACATGATGACCTTGTAAGTGCGGTGCAGCCACCAATACTCACTTGGTCGCATCCAGCCGTGAGGTGGACGGAAGAGATGGGCATGGATGATATCGTTCGCCTTATTGGTGTTGAGCACGTAGGAAATGACGCGGTGCTTAAAGGCACCGATATGATTGAATGTATGGTTGCCTACCTGATGACCCTCTGCCACAATCTGGTTGTAGAGGTCATGATGGCGCAATACATTCTCGCCTACCATAAAGAAAGTAGCCTTGATATTGTACTTTCTCAGGGTCTCTAAGATGAATGGAGTTGACTCTGGAATCGGACCGTCATCAAATGTAAGATAGACAGAATGGTCTTTCTTGTCCATTCTCCAGATGGCCTTTGGATATAACCATCTGAGCCATTTGGCTGGTTGCTCTATGAACATGGATAAAACAGGTTTATATGAATAATGAAAAGTTTGGTGTCGTGTTTCGCGACACCAAACTTTTTTCTATTTTTTACTGATTGCCTTCCGGCATTCTGCCACCTCTGCCATGATAGAGACGGTAGAGGTTGTTGAGCTGCTTCTCATACTTCTTCTCCAACTGTGGACTCACCATTCCGGCAGCCTCGCAGATGCTCTGCATGATCATGATCTGACGGATGCAGTCGTGCTCTGCCTGGAGGAAAAGGTCGTTTGGCAGCGAGAGATAGTAGTTGAGGTATTGTGAAGCGTTCTTCCATATAGCCTCTACGTATTCCTTACCCTTGGCTTTCTGACCGGTCATCAGCCAGCCGCGAGCCATATCTATGCCACCATTCAAGTAGTCGAGTGGTACGTTGTATGTAGGAATCTCTACATCAGCCTTCTTCAAGATGTTGATAGCTTTCTGCTTCTTGCCTTCAGCGATGAGTTGGAGAGCAGTCTGACCAAGCAGGCGACGGTGAGTATAACACATGCGCATGGTAGTCTCGTCGATATAGAGACCCTTCTGCTTCAGGTTGCCGAACTTGAATCGAGTCATGATGTTGTGATAAGCCTTCTCTGTATCGAAGTTCTTGGCACCTGGCTTGTTTGTGGTGAACGGAGTGATACGGTTCACAAGTCCCTCCTGTACGAAGTTGTCACCGAGGTTCATATAGTTCTCTTCGCTTACGGTGAGTGCTACGTAGAGCGGACGGGTCCAGTTGCATTGTGCCAACATCTCGAGCATCATCAGATCACCCTTATAGAGTGCATTCTTACCTGTCAGAGAGATAACCATCTTGTCAGGGATAGAATCTGTAGCCATCATCATGCCGCTCTTCTTTACAGCCTCCTTGTCGATGGTGACATAGAGGGTATCCGTAGGGATGAAGTGCATGTCAGGGTTCTTGCTGCGTACCCAGTTCTTCAGGATGTTCTTGAGCTCGAACGGTTCGGCACCAAACTGCTTCTTGGCGTTCTCTGGATCCTGCTTGTAGAAGTCGAGAATCTGCTTCTTTGCCTCAGGTTCAACAGATACATATTCGTTGGTACCTGAACAGAAGTCGAGACGTGGCCAGGTGATTGGCACGGATGGTGAGTTGTATGCAGGACGCATCATCTGGTCGATATACCAGTCGGTCTGCAGGTAGCTCAGGTTACATACGCGGGCATCTGTTCCTACGCCTTCTACCTCCTGGTTGTACCAGAGTGGGAAGGTATCGTTATCACCATTGGTAAAGATGATAGGGTTGCCCTTCTCCTGGAGTGACATCAGGTAGTTCTGACCGAAGTCACGGCAGGTGTAACGGTTTGAGCGGTCGTGATCATCCCAAGTCTGTGAAGCCATCTGGATTGGTACGAGCAGAGTTAGTACAGCTACGATGGCTGTTACGGCAGTACCGCTGAGCTTCATCTTGCGCTTCAGAATGTCGATGATGGCGAGTACGCCGAGACCGCACCAGATAGCGTATGCATAGAATGAGCCGGCATAAGCATAGTCACGCTCACGTGGCTGCATAGGAGTCTGATTCAGGTAGATGACGATGGCAAGACCTGTCATGAAGAACAGGAAGAATACAATCCAGAACTGCTGGATTCCGATAGGGAGGAGCACTTCCTCTTCCTTGCCGTTCTTCATTACCTTCTTCTTGCGGGTATACCAAGCCTGCCAGAAAAGTCCGATGAGACCGAGAATCAGCGGCATGCAATAGAATACATTGTGGCCCTTGTTCTCCTTCAGGTCATCTGGCAATTTGCTCTGGTCGCCATAGAGTGAATCATCGATGAATGAGAAACCGGTAATCCAGTTGCCGTGCTCTGGCTCACCATTGCCCTGGATGTCGTTCTGACGGCCGGCAAAGTTCCACATGAAGTAGCGCCAGTACATGAAGTTGCACTGATAGGAAAGGAAGAAGCGGATGTTGTCAAACTGTGACGGCATCTTCACCATCATACTCTCTCCGCAGCGGTCGTAAGGAATCTCTGTGCCTTCTACACCGCCCATCCAGTCTTCGTATGCCTGGGCATGAGCCGAACTGTACATACGAGGGAAGAGCATGTTCTGGGCATAGATATACTTATTCTTGTGACTTACTACGAAGTAAGAGTCCTTCTCATCAGCCGAAGCTTTCTCCTTGCGCTGGTAAACCGGTGCGCCTTCCTTCATAACAGGCTTGCACATGTTGCCGTCTACTTCGAGGGCTACCTGTGATGTATAAGCCTGACCATAGAACAGAGGGCGGTCGCCATACTGGTCGCGGCTCAGATAACTTCCCAGGGTAAAGATGTCCTCAGGAGAGTTCTGGTCCATAGGAGGGTTGGCAGAAGAACGGATCACGATGAGTGCGTAGCTGGAATAACCAATCATCAGCATCAGCATGCAGAGCAAGGCTGTGTTCTTGACGCGTGCTGAGATGAGCGGCAGGAGCTGCATCTTCTTCTTGGCGATGCCAGTAGATTCGTCAACGCCTGTTACTACTTCCTGCTTGCGCTTGTAGCCGAGTACAAACCAGAGGATAACCAGCACGATGATGCCGGTGATGGCAGCTGTCCAGCCATATCCGTAGAATGGGATGCCGAGCATGCCGAAACCGAGAACGAAGGCGATATTCTGCTTCTTCTCGTTCTTCTCTGATGCATTACAGGTCTCGTAGATGCCCCAGATGACAGAGGCTACAAGACAGATGATGTATACGATTTCACCGGTATTGAACGGACAGCCGAGGGTGTTGACAAAGAACAGCTCGAACCAGCCGCCTACGGTGATGATACCTGGAACCACACCATACAGTACGGCTACTACTACGAGGAATGAAAGGAACAGCGCCAGGAGTGAACCCTTGAGGTTGGCATGTGGCACCTTCTTGTAGTAATAAACCAATACGATGGCTGGAATACAGAGCAGGTTGAGCAGGTGGACACCGATACTCAAACCGGTCATATAGGCGATGAGCACAAGCCAACGGTCGCTATGAGGCTCGTCAGCATGGTCTTCCCACTTCAATATCAGCCAGAATACCACAGCGGTAAAGGCAGAAGAGAACGCATAAACCTCACCCTCGACAGCTGAGAACCAGAAGGTATCGCTGAAGGTGTAGATAAGTGCGCCTACCATACCGGATGCCTCGATGGCTATCAGCTTGCTGGTAGTCAGTTCTTTCCAGTCGCTGATGACGAGTCGGCGTGCCAGGTGGGTGATGGTCCAGAAGAGGAACATGATACAGACGGCGCTCAGGAGGGCGCTCATCGTGTTCACCATCTTGGCTACCTGGGTGGTGTCGCTGGCGAAATGTGTGAAGAAATTGCCTAAAAGCATGAAGAATGGTGCCCCAGGTGGGTGACCGATCTCCTGCTTGTAAGCAGTTGTAATAAACTCAGGACAGTCCCAGAAGCTGGCTGTCGGTTCAATTGTGGAACAATAAGTGAACGCCGCAATGATGAATGCGACCCATCCGAAGATATTGTCCACTAATCTGTACTGTTTCATTATTGTTTAAACTTTAATGTATTATATTTCTTTCTGAATGCTTTCTCTGTTTCTGAGTGCTTTCTCTATGCCTTTCAAGAAAGGCACATTCCAGTTGCAAAGATAATAAAAAGATGAGATAATATGGATTTTTGCACCTGTTTTTTAGGCATTATTATATAATAAGCCTATACATTTAAGAAATGCTCTTCCAGTTTCTCTCTCGGCATATCTGCCGTATCGTGGTAGTGGAGATGATGATTTACGCAGGCGATGTGCTTTACGTTATTGAGCACTTCGGCTACATCATGGCTTACGATGATGATGGCGCATTCCTTGTTGATCTGTTCCAGCATCTCGTACATCTGCTTCTGGAAACGGCGGTCGATGTAGGTGTTGGGCTCATCCAGTATCACTACATTGGGTTTCGAAACAATGGCGCGGGCGAGGAGTACTCGCTGCAGCTGTCCGCCGCTCAAGGCTGCGATATGGCGGTCTTTCAACTCCGTGAGCTGCATCTGTTCCAGACAGTCGAGAACCTGCTGGTGCTGTGCCTGGGTGTATCTCGAAAAGAGACTTTTGGTCTTGCTGAGTCCTGAGAGTACCACTTCATAAACGGAGATAGGGAACTGTTTGTCGAGATGATTGTATTGGGGCAGATATCCCATACTGATTTCCCTTACTTCCTCCCCGTCTTTATAAAAGCGGATGCTGCCGTCTGTGGGTTTCATCAGTCCCAG
>JAJWAL010000134.1:0-7148 GCA_021618535.1 Segatella copri | reverse complement strand
CGGATAGGACCTACAAACTTCATTGCCTTGGCGAAGAGCTGGGCATGAAGATAAACGATGCCTGCCTCGTTGATGCTGCGGTTCAGCTTATCCATGTCGTCGGTAAACTGAACGCCGTGGTTCTTGATCACGTTGCTGGCGCCGCTCACCGAAGTAGCCGCATAGTTGCCGTGCTTTGCCACCTTGTAACCCGCACCCGCAATAACGAAGCAGGAAGTGGTAGAAATGTTAAAGGTGTTCTTGCGGTCGCCACCGGTTCCCACCACGTCAATGTAGCGGTCGCAATCCAGGATGGCTGGCACGCCTGTGGCAAGAATTCCGTCACGGAAACCGAGCAGTTCATCAACCGTTACGCCTCTCATCTGCAGTCCGGTGAGCAGGGCTGTAATCTGCTCCTCTGGAAATTCACTCTTGGTGATTCCTACAATGATGTCTCTGGTTTCCTCACGAGTCAGTTCCTCGTGGTTCAACATTCTGTTCAAAATGTCCTTCATTTCCATAGTTAATATCTCCTATATTTTTGTTTTTATTTTGCTGTAAAAGAAAAGGGGCCTGTCGTAAGTTACGGCAGGCCCCTAGTATATTATGTTGTTCACATCCACATACGGCGTCTCGACTCACGACTTTTGGAATCTTGAGTTACGCCACCACCATGATGTAGATACGAATGTATTCATATTGCTTTTTCTTTTAATTGTTTGTTACTAAAACGAGGCGTTTCTTTCTTTTTAACGAAAAGATTCTCCTTCGTTTTTCATTTTCTACTGCAAAAGTACAGTTTTTCTTTTAAACTACAAACTTTTTGTCGAGAAATTTTAAGATTTAACACAATTTTATCATCCAAGCTACCTTTTTTCCCACTTTTCCCCTTCCTTCTTCCCCCTATACCTTATTATATATAGAGAGAAAGAAAAAGAAAAAATATTTCGACGGAATGTAATAAATTGCCAGAGACGCCGTTATTAATTTAGAGAACAGGTTAAGAAAAGAGGAAAACTCACCTCAAGACAAGCCCGTTCTGAAATCAACAAATAATAAGTAGTATTCATTTAAACAAAAAGATTCACGCCTATGAAGCAAGTTTTTACACCAAAGAAAATGAGACCTTCGGCTCAAACCATCTACTTCATCAAGCAGATAGCCTATTCCTATCATACCATGGTGCAAAATGGTAAGCTTAAGGTGTGCTATCCTAACTAACAGAAGAAGAAAGATGAAAACAATGATATCCCCTTCATTGCTCTCAGCCAACTTTATTGACCTGAAGAGTGATATAGAGATGATAAACAAGAGTGAAGCCGACTGGCTCCACCTCGACGTGATGGATGGCGTCTTTGTGCCCAACATCTCGTTCGGATTCCCTGTGATTGAAGCCGTGAGCAAGGTATGCACCAAGCCCCTCGACGTCCACTTCATGATTCAGCATCCGGAAAACTACATAGAACAGACTGCCAAGCTCGGTGCCATGATGATGAACGTGCACTACGAGGCCTGCACCCATCTGCACCGCACCATCCAGCAGATTCACGCAGCAGGCATGAAGGCAGGAGTTACCCTCAACCCTTCTACCCCGGTATGTGTACTGGAAGACATCATCTGCGATGTAGACATGGTACTGCTGATGAGCGTAAACCCAGGCTTCGGCGGACAGAAGTTCATCGAGAACACCATCAGGAAGATAGGCCGTCTGCGCCAGCTCATCAAGGAGAGCGGAAGCCAGGCACTCATCGAGGTAGATGGTGGCGTGCAGGCAGAAACCGCCCCAAGACTGGTGAAAGCCGGAGTAAACGTGCTGGTAAGCGGAAGTTATGTGTTCAAGAGCACAGATCCTTATGCTACCATCCATGCTCTGAAAGAACTCCACTAATCAAGATTCAGATAGATATTGTGCTCCTTAGCCATCTTGCGGAGGTTAAGGAGCGCATAACGCATTCTTCCCAGACTCGTATTGATGCTCACATTGGTACACTCAGCAATTTCCTTGAAAGACATTTCCTGATAATAACGCATATAAACCACCTCACGTTGTGGAGCCGGCAGAAAGTCTACCAGTTTCTTCACATCACGAAGCACCTGTTTGCGTACTATCTCCTGCTCAGCACAGTCTGCCTGGAATTCTTCGCCGCGCAAACAGGAAAGATCATTGTCGTTCCCCTGTTCAACCATGCGGAACACACACTGACTGCGATAACCGTCGATGATTACATTATGCGCTATACGCATTAACCACGAAATAAATTTGCCTGAACAAGAATACTGACCAGCATGCAAACGACTGATTGCTTTTACGAATGTCTCCTGGAAGATATCATTCGCCAGATCCTCATCGTGAACCACGAAAAGGATGTAAGAGAACAGTTTCACCTCGTTGCGTGAAAGCAAGAGGTCAAAGGCTCTGTTGTCGCCCCCGACATAAGCCAAGGCCAACTCTTCGTCTGTCATTTCATTGAGTTTACTCATTTTCTTAATCTTGTTTTATTTATTAAGTAAATGTCTATTCAATAGGCTACCCAGTATTTATTGCGTTAATAATGTTAATTATCGTTGCAAAGGTAACATTTTATTTTCAAAACACCAAACTTTTTTCCAAAAACATTTAATTTTAACATTAGCAGCACCTCTATTACAAATAAAATTCGTATCTTTGCACCGATGTGTTAAACGTCAGAAACGACAAACGAACAAACAGATCTATACAAACGAACAAACAGATCAATACAAACGAATAAATAAATACAAATCATCATAAAACTAGAACAAAGACAATGAAGAAATTCTTTAAGACCTTACTCGTTGCTCTGCTCCTCATCCCTGCCTGCGCTTGGGCCGACGGATGGAACGATGCTGAATATCAGCGCATTGAACAGAGCATACAGTTGCCTAGCATCAAGCAGGCAGCTAAGAAGTATGTTATTTCTGCCTATGGAGCCAAGCAGAACGCTTCGGCTGCACAGAACCAGAAGGCAATCAACAAGCTCATCGCCCTCGTTTCTAAGAAAGGTGGCGGTACCGTAGTCATCCCGAAGGGTACCTGGCGCACAGGAGCCATCGAGATGAAGAGTTTCGTAGAACTGAATCTCGAAGAGGGTGCCGTACTGCAGTTTGCTTTCGAACCGAAACTCTATCCGCTGGTACGCACCTCATGGGAGGGCATCGCATGCTGGAACTATTCTCCATGCATCTATGCCTACAAGGTCAGCGACATAGCTATCACCGGTAAAGGTACCATTGACGGAGGCGGTAACAACGATACATGGTGGCCAATGAACGGTAATGCCAGATTTGGATATAAGGAGGGCGTAACCAAGGAACACCAGAAGATGGGATCACGTGCCAGCCTGCTGAAGATGGCAGAAGACGGTGTGCCTTTCGATGAGCGCAAGTTCGGCATGGGACAGGGTCTCCGCCCTCAGCTTGTCAACTTCGTACGCTCTGAGCGCATCCTCATCAAGGATGTCAAGATGATCAACTCACCTTTCTGGGTAATGCACCCGCTGCTCTGCAAGAACATCACAGTAGACGGCGTAACCGTATGGAACGAAGGTCCTAACGGAGACGGATGCGACCCTGAGGCATGCGAGAATGTACTCATCCAGAACTGTATCTTCCACACCGGCGACGACTGCATCGCCATCAAGAGCGGAAGAAACAACGACGGACGTCTCTGGAACCAGCCTTCCAGAAACATCATCATCCGCAACTGTAAGATGGAAGATGGACATGGTGGCGTAGTCATCGGTTCTGAGATTTCAGGCGGATGCGAGAATGTATACGCCGAGAACTGCGAGATGGACTCTCCTCATCTGGACCGCATCCTCCGCATCAAGACCAACAACTGTCGCGGCGGACTCATCCAGAACATCCACATGCGCAAGGTTACCGTAGGTCAGTGTAAGGAAGCCGTACTCAAAATCAACCTCGACTATGAGCCAAAAGAGGCTTGCTACCGCGGATTTGAACCTACCGTGCGCAACGTAAGCATGGAAGATGTTACCTGCCAGAAGAGCAACTACGGTGTGCTCATCATCGGTGGAAACAAGGTAGAAAACGTATACGATATCCACGTAAAGAACTGTAAGTTCAACGGCGTCATCAAGCAGCCAGTCAAGATAACCGGCAAGACCCGCGATGTGAAATTCGATAACCTCATCATCAACGGTTCCCTGGTTCTCAACAAGGAAGACCGTCCTTACCAGACCTATTCAGAGTGGCTCACCCACAGCGAGATGCAGCGCACTCCACACCCATACAACCTCGACTTCAGTCCGAAGAAACCTCGCTGGAGCTATGTGATGGGTATTGAGATGGAAGGTATGCTCGACACCTATCTCCACTATAAAGATGGAAAGAGTACCTTCAAGGGAGCTGATGCCGAAGCCAACAACGAGGCTATCATCAACTACCTGAAAGAATATCCTGCCAAGATGATTGACGAAAAGGGAAACATCACAGGCTACAAATATGAGGACTTCAACCTCGACAATGTGCGCACAGCGAAGTTCATCCTCCGCATGCACAACCTCTTCCCTAGCAAGAGCAGCGAACTGGCACTGAAGACTCTCTTCAAGCAGCTCCAGAACCAGCCTCGCACCAAGGAAGGCGTTTACTGGCACAAGGCTATCTACGCCAACCAGGTATGGCTCGACGGCATCTTCATGGGTCTGCCTTTCTACTGCAACTACGCTGTACAGAACCTCAAGCCTAAGAAGGCTAAGAAGATTCTCGACGATGCGGTAGACCAGATTGTGAAGACCGACCTGCGTACCTACGATGAGAAGACTCAGCTCTGGAAGCATGCATGGGACGAAACCCACAGCCAGTTCTGGGCAAACAAGGAAGACGGAAAGAGCCAGCATACCTGGGCAAGAGCTCTCGGATGGTACGTCATGGCGATGACCGAATGCCTCGATGCCATGCCTGAAGATTATGCCCGCCGCGGCGAAATCATCACCTTATTAAATAAGGCTATGAAGAGCGTGGTGAAATATCAGGATAAGAAGACGGGTGTATGGTACGACGTGATGGATGTAAAGGATCCTCGCAACTACCTCGAAAGCACCGCTTCAAGCATGTTTGCCTATGTTCTCCTCAAGGGTTACCGCAAGGGCTACCTCGGCAAGGAATATCAGGAAGCAGGCATCAAGGCTTATGAGGGTATCCTGAACAACTTCATCCAGGTAAACCCTGACAAGACCATCAGCCTTACCCGCTGCTGTGCTGTCAGCGGCCTCGGCCCTGGCCCTGGTCCATACGTAAAGAAGCCAAACTTCAAGCGCGACGGCAGCTTCGATTATTACATGAGCGAGCCTATCCGCGACAATGATGCCAAGGGCGTAGGTCCTTTCATCTGGGCTAGTCTGGAAATGGAAATGCAGGGACTGAATAAGTAAACTGCTAAGATTTGAATACATCATTTCTAAAATGAATAACAAGAAGATATTAACAAGTATGGCAGCAGCACTCATGAGTGCTGCTGCTTTGGCACAAGCTCCTGCCTTTCCGGGCGCAGAAGGTCACGGAAGATACGTTACCGGCGGAAGAGGCGGAAAAGTAGTACACGTAACCAACCTCAACGACAGCGGAACGGGTTCTTTCAGAGAGGCTGTCAAGTCGGGCAAAAGAATCATCGTCTTCGATGTGGCTGGCGTCATCGCCCTGAAGTCTGATCTCAAGATAGCAGACAACATCACCATCCTCGGACAGACGGCTCCATCTCCGGGCATCACCCTCAGATATTACACCGTTCAACCGGGCAGCAACAACATCATCCGTTTCCTCCGCATACGCCGAGGACAGGAGAAGAACATCAATGACGGTGCGGATGCTTCCTGGCAACGCAACAAAACTGGCATCATCTTCGACCACTGTTCCTTCAGCTGGAGCATCGACGAGGTGGCTTCGTTCTACGACAACAACAATTTCACCATGCAGTGGTGTACCGTTGCCGAGAGTCTCACCAATCCGGGCCACTCTAAGGGAGCACATGGTTACGGAGGCATCTGGGGCGGTAAGCTCGCCAGCTTCCACCACAACTTCGTAGGTCATCTCATGAACCGCGGTCCACGTTTTAATGGTGCAAGATACGGATGGACAGGCTACACCAGCAACAAGGATTACGCTACCTATAAGTGGAAGAATACCGTGCAGGCAGAAAACGTAGACTTCCGCAACTGCGTAATGTACAATGCGCAAGGTACCTGCTACGGAGGCCCAGGCGGTGGACAGATCAACATCGTGAACAATTACTATAAGGCAGGTCCAAGCCAGGGACTTAAAGAAACAACTCAGAACGGTCTCAAGGTAGATGTAAGCACCGGCAAGGAACGTGGCAGCCAAGACCGCATCACTCTGGTTACCTTATCTACCAGCAGTAATTCCGATAAGAGTCATCCTGAGTTCTACGACATGACCAGCCGCTACTTCATCAACGGCAACACCACCGAAACCACCAAGGGTTCTGTTACCCAAAACAAGGATTGGAAAGGTATCAGCTACGATAAAGGTATCCCAAGCCAGAACGGCGAATACTACAGTCCGGATGCCAAAAACTTTTATGGTGACAATGTTGCCCACGTAACTATCAGCGGTAAGTCTTGTGTAAAGATCAAGATGGACACTCCTGCTCCAACAGGAAATGTTACTACCCACTCAGCTGCCGAAGCCTTCAGTAAGGTACTGGCATACAGCGGAGCCTCGCTCTACAGAGATGAGATTGATGCACGCTACATGGAAGAGGCAAAGACTGGTACTGCCAAGTACAAGGGAAGCATCACCAAATCGCCTGGCATCATTGACAAGGTATCAGATGTAAACGGCTACACCGAGGCAAACTTCGGAAAAGGCTCTCGTCCTGCCGACTTCGATACCGATAAGGACGGAATCCCAGATGCATGGGAGACAGCCAACGGCTTAAATCCAAACGATGCCTCAGATGCCCTCACCTACTCGCTTGACAGCAAAGGTTACTACACCAACCTTGAGGTTTACGCCAATTCGCTGGTTGAGAACATTATGAAGCAAGGCAATGCCGATGCAGAGAGCAAGGTAGATGAATACTATCCTGCATGTAAGAATCCTACAGGCATCTCGCAAGTCATCACCTCCAATCCCAGTGAATTAGCCGAAGTAAAGTATTACAGCCTCAACGG
>JAJWAL010000022.1:0-31905 GCA_021618535.1 Segatella copri | reverse complement strand
GGTCTGCTCTACTTTCCCGACACAACCGACGGGGCGACAGCGCGCCGTCATATCATGGTATGGATTAAGCTGACGAGCCGGGGGCATAAAGAAAGACCGCCAGGCGTTTCTTTCTACGCCTGGCGGTCTAGATATTTCACAGAATAAGAACTTAGTTTTTCTTCCAAAGCTTGGTCATATCCTCCAGCGTCTTACCCTTGGTCTCAGGAACGAGCTTCCATACAAAGATGGCAGCGAGGATACAGATAACACCATACAGGCCATAGGTGAACCAATAGCCCAGGCTGTTAGCCATCGGAACGAAAGAGGTAGAAACAATCCAGTTGAAAATCCACTGGAAGGCAACGGCAATCGCTACGGCAGCACCACGAATCGTATTAGGGAATACCTCGGCGATAAGTACCCAGCAGATTGGTCCCCAAGAGAACATGAATGATGCTGAATAAACCATGATGGATACCATGCACAACAACTGCAGATTAGGATTACCGAAGGTGATGGCTACACCGATGGCACCTAAAGCCATGCCCAGAGAACCGGTGATGAGCAAAGGCTTACGGCCCAACTTCTCTACCGTAAAGATAGCTACACAGGTGAAACCGAGGTTCACGATACCATTGAATACGGTCAATACCATCGGATTGTCAAAGCCCATTGCCTCATAGATGCGAGGAGCATAATAGAGTACGGCATTGATACCTACAGCCTGCTGGAATACAGAAAGCATCACACCTACGAAGATACAGAGCACACCGTAAGTAAGCAGTTTCTCCTTCTTCTCAGTAACCGTATTCTTGATGTCATCCAAAATCTTCTTAGCCTCGTCAGCACCATTGATGCGAGCCAGAATACGCTCTGCCTTCGCATCCTGTCCAACCATGGCAAGATAACGGGGAGTCTCCGGTACGAAGCAGATAAGCAGAGCAAACAAGCCCGCCGGAACCATCTCAGAACCAAACATATAGCGCCATCCGGTTTCAATAGCCCAGGCAGCCTCGCCACCATTCAGAATCTGGTTCATACCATTGCCCACACTCTGGATAGCAGGAGCAATATGATCGCCAAGAATGAAGAAGTTGACGAAATAAACCACCAGCTGACCGAAGATGATGGCAAACTGGTTCCAGCTGACCAACATACCACGGATGTTACTAGGCGCAATCTCACCGATATACATCGGACATACAGCAGATGCCAGACCCACACCGATACCGCCAATCACACGATAGAGGTTGAACACGATGAGAAGCGTAAGATTAGGTTCGCCCTTTGGCAACACCAAAGACTCAGGGCACATAGATCCCCATGCAGAGATGAAGAACATCACACCCGCAAAGATCAGCGAACGCTTACGGCCCCAGTTAGAAGCCAGCACACCCGAAAGTGCCGAACCGATGATACAACCGATGAGGGCACTGGATGAAGTGAATCCATGCCAGAAATCGGTATAGGTGAAATCCTCAGCACCCATGAAGAATGCCTGCAAACCCTTCTCGGCTCCCGATATCACAGCGGTATCATAACCGAAAAGCAAGCCGCCCAAAACGGCTACCATCACAATTGAAATAAGATAGGCTCTTGAGCCTGTTTGTTTTTGTTCCATTATTCTTAGGTTTAAATTTTAATCAATTTTCTGTAGAATAGCGTAGCATTTACCGGCAGGAAATCTCCTTTTTTCATGCCAAAAATCAATCCCCACCTTATAATATACGTTTTTTCTTTATAAATATTACGTTCAACATGCGGTTTTCCCCTATTTTTTTTGTAAATTTGCACCAAAATAAGAAGAAACATAGAATTTAGGTAATATGAACATAGCAGATTTTCTACATCAGCAGGGCGATAAGCGAGGCTTTTCGTTCGAGGTTTTACCTCCGCTGAAAGGTAACGGAACAGCAGCACTCTTCCGTACCATCGATGCGCTGAGCGAGTTTGGTCCTCGCTTTATCAACATCACTACGCACCATAGCGAGTATGTATACAAGGAACTGGAAAACTGTCTCCTCACTCGCCAGCGTGTACGCCGCCGCCCGGGCACCGTGGCCATCGCAGGCGCTATACAGAATAAGTACGACATACCTGTCATCCCTCATATTATCTGCAGCGGTGCTACGAAGGAAGACATCGAGTACGAACTGCTCGACCTCCAGTTTCTGGGCATCAGCAACATCCTCGTTCTGCGAGGAGACAAGGCGAAAGAAGACCGACAGTTTACACCAACCGAGAATGGTCATACCCATGCCACTGACCTGCTGAAGCAGGTGAATCAGTTTAATGACGGTTTCTTCTTTGATGGCACTCCCATCAAGCACCCTGGCGACAAGTTCTGCTGCGGTGTAGCCTGCTATCCGGAGAAACATGAAGAGGCGCCCAACCTCGAAATGGATATGCAGCATCTCCTGGAGAAGCAACAGTTGGGCGCAGCGTATGCCGTTACCCAGCTCTTCTACGACAACGAGAAGTTCTATGCTTTCGTTGAAAAGGCGCGGCAGATGGGCGTAACCATCCCTATTATTCCTGCCATCAAGCCTTTCGCCAAGTTGAGCCAGCTCACTGTAGTGCCGAAAACCTTCCACTGCGATATTCCTGAAGAACTCGCACAGGAGGTATTGAAATGTAAAACCGACGATGATGCCAAGCAGCTCGGTATCGAGTGGACAACCGCTCAGGTGAAAGATCTCTTCGAACATGGTTACAACAATGTTCACTTCTTCACCGTATCGGCTGTAGACAGCGTCAAGCAAATAGCAAAAATACTGTTTTAAATGCAAAGAAATGAAGTTATAGGTCAGCAAGAAGTATGGAACCGTCTTATGGAGATGGTTCAGGAGAACCGTTTGCCCCATGCGCTGATGTTCTGCGGCCCGCAGGGTTGCGGCAAACTGGCGATGGCACTGGCTTTTGCCAGCTATCTTCTGGGCGATTCACCGATGCTCAGGAAATGGGAACATCCGGACCTCCACTTCACCTTTCCTACCATCAAGACCGCCAATATGGGCAGCGAACACAAACCGGTGAGCCTCGACTTCATCAAGGAATGGAGAGAGCTGCTGCTTTCTAAGGGTCCCTACATCCAGATTAGCGACTGGATGCTGAAGATGGGCAAGACGGATGCCGACTATAACAAACAGGCTATCATCACTGCCGAAGAAACCGACGCCATCTCTCACGAGCTGATGATGATGTCGAGTCAGGGCGGATATAAAATAAGTCTGATATGGCTCCCGGAGCGTATGAACATACAGAGTGCCAACAAGATACTGAAACTGCTGGAGGAGCCGCCTCGCCAGACGGTGTTCCTGCTGGTAAGCGAGAATCCGGAACTGCTGCTCGAAACCATCAGAAGCCGTACGCAGCGTATCGACTTCAGGAAGATAGAAACAGCAGAGATGGAAAAAGCGCTGACTGAACGGAGAGCGCTGGAGCCAGACATGGCACACCGCATAGCCCGCATCGCCAACGGCAACTGGAACCTCGCACTCGAAGAACTGGATGCAGGAAACGAAAACCGGCAGCATCTCGACATGTTCATCATGCTGATGCGACTGGCTTACATGCGCAAGATAGGTGACCTCAAGAAGTGGACCGATGTAATAGCAACCTTCGGAAGAGAAAAGCAGAAACGCATGCTCGACTACTTTATGCACATGCTCAGAGAAAGTTTCATGTACAACTTCCGGAATCCGGAACTGAGCTACATGACGCAGGATGAGGAGAACTTTGCCAAGAACTTTGCCCGCTTCATCAACGAGGCAAACATCATTGACATCTCCAACCTCTTCGAAGACAGCAAGCGCATGATTTCGCAAAATGCCAATGCCAAAATCGTTTTCTTCGATATGGCGCTCAAAATCATCGTCCTCCTGCTGAGGAAGTGAAGAATGAAGAATTCAAATGAATAACGGGGCAGATGCCTGGTCATTATTCATTGTACATTATAAATTATACATTATAAATTAGACGATCGTGGATTACAAAAATATGAAATTCAGGATGTGTAACGGCTGCGACCGTGGTCTGTGCGCTAAGGGCGTAGGAAGACAGGACAGACAGCTCAACACATACGACTGGCTTGCCGATGTACCCGGCAATGCTGAAAGTACTGACCTCGTGGAGGTACAGTTCAAGAATACCCGTAAGGGATATTACCACAATGTGAATAACCTCGACCTGAAGAAGGGCGATATAGTGGCGGTAGAGGCTAACCCAGGTCACGATATCGGTGTGGTTACACTGACCGGAAGACTGGTAAAACTCCAGATTAAGAAGGCAAACCTCAAGTCGCAGGATGATATCAAGCGTATCTACCGTATCGCCAAACAGGTGGATCTTGACAAATGCAAGGAGGCTAAGAGCCGTGAACACGGCACCATGATCCAGAGCCGCCAGATTGCCAAAGATCTCGGACTGAAGATGAAAATAGGTGATGTAGAATATCAGGGAGACGGCAACAAGGCTATCTTCTATTACATCGCTGACGAACGTGTGGACTTCCGCCAGCTCATCAAGGTTCTTGCCGATACCTTCCATGTACGCATTGAGATGAAACAGATCGGTGCACGACAGGAAGCAGGCCGCATCGGTGGAACGGGTCCTTGCGGCAGAGAACTCTGCTGCGCTACCTGGATGAAGAACTTCATCAGCGTTAGCACCAATGCAGCACGCTACCAGGATATCTCTCTGAATCCTCAGAAACTTGCCGGTATGTGCGCCAAACTGAAGTGCTGTCTCAACTACGAGGTAGACAGCTATGTAGAGGCTAGCAGAAAGTTGCCGCCTAAGGATGCCGTACTGCAGACTGCCGACGGTGATTTCCATCAGTTCAAGGTAGATATCCTGGCAGGTCTTATCACCTACTCTTCTGACAAGAACCTTGCTTCCAACCTCGAAACCATCAGCATCGAGCGTGCCAAGGCTATCATCGAAATGAACCGTCAGGGCGAGAAGCCATTGAGTCTGCTGGAAGACGGTAAGGCAAAACCTGTAGCCAAGCCAGTCGACCTGCTTGCCGAAGCTGATTTGAGCCGCTTTGACAAGGCTAAGAAAAAGAAGAAGAAGAACAATAAGAACAAGGGACCTCGCCAGCAGGAGGGAGACAACAAGCCTCAGAAGAACGAGAACCGCGCGCAGAATGGCGACAACAAACCTCAGAAGAATGAAGGCAAGCCAAACAACCAGCGCCGCGACAACCGTAATCAGGGCAATCATCCTAAGGGTGACAACCGCCAGCCAAGAAACGACAGACGACCTAACAAGGGCTACAAGCCGCAGAATGGCAACAAGCCACAGGGTGGAAACAAGCCGCAAGGCAATAATGCCCCTCAGAATGGCAACAAGCCACAGGGCAATAACGCCCCACAAGGTGGTAACAAGCCACAAGGCAATAACGCCCCACAAGAATAAAGAATAGGAGCTAGAAAAAGATGAAAAAGACTGTTTATTTCATCGTTTTGACAGCGATCGTTCACATTCTCTCTGCCTGCAGCGGTTCGACCGTATACGATGAGTATGCCCATACACCGATTGCAGGATGGGAGAAGAACGACACCCTATCATTCGAAGTATCACCTCTACTCGAGCCCGGGCATTACAAACAAAGCTTAGGACTTCGCATTACAGGTGCCTATCCGTTCATGGGACTTACGCTCATCGTAGAACAGACGGTTTATCACCAAAACAGAAAGATACCTGGCGAATGCAAGATAGATACGGTAAACTGCCAGCTGATTGACAACAACGGCGTGAGCAAAGGACAGGGTATCAGCTACTATCAGTATAACTTCCCTATCAACATCTATCAGATGCATCAGGGAGATTCCATACACGTAGCCATCAGACATGATATGAAAAGAGAAATCCTGCCCGGTGTGAGTGACATCGGCATCAAGATTTCAAAGATACAATAAAAAAAAAGAGTGAACAGATTCATCAACAATCTGTTCACTCTTTTTTTTTAACTTCTCACTAAGTTCCTTCCCGCATCAATTCTCAAGAAGATGAAAAGAAGGATGGTGAATCCCCATAACGAACTGCCACCATAACTGAAGAACGGCAGCGGAATACCGATAACCGGCGTTAAACCCAGCACCATTCCCACATTAATAAACAGGTGGAAGAGGAATACCGACAGGACACAATAGCCGTAGATACGCCCGAATTTATAAGGTTGCCGCTCAGCCAGATGCATCAACCGCAATATCAAAGCCAGGAAAAGCAGCAGCACGCCTGCCGAACCGAGGAAACCTTCCTCCTCACCTACCGTACAGAAGATAAAGTCTGTATCCTGCTCAGGCACGAACTTCAGTTTGGTCTGCGTTCCATTCAGGAAACCTTTTCCCTGAAGTCCGCCGGAACCAATGGCAATCTCACTCTGATGCACGTTATATCCCGCACCTGCCAAATCTTCATCCAGTCCCAGCAATACGTTGATACGCACTCTCTGATGAGGTTCCATCACATGATTCAACACATAATCGGCAGAATAGAAGAAAGCGATACTTCCCAACGAAAAGATGGAGATGAGGAAGTAATTGCGGAACCGGGTTCTCAATCCCTGATAAACCAGGAATCCGATGAGCATAGCACACAGGAAGAGCTGGATCCACACAATGTCGAACGGAATGACATAGGTAGAAAAGAGCACGAAGAGCAGCGTTATGCCTACCGAATAGGAAAGGATCATCAGTGCCTGTTTCCTATCGCCCGTATAGGAGTTCACCATGCCAGCCGTAAAAATCTGCACCAGCAGAAGCACGACAAACTTACCTACAGAAGTATAGGTATCCCACATCATCACGTTCTCATACTTCACACCCACTACGAAGTAAGCCACCATCGACACGCCGGTAAAGAGAATGGCACCCGGCATTCCTTCGCGGTAAAGCATGAGGAAGAATGAAAGATAAACCAAGGCAGAACCCGTTTCGCGCTGACCTACGATGCAGAGCATCGGCAGAACGATAATGCCTACGGCTGCCATGAAATGTTTCAGGTTCTGCATACTGAAACCATAGCTTGACATAAACTTGGCTACCGCCAGAGCCGTAGCAAACTTACCAAACTCAGCCGGTTGCAGTCGGAGCGGTCCCAACACCAGCCAGGAGTGGGAACCCTTGATGCTATGCGGATTGAATATCGTAGCAAAGAGCAAGAGTATCAGGACGCCATAGATGACATACGAGAAGGTATCGTAAAACCGGTCATCAAGCAGCAGGATTACCAATCCCAGTGCTATGGATGTGCCAATCCATATAATCTGCATACCCGAGCGGGCACCCAGACTGAATATCTCGTTGTCACCATAGTTATAGCTGGCTCCACAGACGCTCACCCATCCGAAGATGAGGAGTGCCAGATAAATACCTATCGTCCACCAGTCAAGTGAAGCAAGCACACTAGGTTGTTTATTATCGATCATAATCTATAAACTATAAACTATTAACTGAAAACTATCTACTGCTTAATCCGTAGGCGATTCTACGGGCCTGCATCTCTGCAGCCCTGCGCTCAGAATCAGGAGATAACTTACCCTTGAGATACTGCTCCATCATCAGACCGCCGATAGGCACACTATAGTCAGCACCCCAACCACCATTCTCTACATACACGGCAATGGCAATCTTCGGGTTGTTCATCGGAGCAAAGCCCATGAATACAGAGTGGTCATGGCCACGGTTCTGTGCCGTACCCGTCTTGCCGCAAGCTTCGAAATCGTAGCGGCCGAGCAGCTTACAGGTTCCCTTCAGCGCCGAACTTCTCATACCGGCTACCACATAGTTGTAAGCCCGTCGGGAAGCCTTGGTATAATGGCGTCGGGTATAGAGCGTATCAAGCGGTTCACCCTTCACCTTTCTCACTACATGAGGCACATAATAGTATCCCCTGTTGGCAATGGTAGCACCCAGGTTGGCTATCTGCAACGGCGTGAGGTTAACCTCACCCTGACCGATAGAAATACTGATTACCGTCAGTCCGTTCCATGAACCATTGTAAGCCTTATCATAGAACTGTGCATTCGGAATCAGACCGCGTTTCTCGCCAGGCAAGTCGATGCCCAACTTATAGCCGAATCCCATGCTCACCATATAATTTTTCCATATGGTCATCGCATTCTGTACGCTGCCATACTTCTTGCGGTTACCTATCATATAGTAAAGACCCCAACAGAAGTAACCGTTACAAGAGGTACTGATGGCATCAACCAGCGAAATAGGCGACGGGTGACCATGACAGCCCACATGCAGACCCTTATAAGAGAAACCATGATTACATGGGAATGCTGTTCCCGGTGTGATGATACCTTCAGTAAGATAGGTCAGCGCCTGGCTGGTCTTAAAGGTAGAACCCGGAGGATACTGACCCTGAATACTACGGTTCAGGAGCGGTTTCCAAGGATTATGCGAGAGCCACTTGTGCATCTTGCCGCGGTTTCTACCCACCAGACGTCTTGGATCGTAAGAAGGAGAAGAAACCATAGCCAGCACATCGCCCGTTCTAGGATCGATGGCAACGATACTGCCGATTTTACCCTGGAGCAGACGTTCGCCCAAGGCTTGCAACTTGACATCCAATCCCAGCGTCAAGTCCTTTCCTGCCACAGGTTTCTGGTCGAGTTTACCATTCTGATAGCTACCCTGTATTCTTCCGTGGGCATCTCTCAGCATGATCTTCACACCCTTCTCACCACGCAGCTGCTTCTCATAAAACTTCTCGATACCCAGTTTTCCGATATAGTCACCAGCCTGATAGTAGTCATCATCTTCAATATCGCTTTGCGAAACCTCACCCACATCACCCAGCACATGGGCAGCATAAGGGTAGGTATATTCTCTGACGGTACGTTTCTGGACATAGAAACCGGGGAATCGGAACATCTTCTCCTGGAACACACTGAAATCCCGGTCGCTCAGCTGTCCCATAAAAAGCTGCTGGGTATAGCGCGAATAGCCCGGGTTTTTAGAGCGGTCCTTGATATCGTTCATTCGCTTGATAAAAAACTCTTTCGTAATACCCAGCGAATTACAGAAATCCATCGTATCAAGCCGGCCGCTCTCCTCGTTCATGACCACCATCAGATCGTAAGACGGCTGATTATACACCAGCAGCTTACCATTACGGTCGTAAATGGCACCACGGGCGGGAAACTCAATATGCTTCAAGAAGGCATTACTGTCGGCATTCTTCTTGTAGTCGTCGCTCATAATCTGAAGCGTAAACAGACGAATCATGTAAATGACCACAATAGCTATGGCCACTCCACTGATAACGAATCTACGTTTTTCAAGATTGTAATCCAACATACCTTATTATATATAGCAAACTAAAAATCGTGTTCTTTTCTCTCTCATCACTTATCCGGAATCTTACTTTCTGAAACTTTCTGTCGCCATCACCAATATATAAGTGATAACCGTACTTCCGCCTATACATTCCAACCAGTGAACCCAATTAAAGAAATTGAATGTTTCGAGTGTAAAGAACAATAGATTATAAACGAGAATGATGAAGAATACGTACCAGCAATATGCACCTACGCCGATAGAACGCATGGACGGTTCCAGATCGTCGGCGCTGTCACGCGGTACGAAAAGTTCAAACAAATAAGGTTGTAGCAGTCCTACGGCAGTCATCGAAGCTGCTGCAACACCTGGCGTATTGGCAAATACGTCCACACAAAGCCCCATCATAAAGCACCACAATAACACCGCCCATTTAGGATGGTTGCGTCGGAAATGCAGTACCATAATGATATACAGCAAGGGGGTGGCACAATTGAATAGATGAATATGATTAAACACCAATCCCTGTACCAGCACGAGCACCACAAAGGTAGCTAGTCTTTTCACTAAATCTATACTCATTGCTTTTTATATCCTCTTACTATACGTCATTATTGATTATTGTCTCCATTTGTTGCGATGCTATCCTGTGCTGCACGCATAATCTCCAACCGCTCTTTCATGGCGGCATCATCAATTACACATACATCACGCAGACGGGCAAAATCGGTAGAGAGGCGAAGTTGTACGCGATACGACAGTCCATCGGCGGAGTTGAACACGTGCAATATCCTGCCTACTCTCACTCCAGGAGGGAATACAGCAGAATAGCCACTCGTTACCACATAGTCACCCAATTTAAAGTGAGCATGACGTGGCACCTCTTCCAGATAGGCAAGGTCAGACACACCACCCTTCCAGCGCAGATAGCCAAAATAGCCTCTATTCTGAATCATACAACTGATGTTCGACTTCGTGTTCAATACCGGAATCACGACAGCGTAATGTTCTGCCACCAGATACACGATACCCACTACACCCGTACCGCTGATTACACCCATATCCTTGTGGATGCCATCCGCGCTACCCTTGTCAATTGTCATCAGGTTGCCGGGTTTATCGATACTATTCGCCACCACCTTAGCCGGAATCAGACGATAGTTTCTCAGCAATGCAAACTGGTCACGATGGTAGATGCTGCTATCCTTGGTCACGCACACGAGACTGTCGGAAAGTTTCTGCACCTCCTGTTCGAGATACGCATTGCGCTGTGTCAGTTCCTGGTTCACCTTGGTAAGTGAGAAGAATGTTTCTACATTCGCATCCCATTCATACAACTTACCCGTTACGGCATTAGCCGAGGAGAACCAGGCACTGCCCTGATAGCTGTTATACTGAAACAACAGCACCATACTCACCACCTCAAGAATCAGGAAGACAAACCAATGGTTGTATTTCGCTAAAAACTCTAAAAGGTTGCGCATACTTTATTCTTACTATTAGAATAAGTTCTGATTATCTCATCAAGAATGAGAAACGGTCTACATTCTTCAACGCAATACCAGCACCCTTGGCAACACTGTGCAATGGATCTTCTGCGATGTGGAATGGGATATTGATCTTATCCTGCAAACGCTTGTCGAGACCGCGGAGCAAAGCACCACCACCAGAGAGCCAGATACCATTCTTCACGATATCGGCATAGAGCTCAGGAGGTGTGTTCTCCAATGCTGAGAGTACAGCGTTCTCAATCTTTGCCACGGTCTTATCCAGACAGTGAGCAATCTCCTGGTAGCATACAGGTACCTCCATAGGCAACGCTGTAATACGGTTAGGACCATGTACGATGAAATCTTCTGGAGCCTCATCACCCAGATCGGTCAGAGCTGAACCCACATGAATCTTGATACGCTCAGCCATACGCTCAGAAACCTTCACGTTGTGCTGACGGCTCATATATTCCTGGATATCGGCAGTAAGGTCGTCACCGGCTGTACGGATTGAGTTGTTCGATACGATACCACCCAATGAGATGACAGCGATTTCGGTAGAACCACCACCTATATCAACAATCATATTACCCTCTGGAGCCTCAACATCGATACCGATACCGATAGCGGCTGCCATTGGCTCAAAAATCAAATATACATCACGTCCGTCGGCATGCTCGGCAGAGTCGCGCACAGCACGAAGTTCAACCTCGGTAGAACCAGAAGGTACACCGATAACCATACGGAGTGAAGGAGAGAAGAGACGGCTACCAGTATGAACCATCTTAATCAATCCACGCATCATCTGCTCACAGGCAGTAAAGTCGGCAATCACGCCATCACGCAATGGTCTGATAGTACGGATATTATCATGAGTCTTCTCGTACATCATCTTAGCCTTCTCGCCCACAGCAATCATCTTGTCGGTGCGGCGGTCAAGGGCTACAACAGAAGGTTCATCCACTACAATCTTATCATCACTGATAATGATGGTATTGGCTGTACCCAAGTCCATTGCGATTTCCTGAATAAATGAAAAAAATCCCATTTCGTTTCTAAATTATTTTAAGCTTAAAATTTTCTATTTATTTAAGGAGTTAAGGAGTTAAAGGAGCATAGAAGCCACGGCAACAGTCTGTCATATACCGGGGATGGAATCCCCGCAGACACTTGTCCTGACTTCTTCCACTTCTTAACTCCTTAACTACTTTATTTTTCCGAGAGTTTACTTAGCAAACCATGCATGGATTGCAGTATCGTAGTGAGAGCTTACACCGAATGCACGCTCTGCAAACATCTTGCGGTCTTCGATATCAGTCTCAGCACCCTTCTTCTTCAGGATATCGAGCAATACGCCGTATTCTGCCTTGCTAGGAACGATCACCACGTCCTTGAAGTTTTTGGCACCTGCACGAATCAAAGAGATACCGCCAATATCGATTTTCTCGATGATATCAGCATCGCTAGCACCGCTAGCTACAGTCTGCTCGAAAGGATACAAGTCTACGATGACGAGATCGATTGAAGGGATTTCGTATTCCTTCATCTGCTCCTGGTCACCCTCGTTGTCACGGCGAGCCAAGATACCTCCAAATATTTTAGGATGAAGAGTCTTTACGCGACCACCCAAGATAGATGGATAGGTAGTGACCTCCTCAACTTTCTCGCATTCATAACCCAAAGATTCGATAAACTTCTGGGTACCACCAGTACTCAGGAACTTTACACCCTCTTCATTCAACTTGGCGAGCAATTCGTCCAAGCCATCCTTGTGGAAGACAGACACCAACGCTGTCTTGATTTTCTTTGTTTCAGCCATTGAACTTATAAATTATAATTTATGATGGTGCAAAGGTACGAAGATTATTTTGATTACACAACATTTCCCCCCATAAAATAGCATTATTTAAAGGATATTTAAAAGATAATTGAGAGAAATCAAGAAATAAGCAACTCAAGTTTCGCAAGTAAGCCCCACACGCCCTGAAAGGAGCCTGGGCCTTCAGCCCGTACTCAAACCGCCTTCTTCTGTCATTCTGTCCGGAAATATCTCTTATTTCTATCTTTTACCTACCCGGAATAAGACAGATTGTCAGTAAATCATTGATTTTCAACGAATAGGCATAAGTTTCGCTAAAGGATGGGAGGAACGCACCGGGAGGTTTCCAAAGCGAAGTTTCCGGCGCTCATCCAAATAACACAAATAAGAATATATAATATAAGAAAGGAGATATTAATATGACATTCGACAAATTTACAATCAAGGCGCAGGAGGCGGTACAGGAAGCCGTAAACATTGCGCAGCGAAATGGTCAGCAAACCATCGAACCGGTGCATCTGCTTAGCGGTATCCTTGAAAAGGCTACCGATGTGACCAACTACATCTTCCAGAAGTTGGGCATGAACGGACAGCAAATCGCCATGCTCTTGCGTCAGGAGATGCAACATCTGCCTCGTGTGCAGGGTGGCGGTCAGCCGTACCTCAGCAACGAGACTAACCAGATACTGATGAATGCCGAGGATACCGCCAAGAAAATGGGCGACGAGTTCGTTAGCGTAGAGCCTATCCTGTTGGCTATCGTTCAGGGCAACTCTACTGCTGCACGTATTCTGAAGGATGCTGGTGCAAATGCTAAAGATATGCTCGCTGCCATTCAGGCACTGAGACAGGGACAGAACGTAAAATCACAAAGCGCTGATGACAACTATCAGAGCTTGGAGAAATATGCGAAAAACCTTGTAGAACAGGCAAGAAGCGGCAAGCTGGACCCAGTTATCGGACGTGATGAGGAAATCAGAAGAGTACTCCAAATTCTGTCACGAAGAACCAAGAACAACCCTATTCTGATAGGTGAGCCTGGTACTGGTAAGACCGCCATCGTAGAAGGTCTTGCCGAGCGTATCGTACGTGGCGATGTACCGGAGAATCTGAAGAACAAGCAACTCTATTCTCTCGATATGGGTGCGCTGGTAGCCGGTGCCAAATATAAGGGTGAGTTCGAGGAGCGTCTGAAGAGCGTCATTAAAGAGGTAACCAACGCCAACGGCCAGATTATCCTCTTCATCGATGAGATTCACACACTGGTAGGTGCTGGCGGTGGCGAGGGTGCCATGGATGCAGCCAACATTCTGAAGCCAGCCCTGGCTCGTGGTGAACTGAGAGCCATCGGTGCTACTACCCTCAACGAGTATCAGAAGTACTTCGAGAAGGATAAGGCGCTGGAGCGCCGTTTCCAGACCGTCATGGTCAATGAGCCTGACGAGGTAGACGCCATCAGTATCCTCCGTGGTATCAAGGAGCGCTACGAGAACCATCATAAGGTACGTATTCAGGATGATGCCTGCATCGCAGCCGTCAAGTTATCAGAGAGATACATCTCTGACAGATTCCTCCCTGACAAGGCTATCGACCTGATGGATGAGGCAGCAGCCAAACTGAGAATGGAGCGTGACTCTGTACCAGAAGAACTGGATGAGATTACCCGCCACTTGAAGCAGTTGGAGATTGAGCGTGAGGCCATCAAGCGCGAGAATGACCAGCCTAAGATTCAGCAGTTGGATAAGGAAATTGCAGAATTGAAGGATCAGGAACATGACTTCCGTGCTAAATGGGAAGGCGAAAAAGCACTCGTCAACAAGATTCAGCAGGATAAGCAGGAGATAGAAAACCTGAAGTTTGAGGCTGAACGCATGGAGCGCGAAGGCAATTACGAACGCGTGGCTGAAATCCGCTATTCTAAACTGAAGGCGCTCGAGGATGACATCAAGAAAATTCAGGAGCAGCTGAAGAGTACACAGGGTGGCGCAGCGATGGTCAGAGAGGAAGTTACTGCTGATGATATCGCTGAGGTTGTAAGCCGCTGGACCGGAATACCAGTAAGCCGTATGATGCAGAGCGAGCGTGAGAAACTGCTCCATCTGGAGGAAGAACTCCACAAGAGAGTCATCGGACAGGACGAGGCTATCACCGCTGTAAGTGATGCCGTTCGCCGCAGCCGTGCCGGTTTGCAGGATCCTAAGCGTCCTATCGCCAGCTTCATCTTCCTCGGTACTACCGGTGTAGGTAAGACGGAACTTGCCAAGGCTCTGGCTGAGTATCTGTTCAATGACGAGTCGATGATGACCCGAATTGATATGAGTGAATATCAGGAGAAGTTTAGCGTAACCCGTCTGATCGGTGCGCCTCCAGGGTATGTAGGCTACGATGAAGGTGGTCAGTTGACCGAGGCTGTACGCCGCAAACCATACAGTGTGGTTCTCTTCGATGAGATTGAGAAGGCGCATCCTGATGTATTCAATACCCTGTTGCAGGTATTGGACGATGGTCGTCTGACTGACAACAAGGGTCGTGTAGTCAACTTCAAGAACACCATCATCATCATGACTTCCAACGCAAGCCGTGAGATGTTGCGCAAGACCTTCCGTCCTGAGTTTCTGAACCGTATTGATGATATCATTACCTTCAAGCCGCTGACCCAGGAGCAGATTGCCGAGGTTGTAGAACTTCAGATGAAGCGAGTAAAGAAGATGTTGGAGCCTCAGGGCTTTGAACTTCGCTGGACTCCTGCAGCTATCCAGTATCTGGCAAAGGTAGGATACGATCCTGAGTTTGGTGCCCGTCCTGTAAAGCGCGCTATCCAGGATTATGTATTAAACGACTTGAGTAAGAAGATTCTTGCAGAAGAGGTTAGCAGAGAGAAGCCAATTACCATCGATCATACAGATGCAGATGGATTGGTCTTCAAAAACCAATAATTCCAGCAGATAACCAATCCGCGGAAAAAACGGATTGAAACATAAAATAAAGAGGGTGACAGATTCAGAAATCTGCCACCCTTTTTTATTTATTATACACTGTTTTCATCAACACACTCCACCTTGACAGCCAATCTGCCATCAGGTGATGTTACTTCATAATTGTTGGCTTGCGCACAAACCGCGCCGAGCAACAAAATACCAGCAACACAAAAGTTTTTGCTTCATTTTTATTTTATTGTTAGGTTGAAATTATTATCTGTCTATGACGCAACAGCAGTATAGCCGACGTTCCTGCTTCTGTTACTGTAGCGTACAACAAAAATCGTTTCTGAATGAGAAGAAACCAAGAAGCCCCGACATCACGTCGAGGCCTTTGAAGTTTTTGAATGTTTCAGCAGTTTGTGTTTTTTATGTAGTTATGATTTGTTCGTTTTTGAAAATCAATTCTTTTTCTGGGTGCAAAATTAAGACAAATATTGATATAAATCAAATAAATCTCGATTTTTTATGCAAAAAACCACGTAAACGTTTACAATTTTTGCGCACCAAAAAGACCATTTGTGAGCTGTTGTGGCTAAAATACAGCTGTGCATTTTGTGTCTTTTGACTATTTTCTGCTACATTAATAAAAAAGTTAAAATATTGATGCTATATTTTGTTTTCTCTGTATTTTACACTACCTTTGCACTATCTTTTCACATTATTATATATATAAAGAAATTAGATGAAAGAATTTGTAATATCAGAAGTCAAGGCGGAAACCGCTGTACTCGTGGGTCTGATTACCAAGACGCAGGACGAAGCCAAGACAAAAGAATATCTCGACGAGTTGGAATTTCTTGCCGATACTGCGGGGGCTGTCACCGTAAAGCGATTCACGCAGAAGGTGGTTTCTCCTAACCAGACCACCTATGTGGGTAAGGGTAAACTCGAAGAAATCAAAGAATATATCAAAAACGAAGAAGAGGAAGATAGAGAAGTAGGTATGGTCATCTTTGATGATGAGCTTTCTGCCAAACAGATCCGTAACATCGAACAGGAACTGCAGGTGAAGATTCTGGACCGCACCTCACTCATCCTCGATATCTTCGCCATGCGTGCGCAAACCGCTGCGGCTAAAACCCAGGTAGAGTTGGCGCAATACCGCTATATGCTCCCTCGTCTGCAAAGACTCTGGACTCACCTGGAACGACAGGGCGGTGGTTCAGGATCTGGTGGCGGTAAGGGATCTGTTGGTCTGCGTGGACCGGGTGAGACCCAGCTCGAGATGGACCGCCGTATCATCCTCGGCAGAATGAGTCTCCTCAAAGAACGACTGGCAGAAATCGACAAGCAGAAGACTACACAGCGAAAAAACAGAGGCAGAATGGTGCGCGTGGCACTGGTGGGCTATACCAACGTAGGTAAATCTACCATCATGAATCTGCTCAGCAAGAGCGAGGTGTTTGCAGAGAACAAACTCTTTGCCACCCTCGACACCACCGTACGCAAGGTGGTGGTAGACAACCTGCCGTTCCTCCTTGCCGATACCGTAGGATTCATCCGCAAATTGCCAACCGACCTGGTCGACTCATTCAAGAGTACCCTTGACGAGACACGCGAGGCCGACCTCCTTCTGCACGTAGTAGACATCTCACATCCCGACTTCGAAGAGCAGATCCAGGTAGTAGAGAATACGCTCAAGGAACTGGATTGCGCCGATAAGCCATCGATGATTATCTTCAACAAGATAGACAACTACTCATGGGTAGAAAAAGAGGAAGACGACCTCACACCGATGGAGAAAGAGAACATCCCGCTGGAAGACCTGAAGAAGACCTGGATGGCAAAACTCAATGAGGACTGCCTCTTCATCTCGGCAAAGAACAAGGAGAACATCGACGAATTCCGCGAGATACTCTACAAGAAAGTAAGAGAGTTGCACGTACAGAAGTATCCATACAACGACTTCCTGTACCAGGATTATGAGTAAGAACATAAATATCAATAACAAGTAAGTTATGAATGATTACAGACCTTTAACCACCGAGGAAATCGAGGTGCTTAAACATAACGACTGCTGGGCCGAAGACTGGACCTCAGTCAATGTATCAGAAGATTTCAAGCCCAACTTCATGCACCGCGTGATGCTCTATGGCGAAATAAACATCGGATCCTTCAACAAGAACGTGGAGGTGAGCCAGGGCTTCGTAAAGCATTCGGGCATCAACAATGCCACCTTGCGCAATGTAACCATAGGCGACGACTGTCTGATAGAAAACGTAGGCAATTTCATCAACAACTATACCATTGGCGATGATTGCTACATCTCAAACATCTCAACCATGGAAACCACCGAGGGAGCTACTTACGGCGAAGGAAATCTTGTGAGCGTACTCAACGAGGTGGGAGAAGGCAACGTAATCCTCTTCAGCGATCTGAACAGCCAGCTGGCAGCCTTCATGGTGAAACATTTCCCTGACAAGGAAATGAAGGAGAAAATCCGCCAACTCATCAAGACCGACATCGACAACAAGATGCCGGATCGGGGTCAGATTGGCAATAATGTGAAGATCATCAATACCAAGGAGATTACCAACTGCGTAATCAATGATTACTGCGAAGTGAACGGTGCTTCCCGTCTGAGCGACTGTACGCTATTGGGTTCTGTTCATGGCAACGTATATATCGGCACAGGCGTTATTACAGAAAACAGCATCATCGCTGAAGGCGCCAGCGTCATCAACAGCGTAAAGATACAGGATTGCTTCGTAGGCGAAGCCTGCCAGCTGTCTAACGGCTTTACCGCTTCAGCCTCCGTATTCTTCGCCAACTCCTATATGAGCAATGGCGAGGCTTGTGCAGCCTTCTGCGGTCCTTTCACCGCTTCTCATCATAAGAGCAGTCTGCTTATCGGAGGCATGTTCTCTTTCTATAATGCCGGTTCTGCCACCAACTTCAGCAACCATGCCTACAAGATGGGACCTATGCACTGGGGCATTCTGGAGCGCGGTTCCAAGACAGCCAGCGGTGCTTATCTCCTGATGCCAGCCACTCTGGGTTCCTTCTCAGTATGCTTCGGCAAGCTGATGCACCACCCTAACACCCGCAACCTGCCTTTCGCCTATCTCATTGCCGATGGCGACAAGATGTTCCTCATCCCAGGCAGAAACATCACTACCGTAGGTCTGTACCGCGACATCAAGAAATGGCCTAAGCGTGATCTCCGTGCTATGGAGAACCGCAAGAGCATCGTCAACTTCGACTGGCTTTCGCCTTATTCTGTTGGCGAGATTCTGAAGGGTAAGAAGATTCTTGAAAACCTGCGCGAGGTAACGGGCGATAATGTTTCGCAGTATCTCTATCACGAATATATCATACCGGCTTCATCGCTCCACAAGGGCATCAAATATTATGATATCGCCCTCCGCATCTACATGGGTGCCGTATTGAAGCGTGTACTGAAGCGCGACCCAGCCATCACCCCTCCAGCCAGCCATGTCGGCGTGGGCGATTGGGATGATCTTTCGGGACTCCTACTCCCGGTTTCTGAAGAAGAAGGCATCGTTAGGGATGTGAAGGAAGGAACTATCGAGAATATAGAACAGTTGCTCGACCGGTTTGAAGAAATCAATGCCAACTATCGCGACTACCAGTGGGCATGGACCTACCAGATGATCTGCGATTACTACGGCATCGGTGAAATCACTCTTGAAGATGCCAACCGCATACACGAAGATTATATCAAGGCACGCCGCTCATGGATAGCAGAAATCCGGAAGGATGCAGAGAAAGAGTTTGCCATGGGCGATGTGGAGGAAGAGGTTTTCCGCAACTTCGTCGACAGCCTCGACCAGGAAATAGAATACGAGAATTAATTAGACTTGAATATTTCAACAGTTTAAAATAACAAAAAACATTATGGCAAAAACTCCAGATTTTAAGTATGCTCCAATGTTCCAGATTGGAGAGGACAAGACAGAGTATCGCCTTATCTCTAAGGAAGGCGTAAGTACAGCAGAGTTCGAGGGTAAGACTATCCTCAAGGTTTCTAAGGAAGCTCTTACTTTGCTGGCACAGCAGGGTTTCCACGACGTAGAGTTCAAGCTCCGTCGTGAGCACAACCTCCAGGTAGCTAAGATTCTCAGCGACCCAGAGGCTTCTGAGAACGACAAGTATGTAGCACTCCAGTTCCTCCGCAATGCAGAGACTGCCGTGAAGGGCATCCTCCCATTCTGCCAGGATACAGGTACTGCCATCATCCACGGTGAGAAGGGTCAGCGCGTATGGACCGACTTCGAGGATGAAGAGGCTTTGAGCCTGGGTGTATACAACACCTTTACACAGGACAACCTCCGTTATTCTCAGAACGCTCCTCTCAACATGTATGATGAGGTGAACACCCGTTGCAACCTTCCTGCTCAGATTGATATCGAGGCTACAGAGGGCGACGAGTACCGCTTCGTGATGGTAGCTAAGGGTGGTGGATCTGCCAACAAGACCTACTTCTACCCAATGACCAAGGCTACTATCCAGAACGAGGGCACATTGCTCCCATTCCTCGTAGAGAAGATGAAGAGTCTGGGTACAGCAGCATGTCCTCCTTACCATATCGCCTTCGTTATCGGTGGTACTTCAGCTGAGAAGAACCTCCTCACCGTGAAGTTGGCTTCTATCAAGTACTACGATGAGTTGCCTACAACAGGTGATGAGACGGGTCGTGCCTTCCGTGACATCGACTTGGAGAACAAGCTCCTCGAAGAGGCTCACAAGATTGGCTTGGGTGCACAGTTTGGCGGTAAGTATCTGGCTCACGATATCCGCGTGATCCGTTTGCCACGTCATGGTGCAAGCTGCCCTATCGGTATGGGTGTAAGCTGCTCTGCCGACCGTAACATCAAGGCTAAGATCAACAAGGACGGTATCTGGTTGGAGAAGATGGATGAGAACCCAACAGAGTTGATTCCTGAGGAGCTCCGCAACCCAGGTGAGGGTACCAAGGGTATCGAGATCGACCTCGACAAGGGTATCGACGCAGTTCGTGCAGAGTTGAGCAAGTATCCAGTAAGCACCCGTGTTAACTTGAAGGGTACCATCATCGTGGCACGTGACATCGCTCACGCTAAGCTCAAGGCTCGTCTGGATGCAGGCGAGGAGATGCCAGAGTACTTCAAGAACCACCCTATCCTCTATGCAGGACCAGCCAAGACTCCAGAGGGTTATCCATGTGGCTCTATGGGACCTACCACAGCCAACCGTATGGATCCATACGTAGATGAGTTCCAGGATCATGGCGCTAGCCTTGTAATGATTGCCAAGGGTAACCGTGGCGATGTTGTTACAGAGGCTTGCAAGAAGCATGGTGGTTTCTACCTCGGTACTATCGGTGGTGTAGCTGCCGTTCTCTCTAAGAGTTCTATCAAGAGCATCGAGTGCGTAGAGTACCCAGAGCTCGGTATGGAGGCTATCTGGAAGATTACCGTAGAGGACTTCCCTGCATTCATCCTCGTAGATGATAAGGGCAACGACTTCTTCAAGCAGTTGAAGCCTTGGACTCCTTGCAAGGAATGCCAGAAGTAAATGATACAGAAATCATGATAATGAAAAAAGCTCAGGGCAGATAGCCCTGAGCTTTCTTTTTATACTTACATCGGATAACCTGTTCTGTTTCCGAAACAGGAACATCCGTTTAAAGCAGCAGTTTATATGTCTTGCTTTGCATACCGGTTTCTACCCGCAACAGATAAACGCCTTGTCTGATACCCTGTAAAGAGAGACTGACTGTTTTTCCATCCGTACCAGACGCCTGTCTGAGCAGGTTTCCTCCCGTATTATACAGTTTAATCTTTCTCACGTCCTTGCCCGAAACCAAGAGTTGATGTCCCTCGCGACAGATCTCGGTTTCAGTATCAGAGATGGTAGCATTTTCTATTCCTGTAGCTATATCCTGATAGAGAATAAGGATATCGCCCTTTCGCTTGAGAAAATAAGAAGGTTCCTGCGGATTCTTCAGTTCCACTTTCTTTCCTCCTATCTCGCCCATCACCCTGAACAGATAGGTATGACCGTCGGTCCAAGGCAGATTATTCTTGCGCAGCCAGTAACTGTAAAGCGGCACGTCGGAAGCTGATGAGACGGTTGCATCATCGCTGAGTCCATTTACCTCTATTTCTTCCTTTGTATCTACATCTTCAGAGATGAGGGAAACATGCCCCTCGTAACTGCGGTCTTCTGTCGTACGCAGCGAAACACCCATCTTGAAGAGAGATACCTTCGATACATCGACGCTTCCGGTTTCTATCTTCTCGTTTGAATCATCAGCCAGAAAGACTTCAGCTTTTGCCATCAGCGGTTTCTCCTCTCCCTTTACCACCTCTATATAAGCTGCATCCTGATCGTGGATACCGTTGACCGGACAATCCTGGGTTTCGGCTTCATCCGAAGTAATCTCCAGTTTCACCTGATAATATCCCGGAGCAAGCTGGGCAGGAACCGAAAGGAGAATCGGGATTTCGGCCTCGCTGAAACCATCTATTTCGGTCAGCTGGTCCACACGTGTACTCAGCACAACCTTCTGGTTCTCATCCAGCAGTTTCACTCTCAGGTAACAGTCGCGCGGCACACCATTGAGGTTCTTGATAGTGAAGAAGGCTCGTACCTTGCTGCCCTGTTCAGCTTTGCCGTCAAGTCTTGGCTGCCCCATCAGTTGGAAGCGGGCATCTTCCGAACAGATTTCAGAGATGCGGCCGGCACCGTCTTTCAGTTCCACCCCGATAACAGGTGCCTTCTTCATCGGCAGGAAATCATCCCATGAACCATCATCCTTCCGGGCTGCACATATAGCGATGATACGGTAATAGCCGTTTTCAAGACCGGCAAGACTGAGACTGATTTTCTGAGCCTGATTGATAAGATTATCAGTTCCCATCCATCCCTTCTGCTCTCCGCCATAAAGTCTTTCCGTAAAGCCTCCCTGCTGATGATTATCAGAATAAACCACCTGCTTGAGATTCCCTGCTTCATCATAAACGGCAACACCGATGTCACCCCTGAAAGGCTTGCCTCTGTTGACGAAGGAATTCATCTCGACAGTTACCGGCTGTGAAGGGTCGAATAACTTTCCCGACGCCTCTTTCAGGCTGAGAGAACCACCCTCGTTGAACATCAGCTGCGGCGAAGTTTCCAGCAGTCCGCGCTCTATTTCGGGATATTTCCCGTTGTTGGGATGAGCTAAGATGGCAGTAATGGCACGGTTAAAGGCAAGCGGTTTGCCCTGAAACTCACTTCCGGTCTGCGAAACATTGAGATTGGTGAGCGAATAATAGGCATCGCCCTGTCCCTCCCAACCGAAGTTCATGTGGAAGAGGCCGTTTTCATCGAAACCATCAGTTACCCAGGCATGACCGGAAGCCGAACCGGCTGGTCTGCCTTCCAGATAAACCGGACATCCGTTAAGCAGTTCCTGTCTCAGGATTTCTGCAAACCTCCCCGGTCCTTCTACAGCTTTCGTCACATAGGCTGCCGAATAATCGAAATGCTTCTGCAGCGCCTGATAGGCGAAGACTCCCTGGGTTCCACTTGCGCTGGGCGTATATTGCATGAAAGAAGCCACACCCACATCGCTCATCAGTAAGGCTACGGCATCAATCTCTGCAGGAGTAGCCTGAACCGGATAGCGGTAGTCGGGCAACATGTTGGCCCAGTCGTAGTGCGACTGACTGAAATCCGCACTTTTCTTGGTCTGGTAGTAGGTTACCACATATTCGTTTTTTCCCTGTCCCTGAGCCGGCCACTGATGATAATACATCATCTGAGCCACAGCCGTAGCCACACAGCCGCTGTAATCATATCCCGTTTTAGCATTAAACGGATACGACTGTCCCCATTTGCTTTTCAGCATCGGCGCTACGGTTTTAGAATAAAGTCCGGTGCGGTTATTGCTTTGCACCTTCACCTTTCCTTCTTTCAGCACCTCGAAAGTCTGTCGGTATCCCGAAAGCAGCAGTTTTACGCAGGGATTGGCATTGAGCGTATCGAGGCTACCTTCTTTGCTGTATCCCAGCACTTCCCCCATCTGGTCATCACCTGATACGATAACGAATCCCTGTCCCCGCGCATCATTATATATATAATAAGGTGAACCGGTCTTGTTTTTCCTGCCCTTCTCCTTTGCTTTTATACCGGTATCTTGCGGCAGAGTAACATATCTCTTAGCTATCTCCGCCGCCTTCTGCCAATTGATTTCCTCGGCACGAACAGTTTGCGAACTGGCTATCAGCAGGGCTATGAATCCCACCAACAGGAACCCGTTTTTCAGTCCCTTCCATTTTTTCCTTTCTTCTTTCTTTTTCATTTCTTCAGGTCTTTTTATTTGATATTGAGTTAATTACGCCACCTTCTGGAAATATCAGATTAGCTACACTTTGCCATCATCCAGAAAGTTTTCTGCAAATATACAACTTTTCTTTGAAAAAAAAGAAATTTTTCCAAAATATAACAGCATGATTATTTGGACAAACCAATATTTATTCTTATCTTTGCATCTTATTTTTCATAGTAAGTATTTTAACAGAAAAAACTCAAAATGATGAAGCAGAAAAAACATCGAAAGATTCCGGCACTGGCTGCTGGAACCACACTCGTGGCAGCGATGACCCTGATGGCATCCTGCTCCACCGATTATGAAGACCAGATCGTGTACAACGACATTGAAAAACCGTTCCAGGAAGATTTCAAAAAGGATACGGTGGTTTTCGAAAAGTTGCCGGCAGAACGGGCTAAACACATCCTGAATCTATCTGACCCATCAACTGAAATCGTAGACAAACCGGATTACACCTTCCAGACTGACAACCTCATCAATGTTAAGAAATCTACTGAGGATGAATCGCTCGTCATCACCAGTTGGTCGGCAAAACCAGTCTCCAACGTAACACTCGAGATGTATATCCCGGAAGTGGATGAATACATTCCGGTGGCGTTCATTAAATCCATTCCCGCCTTCTCCCGCTTCTCCTTCAAGCCATCATTCGTTGGCAGACGGAATATCTGGAAAAAGAAAAACGGAAACTTCGTGAGTTTCACCTGCCCGTATCTCGACCTTAACAGGATGAAGACACGTCTCGTGAGCGATGATGAGCACTTCAAGATGCTCCAGAAGATTGACGCCAGATGGACCTGCAGTTTCTCCAACTACGGGTGGACTCCAGAGGTTGGAGAATCGCACAAGTTCCGTGAAATGAAACCTATCTACGCCCGCGAATGGGTGGTGATTGTCACCAACTATACCTATATGATGACCACTCCGGAATATAAGTATGTGATGGCAAACTTCAAGAAGGTGATGGGCGGCGATCTCTACGACAACAATAAAGTAACGTTCACTGCCGAGAAATACCAGAGCGAAATGGAAAGATTCAAGGCACAGAAAAACTTCGTGCTCGGACAGTCTAGTCCGGCATACGGTGGATTGGGCGGCGGCTACATCTGGACCGTTACCGACTGGAACTTCTATGGCCATTATGGTTCGTTCAGCGGATGGGAAGCTATCTCCCACGAGCACATGCACTGCATGGACTATAGTCACGACAGCAATATGACGTATCCAGCCAAAACACCGGAAGGCGTCAACGTAGGATGGCCGGAATTTATCTGGCAGCTGCACATGTGGCTGAGCCATAAGGGCGATCTCCCTTATACCGACCGCAATCTGCTGGGCTTCCACAAAGATGAGAATGCTAAGTATCGCGACTGTGGTATCAATGATATCTTCAAGGATGATGCCAAACTGCAGAAGACCATAGAGGATTTTTACAAAAAGAGCAGACTGGTGAAATATTTCACAGAGAACCCAATTAAAGATCATGCAAAATAAAGGAGGAAACGATATGAGAAAAAATATGATCATGATAGGAGCAGGAATGATGCTGGCTTTAGCTTCCTGCGATAAGACAGAAATACGTGAGATAACGGAAGACAGAGTGGTACCGCAACCGGTAGATACCATCAAGGTGGCAGATCATTTCTATCTGGACGGACATCTTTCCCGCACAGCCGAAGATTTAGGTGGCAGACCGCTGGATGCAGCCAACCTCTTTAACGATGGCGAAGAGTTGTATGTGGCGAATTTTGCAGGCAAGTGTGTCGATGTCTTCGATGCCGAAACGTTGGAATTCAAGCGCAGTATGAGCAACGGCGACCGCACGCTGGCACGCGATGTTTATGCAGAAGGCGACCATCTCTTTGTGGCTGCCGGCGAAAATCAGGAGGTACAGATCTTCGACAGGAAAACGGGCAAATATCTCAGCCGCCTGGGCACAGGTTCCTGGCCAGCCAGCATGATTTCGAAGGTGGGCTGTGTTTGCGCAACCCCTCGTCTTGTTTTCGTGCGCGACTCTAAGTATACCAACATCCGAGTCTTCGACCGCGAGGCGCTGAACCTGGAGGCAGCAAACAACAATAAGGTATTTGCCAAGCTCAGTACGGGTGGCGATTTCATTGGCAGCAGTAATGAGCCGCTGGGAGAATCCTACGATATGGAGGTGATTGGCGATTCGCTCTATGCCTTCATCCCTCGCACGGGAACCATCTATTCATGGAAAGTAGAAGACATCATCCAGCAAAAGGATTATGCCCCGCTCAAGGTTTCCCGTTCTCAGGAGTTCAAGCTACGTTCCATTTCAAAGACCGGTGACAAGGATAAGTTCTTCGTATCAATGTTGAAGGACGGCAAGATACAGTTGGCAGAATACAGTCTCGCCGATTTCCAGGCAAGAAACTTTGCCAATCTGTTGCGCTGTTTCACCGCCGATGACCGCGTCCTCCTTCCTTCGCAGACCATCATAGCCTACCAGAAGGAGAAACTGATACTCACCAATGGTGCAAAGTTAGACCGCTGGGATATCCGTAACAATCCGGCATACGAAATCAAGCCAAGACAGAAATAACCGTAGCGTTGTCTTATTTTCAAAATAAATTCCCCCATCCTGCCTTCGCTGGCTGGATGGGGGATTTCTATTATTAATGATAGTCTTGTTCAAAACGGATAAAGACACCGGCTTTATTGTAATAGAGTTCATAACCAGGGATATCGATTTCATATCCTCCTAACTCTTTCTCTATCTTGTAAGGCTTCTGATTAGGATATCGCTTCGCTATATCTGCTGCAATGTTGGCTGGAATGATACCATCAGGCATCACAGAGAACTTGCAGTCAACCGAAGTCCACTCGCCTTTCGCATCAAACTCCAGCTGGGTTCCGTCGCTGAGCAATACATCATACTCCCACCGGCCGTTGTCCTTTTCCTTCTCCGCATGGCTCACGGCAACCTCGGCAAAATGCTTCTTTACAAACTGCTGTGCATGCATCGGCAAATCATCAAAACTGATTATTCTTTCCTCACTGCTATGGCAAGATACTGATATCATAGCCAATACCATCGACAAAAATGCCGTCAAAAACTTTCTTTTCATGTTGTCTAATTTTAAAAATTATTGAATCAATTACCTGTTTATTCTGTCAATTATTATTTGCGCATTACCACCTTCTTTCCATTCCGGATATAGATGCCCGGCTGGGTAACTTTGGTAAGTTTGCGGCCATCCAACCCGTATACTGCATCAGAAGATGAAGAGGCGGCTGCACTGCCCGTGCCCTGCGATAGAGCCGGCTTCGTGATGCCTGTAGTAGGCGCCTTGCGGTAGAGCGTAATGCGGCGGCGCAACGTATTGGCATTCCAGCGGTCCAGCCACATGCCGTCACGCTCTATATCTACATGTATCTCGTAGGTGCCCTCTGCCAACTCAGAAAGATTCACGGTATGGCGGGTAGAACCCGTAAGATCCGTATCATTGTTGCGCGGAATGCTCACTCTGCTGATGCTGCTCGTATACGCAGTCTCGCCCGTAGCCACATTGACCAGACGGTAGCGCATGCGGGTCTGCAGACTGCCCTGCGTCAGATACTTCATATAGCCCGACATACCCAGCACCAGCTGCGGCTTCTGATCCAGGTCGAAGTAATGGGAAGGCACATAACTGCCCGCTTCATCCAGGAGTTTCACCGATGTAACGGTCACCCTGCCTTCGTAGTTGTTAGGATATACCTCGAGCAGGAAATCTTCCGGCACCGCAATCTCGTAGACGCCAGGATTCTTCGTCTCGATATTGTGGTTAAAGCGGAGCTTCATGCGATACTTGCCTGCCTTGAGCTCATGAGAGCCGGTAGGGCCCGAATAGGATGTCATGAACCTCACGAGCCACTGGGTAGTATCCATGCGCTGCGCCACCATGTGGATGAGATAGGCATTCGGTACCTGATAGGTTTCACCCGCCAGATTTCCCGTGCCCTCCAGTTCCACCTGTAACTCGCCGCGAGCCTGATAGCGGCTCAGGTTAGATACATTCAGCAGAATGCCTGCCAACTGGCTGCTGTACTGATAGGCTGGCTCCAGCACCTCTGGTTTTCCCGCAAGCAACAGGTGAGGCTTGTTGTCTGCCTGTACCAGCGTAACCTCGCCACGGTTTACAATCATCGGCACGGAATTGCCATTCACCATCTGCCTCCAGTCTTCCCAAACGCCCTTGTCAGCATCCAGGAGTCGGCGGCCCAAAGGTCGCAGAGTATAGGTGCCGTCTGCCAGAGCGTCTATCTCATTCAGGTCCATCTTCCACCAGTCATATTCGAAATTGTAGCTGGTATAATAGGTAGCCCAAGTCAAGACACCCGACTGCCCGAAGACATGCATACACTTTCCGTCCTGCGTAAAGAGTCCGATGCCTATCTGTCCGGTATAGGCGCCTCCGGCATCCTGAGCCAGATTGCGGGCTCCCACACCTTTGATCTGCGCCGGAATAACCGACTTCACCGTCATTCCTTCACTCGCCTGAAACTGCAGTCCCTGGTCATTGTTCACCGACAGCACCACCGGTTTAGGCTGCAGCGGTTCTATCATTCCGTCGTTCGGATGCACGAAGAGCGCTATCTGGTTTTCGTAGTAACAGCCGTCGCTGCCGTAACCTCCGCCCGCCGTCGCTGCCGTATTGATGTCGAAATAGCCATTGTCCAGACCAGCCCATCCCCAGTTTACATGCACCAGTCCGTTCTCATCGTAGCCATCATATAAAAAGGCATGGTCGCCGCCCGTCATGAAGACCGGACAGCCGAGAGACAGTTCCTGGTAGATAGCCTGCAGAAACTCGCCGCCCGGCAGTCTGTCCTTCTCCAGCTGGCGCACATTGCAGTTGTAATCGTGCTCGAGGGTATTCCATAACTTTGCCTCATCGCAGAGGGTTCCGTTCACACCATAGGTAGCATGAGCCAGTTTTCCCAAGTCGCGCATCAGCACGCCCACTGCCTGCCCCTGTGCCTCAGTGTACCCTCCTCCGCTGTAGGAATCGAGCATGTTGTCCCAGTCATAATAATCGTATGCCATGGCACCCTTACCCCGGTTTACCCCCTCGGGTCTCATCTTAGGCCAGCGGTGGGCATAGAGCACCTGTGCCATCGCCGTGATGGTACAGCCCGTATAGGTAGGCTTGCCGCTGGTGCTGCTGCGCGGGGTATAGTAGTTATAAGGATAATCCTGGCTCCACTCCGCACTGACGAGCGGTTTTACCGATGCCTTCGGCGGTTTGGCATAAACCGGCGTCACGCTGATGCTGTCTACCTTCACCAGCTCCACCACCCGTGCATATCGCTCCAGGAGTCTTTTCATCGGAGCCGACATGTTTTCAGCATCCAGTCTTCCCCTGTCGCTATATCCCAGTACCCCGCCTACCCGGTCATCACCCGCCACAATGACGAAGCCTTCACCATCCTGGTTGTTGAAGAGGTGGAGCGATGGTTCTGAAGTACGGGTTCCGCGGCTTTTCACCACCGACGGACCCACACTCACAGGATTTCCGATAAACTTTCTTGCCATTGTCTGCGCCTTGTTCACGTCTACCGGTCCGGCATAGACATTCATAGCACATATCGCCGATACGGCTATGGCGTAAAATTTCTTATCCATCATATCTCAGGTCAAAAAGAATTATCTGATTACCGTTTTCTTGCCGTTCACGATATAGATGCCCGGCTTCGGCTTGCCGTTCACCTTGCGTCCCTGCATGTCGTAGATGCCCTCAGGTTTTTTCTGCTCCTGAACAAGGTTAGGACGGATGCCTGTAGTGCCATGATTGCGCACACTGCAGCGGGCAGCATTTTCTATCTTCCCGGTCTTGTTGTTGAAGAGCACCGCTGCTATCTCTATCTTGCTGCGGTCGCGGATCACGCTGTATTTGTTTACACCCTCAAAAGTGGTGGAGTGCGTCTTCACCTCGTCTGCCCGGAAGTCGGTCATCTTCGAGTCCTCCAGTCCGTTGTCCATACCCTGCGATTCTATCGCTACATGGTTATACACCATGCCCTTTACCTGCGACCACCCCTCTACATAGTTGGCAGCATCAGCATAGAACTTCATCTCTTCGGGTGCATCCTTATAACTGTCGCTGGAATACTCGGCATAATTCGACTCCTGTCGCCATTTGTCGTCGCTCAGTCCGCTGGCAGTCATCACATAGCCTATGGCAAACGTTTCGCCCTCATCAGGCAACATGCATGGTTCTACCTGGGTTTTCACACGTATGTTATTACCGTTCTCATCCCATTCTGCGTCCACCTCCATGTTCATGTAGGTAACCTTGCTCTTTTCTATCTTGAAAGCATCGGTAATGTCAAAACCGGCAGCCTTGTTATCACGTGCCACCCATACGGCAGGAACCGTTACGGCATAGCGGTCTATCAAGCCTTCATATACCCAACGGGATACTACCTTGCTGATATCATCAGTTTTATGAACAGAAACAGCCACTACGTCGTCGGGATACATACGCGCTATGGCATCGGTAGCCACCAGTCCGATAGGACAGTGCCAGCACCACATTCCCGCATAATCTTCTACCAGTACCCGCTTGTGCGGCATCTTGTTGACCGTGCAGCAGGTAAGATAGGCATATCCCGCCGAAGCCTCGTTATACTGTCCGTTCACCTGTGTGATATTGAAGAGCAACTCTTCCTTTCCCAGTTTCTGGCCCGGTTTGATAGGAATTTTTACCTCTCGCGTTTCTCCATCCTTGAGCGGCTGGTCGAAGTTCAACACGAAAGGTCCCTCGCTCACCTGCTTATCTGTATAATAAAAGGTATAGCTGATGCTGGTCACCTCGGTATCACCCCAGTTGGTCAGTTTTAGCGGCACCACCGTTTCCTTATCCCCCATTTTCAGGAATACGTTGCCCGGCGTCATAGGCGCCACCGAATTCTTTGCCCAGCAGCCAATTCTTTCCGCTATTTTCTGCGCCTGTTGCCAGGATTGTGGCCCGGCAGAAAGATGAGGTGGCAATACGAATAAGATTAGCAGCGACACTGCTGTTAAAATGGTTCTTTTCATCTTGTTTTTCTCGTTAAATAATTACTAATTTTGAGTTTCTGTTTTATTCTGTCATCTCATGGATCACTACGAGTCACGCCGACCCGTCTTTTCGGTTACAAATATACTATAATTTTTCCAAGACAGGACACGCTTAAACTTTTATTAACAGATATTCGTTATTTTTTCTTTTAAACCGACCGTTCGCATGTAGTACTGTATAATCTTCAAAGCAAAAAACAGCCTAAAAATTTGGAAGTTACAAATATTCAGCGTATCTTAGCAGATGATAAACTGCACTCGGCAAAATATTCAAGCAAGCTTGATATTCTGCGCTCGTTAGCATTATCTTTGCAGTACAAATAAAAACATAAAGCGTATGAAACAGGTAGAAGAAAGATACATCAGCTTGCTGACCGATTTCGGCTTCGACCGCCTCTTCGAGGAAGCCGAGATAGCCAAATTTACTCCTCAGGAAATGAGGGAGTACGAGACCAGCAAGATGGCATATCGCGACATCAAGAATTCCGTAGACACAGCTAAGCGTGAAGGTATAGCTGAAGGTATGGAAAAGGGTATGAAGGAGGGACTGGAATTAGGTATGGCGAAAGGTAAGCAAGAAGGTCTTGCGGAAGGTATGGAAAAAGGTATGAACCAGCGAAGCCTTGATATTGCCAGAATAATGCTATAAAAACAGCACTCCGCTTCACTGCGTCGGGCTGACGATTCATAAATAAAAGTAAAAGTTTGAGGGGGCTCTCGCCCGCTGAAACAATTTCGACCTGTATGGTTGAAAAGTTTTATGGTTACATTCAAGCACATGAAGAAGAATACCCAAGTGGTTAAGTCAGCTAACTCAAGTGGTTCAGTCAAGAAACTCAAGTAGTTCAGTCAAGAAACTCAAGTAGTTCAGTCAGCGAGTTCAGACGTCTCTGTTGGCTGATGCAGACGTCTCGATAAGCTTACAGATACGTCTCCGTTAGCCTACGCAGT
>JAJWAL010000133.1:2816-7265 GCA_021618535.1 Segatella copri | reverse complement strand
TTGATGGCATTTCTCTTCATAACTATCTGATTATTTGATGTTTCTGAATGCAAAGATACATTTTTTATTTCAAAGAGCACAAAAAGTCGTCCTTAAAAATGTATAAAACTACAAAAAGTCGTCCTTAAAAGTGTAGAAAGTCACAAAAAGTCGTCCTTAAAAGTGTATTTTGATAAAGTATATCAAACATATAACAGAATGTTTTTTCCATAACCAATCGACCTTTACTACATCCCCACTTACTCTTCCATATCGAAAAAAATATAATTTTTATTCAATACAACGATTATATTGAATATTTTTATTACCTTTGCGATGTAGAAAAGGAAGAGCCGGCAGGCTCCTAACCACATACCGGTGAAGAGTGGTGAAGAGTGGGTGAAGAGTGAACAAAAACTCTTCACCACGCCAAATGCCTTGTTTATAGGCATTTACAAAGGAAAGGTGAAGAGTGAAGAGGTTCTGGCTCTTCGCCGTAATAAAAAATATAAGGAATAATGGACATTAAAGGTATTTATCATGCTGACGCCAATCGCTATAGCGATGCAGAAGCGCTCTACAAGAGATGCGGCAAGAGTGGTATCTTGCTGCCTGAAATAAGTTTGGGATTCTGGCACAACTTCGGAGAGGTAGATCCTTACGAAAGAAGTCGTGCCATCACTCACTATGCCTTCGACCATGGTATCACCCACTTCGACCTGGCTAACAACTATGGACCTCCATACGGAAGTGCAGAGGAAACGATGGGCAGACTGATGAAAGATGATTTCAAACCCTATCGCGATGAACTCTTTATCTCAACCAAAGCAGGTTATGATATGTGGGAAGGTCCTTACGGCAACTGGGGTTCCCGTAAGTATCTGATGGCCAGTCTGAATCAGAGTCTCAAGAGAATGAATCTCGAGTATGTAGACCTCTTCTACAGCCACCGCTACGATCCGAACACACCGCTCGAAGAAACCCTTCAAGCCATGGTAGACATCGTGAAGCAAGGCAAGGCTCTTTATCTCGGCATCAGCCGCTGGCCACTGGAAGCCCTGAAGTTTGCTGACCAATATCTGAAGGAGCGCGACTGTCCGCTGCTCATTTTCCAAGACAGACTCAACATGCTCGACCATGCGCCACAAGAGAATGGAACCTTAGATTATTGCGCAGAAAACGGCATCGGTTTCATCTCGTTCTCACCTCTGGCACAGGGACTTCTCACCGACCGATATCTCAACGGAATACCGGCAGACAGCCGTATGGCAAAAGAGCATTTTCTGAAACACTCTGCTCTAACTCCAGAACTGCAGGAACAGCTCAAGAAATGGAACGCAGAAGCAGGAGAAAGAGACGAAACACTCGCCGAAATGGCACTTGCCTGGATATTGCAGCAGAAAGGTGTAACCAGCGTATTGGTAGGAGCCAGCTCTACCGCCCAGCTGGAAAAGAATATGAAGTGTGTGCATGCTAAGACATTAAATTCATAAAAAACTTGCATTTTATTTTGTTATGTGCCAAAATAAATGTAATTTTGCACCTTGAATAGGGTTACACCTTATTATATTTAAGAAAAGAAACATAATTATTAGATAAAACAATGGAATACAACTTCAGAGAAATCGAGAAGAAATGGCACCAGAAATGGGTCGAGAACAAGACCTACAAGGTGACTGAGGATGAAAACAAGAAGAAATTCTATGTGCTCAACATGTTCCCTTATCCATCAGGAGCAGGTTTGCACGTAGGTCACCCACTTGGTTATATCGCTAGCGATATCTATGCACGCTACAAGCGTTTGAACGGATTTAACGTACTGAACCCTATGGGTTACGATGCTTACGGATTGCCTGCTGAGCAGTATGCTATCCAGACAGGTCAGCACCCAGAGGTTACTACCGTAGCCAACATCAACCGCTATCGTGAGCAGCTCGACAAAATCGGCTTCTCTTTCGACTGGGACCGCGAGGTTCGTACCTGCGACCCTAAGTATTACCATTGGACTCAGTGGGCTTTCCAGAAGATGTTCAACTCATTCTTCTGCAACAGCTGCCAGAAGGCTCAGCCTATCGAAAAGCTCATCAAGCGCTTCGAGGAGAAGGGTTCTGCTGACTTGAACGTGGCTCAGAACGAGCAGATTGACTTCACAGCCGAGGAGTGGAACAGCTACGACGACGTGAAGAAACAGCAGATCCTGATGAACTACCGCATCGCTTACCTCGGTGAAACAATGGTTAACTGGTGCCCAGGTCTGGGTACAGTACTTGCCAACGACGAGGTGGTAAACGGCGTAAGTGAGCGTGGCGGTTATCCAGTCATCCAGAAGAAGATGCAGCAGTGGTGCCTGAGAACATCTGCTTACTCTCAGCGTCTGCTCGACGGATTGGAGACCATCCAGTGGAGCGACAGTATCAAGGAAACCCAGAAAAACTGGATTGGCCGTTCTGAGGGTACAGAGGTAGTATTCTCTGTAAAGGACAGCGACGTGAAGTTCACCATCTTCACCACCCGTGCCGATACCATGTTTGGTGTTACCTTCATGGTGCTGGCTCCAGAGAGCGAGTATGTTCAGCAGGTAACTACTGCCGAGCAGAAGGAAGAGGTGGAGAAATATCTCGACTACGTGAAGAAGCGTACCGAGTTGGACCGTATGGCTAACCACAGTGTAACCGGTGTATTCTCAGGAAGCTACGCCATCAATCCATTCACTGGCGAGGCAATCCCAGTATGGATTTCAGAATATGTATTGGCAGGATATGGTACAGGTGCCATCATGGCTGTGCCTGCTCACGATAGCCGTGACTACGCCTTCGCCAAGCACTTCAACCTGCCTATCATTCCTCTTATCGAGGGTGCTGATGTTTCAGAAGAGAGCTTCGATGCCAAGGAAGGTATCGTAACCAACTCACCTGTAGCAGGCAAGAGCAGCATGGATGGCTTCTCTCTGAACGGACTCACCGTGAAGGAGGCTATCGCAGCTACCAAGAAGTTTGTTACCGAGAAGGGCATCGGCCGAGTAAAGGTAAACTATCGTCTCCGCGACGCCATCTTCTCCCGCCAGCGCTACTGGGGTGAGCCATTCCCTGTATATTACAAGGACGGAATGCCACAGATGGTTCCAGAGGAGTGCCTGCCACTCGAATTGCCTGAGATTGAGACCTATAAGCCAACAGAAACTGGCGAGCCACCATTGGGCAGAGCCAAGAAGTGGGCTTGGGATACTGAGAAGAAAGAGGTGGTTGACAAGAGTCTCGTAGATAACAAGACTGTATTCCCACTGGAGCTCAACACCATGCCAGGTTTCGCAGGTTCATCTGCTTACTACCTGCGCTATATGGATCCTCACAACGATGAGGCACTCGTAAGCAAGGAGGCTGATGAGTACTGGCAGAATGTAGACCTCTACGTAGGTGGTTGCGAGCATGCTACCGGTCACTTGATTTACTCCCGTTTCTGGAACAAGTTCCTCTTCGACCTCGGCGTAAGCTGCAAGGAAGAGCCATTCCAGAAGCTGGTGAACCAGGGCATGATTCAGGGCCGCTCTAACTTCGTTTACCGCATCAACAGCGATGACCACGATAAGGCTCCTGTATTCGTAAGCCTGAACCTGAAGAAGGATTACGACGTAACTCCTATCCACGTAGATGTAAACATCGTAAGCAACGATGTACTGGATATCGAGGCATTCAAGGCTTGGCGCCCTGAGTATCAGAACGCTGAGTTCATTCTGGAGGATGGCAAGTACATCTGCGGATGGGCTATCGAGAAGATGTCTAAGAGTATGTTCAACGTGGTGAATCCAGATATGATTGTCGAGAAGTATGGTGCTGACACCCTGCGTCTCTACGAAATGTTCCTGGGTCCTGTAGAGGCAAGCAAGCCTTGGGATACTAACGGTATCGACGGTTGCCACCGCTTCCTGAAGAAGTTCTGGGGTCTGTTCTACGAGAACCGCACCGACAACTTCCTTCCATCAGCCGACGAGGCAGCGAAGCCAGAGAGCCTGAAGAGCGTTCACAAACTCATCAAGAAGGTAAGCGAGGATATCGAGAAGTTCTCTTACAACACATCTATCTCAGCCTTCATGATTGCCGTGAACGAGCTCGGTCAGCAGAAGTGCCGCAACAAAGAACTCCTGAAGGATCTTGTTATCCTCATCGCTCCATTCGCTCCACACATCGCAGAAGAGTTGTGGGCAGCACTTGGCGAGCAGGGCAGCGTTTGCGATGCAGCATGGCCAAAGTATGATGAGCAGTATCTGAAGGAGAACGACATGCAGCTCACCATTTCCTTCAACGGTAAAGCTCGTTTCCAGATGACTTTCCCTGTGGATACCCCTAACGAGGAAATCCAGAAGCAGGTATTGGCAGACGAGAAGAGCCAGAAGTACTTGGAAGGATTCAACGTGTTGAAGGTGATCATCGTACCAAAGAAGATCGTCAACGTTGTGTTGAAAAAGTAATTTAT
>JAJWAL010000133.1:0-2716 GCA_021618535.1 Segatella copri | reverse complement strand
AGGAAAATATTATGCAAATAGCAATCAGTCAAACAATTAAGAATGAGTGCAAGGATTATTTCTACATTACCCTTGGACTCTTGCTTTACACATTTGGATGGACCATTTTTCTGCTTCCATACCAGATAGTAACGGGTGGCGTAACGGGTATCGCAGCCGTGATTTACTACGGCACGGGGATACCTATCTATTTGTCTTATTTTCTCATCAATGCCGCCCTGCTGCTTGCCGCGCTGAAGATTTTGGGATTCAAATTCATGGTGAAGACCATCTATGCCATCATCATGCTCTCCCTATTTCTGGCTCTGGCGCAAGACTGGATGATAGGCGAGGATGGCAAGATGGTGCAGATATTGGGAGAGGGACAGGACTTCATGTCGCTCATCATCGGCTGTCTGTTTACCGGATTATCACTCGCCATCGTCTTCCTGCATAATGGAAGTACGGGTGGAACGGATATCATTGCTGCCATCGTCAACAAATATCACAACATCTCGCTGGGCCGTGTGCTTATCTTCGTGGATCTCCTCATCGTGGGCAGTTCATTCTTCGTCTTCAATGCAAAACCAGAGTTTACCGCGATAGACGCTGTTAGAAAGGTAGTATTCGGTCTCTGTACGATGGTGATAGAAAACCTGGTGCTCGACTATGTGATGAATGCCAAGCGAGAGAGTGTGCAGTTTATGATATTCAGCAAGAAATATCAGGAGATAGCCAATGCCATCGGTATGCAGATGGACCATGGCGTAACCATTCTCGATGGCCACGGCTGGTACACAGGCAACGAGATGAAGGTACTCTGTATTCTGGCAAAGAAGAACGAGAGCGTCACCATCTTCCGTATCGTCAAGATTATCGACCCGAATGCCTTTGTAAGTCAGAGTTCCGTCATCGGTGTGTATGGCGAGGGATTTGATGAGATGAAGGTGAAAATTAAGGAGAAAGATATAAAATCAATTAAAAGTTAAAAGTTTATAGCGGCTTCGCCGTATAGCAAGAAGCACTATTGCAAGAATGCCCTATAAACTATTAACTATAAATTATAAACTTATGAAAAGGATAGTTTTTGCAACAAATAACCAGCATAAGCTCCAGGAGATTCGCGACATCCTGGGCAGCGACTACGAGGTGGTTTCGCTGAAGGAAATAGGATGCGATGTGGATATTCCAGAAACCGGCAACACATTGGAGGAGAATGCTTTGCAGAAGGCACAGTATATCTACGACCATTACCACGTAAGTTGCTTTGCCGATGATACCGGTTTGGAAGTAGAGGCACTTGATGGTGCCCCTGGCGTTCACAGTGCCCGCTATGCTGAGGGTACCGACCACGACAGTGAGGCTAACATGGCTAAGCTGTTGAGAGAACTGGATGGTAAAGAAAACCGCCAGGCCCGCTTCCGCACCATTATCTGCTACATCGAGAAGCAGGATGTATGTCCTTGCGGCTGCACCAGCATCAAGAAAATTCACCAGTTCGAGGGTATCGTAAACGGCCAAATCGCCACCGAGAAGCATGGTACCGAAGGCTTCGGCTACGACCCAATCTTCGTTCCGGAAGGATATGACCAGAGTTTTGCTGAGCTGGGTGAGGAAATTAAGAACGGCATCAGCCACAGAGCAAGAGCCGTGGCTAAATTGGTAGAGTATTTGAAAAAGAAATAAGATTCATTCTTGTTCAATACAGAATAGAATAACATTATAACAAAGAAAAGGCATCATGATCAGGACACTCAATTCCCTGCGATTCATTCTTATCCTAATGATTGTGATTTCGCATTCCACCCTACCCATATCCCAAGATTTAATCAATTACTTGGGCGAGTTTCCTGTTGCCATTTTCTTTGTTATCAGTGGTTTTGTACTCTCTTTAAGCAAAGGAGAAAAACTACAGAAAGAAGTTTTGGGAAACAGAAATTTTTTCCTTTCCCGTATCATCAAACTCTATCCTCTGCATATTCTGATTCTCGCCATTCTCATATTAATGGATTGGCGATTAGGGCGTATATTACCATGGTATCAGATTCTATCCCATTCGCTGTTGATACAAACCTGGTATCCGGCACATGACTTTATGGCTCATCTCAATGCAGCTACATGGTTTATTTCTGATCTTATCTTCTTCTATCTTATATTTAAGTATTTATACGCTTGGATTATGCGACATTCCTGGTTATACTTATTAGTAACAATAAGTATATATATGGCAGTTTATATCAGTATCTCGCTCTGTGCACAAGCAGATTATTCAGCCGGCTACATTTATGCCCACCCATTATTCAGAATGATAGATTTCATAATAGGTATCCTTTTATATAAAGTATGCAGATCAGAAAAAGGTAAAAAAATAGCAGATAAGATAACAAACCCAACTTCTTTCTGGCAAGTAAACCTATCGGATATGGGAGTGGTATTGCTGTTTATCGCAATGTATTTCCTATCAATCCATTGCAATCCGAACATTCGCTGTGCCATTATTTATTGGATACCATCAGCCATAACCGTGTTCTATTTTACAGCAAGAGATCAAGGTAAAGGTTGTTTTATTAGGATATTCCATAATAAACTCTTGCTATGGCTAGGCAGCATCAGTTTTGAAATATTTCTCTGTCATAATCTCTGCTTTCGCATCATGCAGAGTATATTTCTTAAACGATATGGAGAAGGAAATCCACATCAAGAATTCCAATTCATCCTATCCCTCGCTTTTATTATC
>JAJWAL010000132.1:0-7370 GCA_021618535.1 Segatella copri | reverse complement strand
TTGAGTGTTGAATGTTGAGTGTTGAATGTTGAGTGTTGAATGTTGAGTGTTGAATTAACCTTTGTATCCCGTTAGGCAACTCAACATTCAACACTCAACATTCAACACTCAACATTCAACATTAAATTATTTCTCCTCGTATTCAGGCACATCATTCTTCTCCTCTTTCTTCTCGCTAGGAGCATGATGCTCGAATACATCCATCAGTTTGGTTTCGTTCAAACCAATTACATCATAATCTATCATGGTCTTGCCCATCACTTCATCAATATAACGGAGGGCACGGGCGAGAGACTTAGCCTGAACAAGATAAGTAACATTGCTGCGCTTCTCCTTCTCACTCTTCTCATCGATTGTGATGAACTGGAGTTTAGCCTTATACCACTTATCATCATCATCGACATCGCTGAAGAAGATTTCGCCGTAGCCAGCCTTGCCGATACCGCTCACCTTCAACTCGCCGCTTACATAAACCGACATCTCATCGATGATGGCGCTCTCAGCCTCGGTAAAGCTCAAAGCATCTACTACGTATGCTTCAGAAACAACCTTTTCTGAACCATCCTCCATTGTCTTCTGATATTTCACTTTGGTCTCAAACCATGTACTTGTTCTACTTCTCATAATTTTCTTCTTACTTATTTTAATTAATTCGTATAATCTTATAACATTTCTTGAAATTAAGTGCAAAGTTATAAAAAAGAAAGCAAAGAGCGACATATTTAAAGAGTTTTTAATCAAAAAATAAAATTTAACCGAAAGTTATTCTGAATTCTCATCTAATTTTCTTATCTTTGCAGCCGATTAGCGTAAATTGAAAAGACCAGCAGGTCTTATACTTCAATTTTCGACACGGATAATTAATAGAAAGAAACAATATTTTAAGATGCCAGAAATATCTGTACGCGGTCTTGAAATGCCAGAGTCACCTATCAGAAAGTTGGCTCCTCTGGCTGCCGCAGCAAAGAAACGTGGAGTAAAGGTATATCACCTCAACATCGGTCAGCCTGACCTTCCAACTCCTCAATGTGGCCTAGATGCCTTGAAGCATATAGACCGCACGGTCTTGGAGTATTCTCCAAGTCAGGGCTATCTCAGCTATCGCGAGAGGCTTGTAGATTACTATAAGAAATATAACATCAACGTAACTGCCGATGATATCATCATTACATCGGGAGGTTCTGAGGCTGTACTCTTCTCTTTCATGAGCTGCCTCAACCCTGGCGACGAGATTATCGTGCCAGAACCAGCTTACGCTAACTATATGGCGTTTGCCATCTCGGCGGGTGCCAAGATCCGTACCATCGCCACAACGATAGAAGAAGGTTTCTCCCTGCCTAAGGTGGAGAAGTTTGAGGAACTTATCAATGAGCGCACCCGTGCCATTCTGATATGTAACCCAAACAACCCTACAGGCTATCTCTATACCCGCAGAGAGATGAATCAGATTCGTGACCTGGTGAAGAAGTACGACCTCTATCTCTTCTCTGATGAGGTTTACCGTGAGTATATCTACACCGGCAGTCCTTATATCAGTGCGATGCACCTGGAAGGCATCGAACAGAACACGGTTCTCATCGATTCTGTTTCGAAGCGTTACAGCGAGTGCGGTATCCGTGTAGGAGCCCTCATCACCAAGAATGCTGAAATCCGCAAGGCGGTGATGAAGTTCTGCCAGGCACGTCTCTCTCCTCCACTGATCGGTCAGATTGTAGCCGAAGCTTCTCTGGATGCTCCAGAAGAGTACTACCGCGATGTATACGATGAGTATGTAGAGCGCCGTAAGTGCCTGATAGACGGACTGAACCGTATTCCTGGCGTATACTCTCCTATTCCTATGGGAGCCTTCTATACCGTAGCCAAACTGCCTATCGATGATTCTGACAAGTTCTGCCGCTGGTGTCTGGAGGAATTCAACTACGAGGGCGAAACCATCATGATGGCTCCAGCCTCTGGTTTCTATACGACTCCGGGAGCCGGTCACAATCAGGTTCGTGTAGCTTACGTCTTGAAGAAACACGATCTGGAGCGTGCTCTGGTGGTTCTGGGAAAGGCACTTGAGGCTTATCCGGGAAGAGTGGAAGACGAAGGACTATAACAATGTTGAATGTTGTTTGTAATGTTGAATGTTGAGTGTTGAATGTTGAATTGCCTAACGGACACAAAGATTAATTTAACACTTAACATTCAACACTCAACATTCAACACTCAACATTCAAAAATCAACATTCAACATTCAACATTACAAATGAAATGAATTTTCCTCTATTTATAGCAAAGAGATTATATAGCGATCAGGGCGATAAACGTAAAGTTTCTCGCCCTGCTATTCATATAGCCACTGCCGGTGTTGCCATCGGACTCGCCATTATGATTATGTCGGTATGCGTAGTGCTCGGATTCAAGCATACCATACGCGACAAGGTGATAGGATTCGGAAGCCATATACAGGTGGCCGACTTCATGACGCTGCAGCAGCAAAACCAGTATCCGGTGGTCATGAACGACTCGATGGTCAACGTACTGAAAAAGATACCTGGCGTAAAACATGTGCAGAAATTTGCCATGAAAGAGGGAATCCTGAAGACGGACAGCGATTTCCTGGGCGTCATGTTCAAAGGTGTAGGACCTGATTTCGATTCTACCTTTATCCATCAGAACATGATTGAAGGCAGCATCCCTAAGTTTGATGATAAAGCGAGTCATAACCAGATTCTCATCTCACAGCTGATGGCTGATAAGCTGAAGCTGAAGACGGGAGAACGCATCTTTGCCTACTTCTTTGATGGCAACGGAGTGCGTATGCGCCGCTTCACCATCAAGGGCATCTATCAGACCAACCTGAAGAAGTATGATGAGGTAATGGTATACACCGACCTCTATACTGCCGTGAAACTGAACGGATGGGAAGAAGACCAGGCGAGCGGTGCAGAACTGACAGTAAACGACTTCAACAAGCTCAACGAGACTGAAGATTATATTATTAATAAGGTGAACCGCACGGTAGACCACTATGGCGAAACCTACAGCAGTTCTACCATCAAGGACCTGAATCCAAACATCTTCCAATGGCTGAGCCTGATGGATCTGAATGTCTGGATTATTCTCGGTCTGATGCTGATAGTAGCCGGCGTCACCATGATTAGCGGTCTGCTCATCATCATTCTGGAACGCACCTCCATGATAGGTGTAATGAAGGCATTGGGTGCCCGCAACAAGACCATCCGCCATACCTTCCTGTGGTTTGCCGTCTTTATCATCGGCAAGGGTATGCTTCTGGGCAACATCATCGCCCTCGGCATTCTTACCCTCCAGTACTTTACAGGCATCATCAAACTCGATGCACAGACATATTATGTAAGTACCGTTCCGGTAGAATTCAACTGGCTTGCCATCATAGCCCTGAACATTGCTACGCTGCTGATAAGCATCTTCATGCTCGTAGCACCAAGCTACCTGATTTCTCATATCCATCCAGCCAAATCAATGAGATATGAGTAAAATACAGTCTATAACACCATAATATGTAGACTAAAAAGGAAAAAAACTAATTATTTTATATAGTTTTTGAAAATAGTGCACATTTTATTTTGCAGTGTGCACTATTTTCATTATCTTTGCACAAAATTTTGTAAATTGTGCAATGAATTCAATACCAAGTTTTAACTCGTATATTGAGAACAGCATTATCAAGAATTGGAATCTGGATGCGCTCACCGATTACAAGGGCACAACCCTCCAATATCACGATATTGCCAGAAAGATTGAGAAGCTACACATCCTGTTCGAAAACAGCGATGTAAAGAAGGGCGACAAGATTGCCGTCTGCGGAAGAAATAGTAGCCAGTGGGCAGTAGCCTTCCTGGCCATTATTACTTACGGAGCCATTGTCGTACCTATACAGAACGAATTTAAGCCTGAACAGATTCACAACATCGTGAACCACAGCGAAAGCAAACTTCTGTTCGTTGGTGACGTGGTAGCTACAGAGATAACACCAGAGGAGATGCCTTCGCTGGAAGGAATCATCTATCTTCCGGACAATTCGCTTGTCATCTCGCGCTCTGAGAAACTGACTTATGCGCGCGAGAACCTCAATGCAATGTTCGGCCACAGATATCCTAAGTATTTCAGACCAGAACACGTGAAGTATCACGTAGACGATCCTGAAGAACTGGCAATGATCAACTATACCAGTGGAACTACCGGTTTCTCAAAAGGTGTGATGCTCCCATACAGAGCACTCTGGGGTAATCTCGACTACCTCATCGATTCAGTGAAGCCTAATATAGGTAAGAACTGCAACATCCTTTCTACCCTTCCGATGGCTCACATGTATGGACTCATGACAGAATTTCTCTTCAATATAGTATTGGGTAACCATATCTTCTTCCTTACCCGTCTGCCGAGCCCAACGCTCATCTCAGAGGCGTTGTCAGAAATCAAGCCAGACATCCTCTATGCGGTGCCGCTTGTAGTAGACAAGATTGTAAGAAAGGAAGTATTCCCACATATCCAAACCAACCGTGCACGACTGCTGATGAACATGCCTGTCATCAATAAGCGCATCAAGGAGAAGGTTCGCGAATTTGTATTGAGAAAGTTTGGCGAACGTCCTTGCGAGGTTGTTGTGGGTGGTGCTCCGCTCAACAAGGAGATAGAGAACTTCTTCATCAGCGTAGGTTTCCCTATCGCAATGGGATATGGTACCACTGAGACTGCTCCACTTATCACCTTTGCCCATCAGGACAACTATGTGGCAGGAAGCTGTGGTGTTGCCGTGAAGCACATGGAGGTAAAGGTTTTGAGCGATGACCCGGAGAACGTAGCCGGTGAACTGGTTTGCCGCGGCATCAATGTGATGAAGGGCTATTACAAGAACCAGGAGGCAACAGATGCCGTAATAGATAAAGACGGATGGTTCCATACAGGCGACCTGGCAACGATGGACGCCGACGGACATTTCTTCGTAAGAGGCAGAAGCAAGAACATGCTGCTGGGACCTAACGGACAGAACATCTATCCGGAAGAGATTGAGGACAAGCTCAACTCCATGGCTATGGTCAACGAGAGCATCGTAATACAGAACGATGACAAGCTGGTAGCTCTGGTTCATCCGGATATGGAAGAAGTTAACAACCTCGGCTTTACAGACGAAGACCTGGAGAACATCATGGAGCAGAACCGCAAGGAACTGAACTTGCAGATGCCTAGCTTCGCAAAGGTGTCACGCATCAAACTTCATAATCAGGAATTTGAAAAGACAGCCAAGAAGTCTATCAAGCGTTACCTCTATCAGAACGCAATCTAGAGACAGGCCCTATCTGCTGACAGACCATCAGCAGATAAGGTCTATCATCAGCAAACTGACTTCAGTACGAGAAAAATATAAAAAAGCAAATCGTTAAATAACAAGAATATGGAGATTCCAAGCTTTAACGCATTAATCCAAAAGAGCATCGTAGACCATTGGGATATGGATGCTCTGACAGACTACAAGGGAGCTACCTTGCAGTACCATGATGTAGCACGCAAAATTGAGAAGCTACACATCATGTTTGAGAACTCTGGTGTAGTAAAGGGCGACAAGATAGCACTTTGCGGTCGAAATAGCGCAAACTGGGCTGTAGCATTCCTTGCTACCCTTACCTATGGTGCCATTGCCGTACCTATCCTGCATGAATTCATGCCAGACCAGATTCACAACATCGTAAACCACAGCGATGCCAAACTGCTCTTTGTGGGTGATGTTGTAGCTACACAGATTGATGCAACGAAGATGCCAGGTCTTGAAGGCATCATCTATATACCGGATTATTCACTTGTCGTTTCACGTACCGACAAGTTGACTTATGCGCGCGAACACCTCAACGAGATGTTCGGTATCAAGTATCCTAAGTACTTCCGCAAAAACCATGTCAACTACTATATGGAACAGAATCCGGATGAGTTGGCTATGATCAACTACACCAGCGGAACTACCGGTTTCTCCAAGGGAGTAATGGTTCCATACCGTGCACTCTGGGGCAATGCAGATTTTGCTGAGGACGTACTGGGTAAGAAGATCAAGCCGGGAGATTCTGTCATCAGTATCCTGCCGATGGCCCACATGTACGGCATGGCGTTTGAATTTATCTTCGAATTCATCAAGGGCTGCCACGTCTTCTATCTCACCCGCATCCCTAGCCCAGCCATCATCGCCGAGGCATTCGGCCGCATCAAGCCAGCCGTCATCATAGCTGTACCTCTGGTTATCGAGAAGATTATCCGCAAGAAGGTATTCCCTAAGATCCAGAACAACCGCATGCGTATGCTGCTCCATATGCCTGTAATCAGCAAGAAGGTGAAGGAGAAGATATGCGACCAGGTATCCAATGCCTTCGGTGGCAACTTCTACGAGGTGATTATCGGTGGTGCAGCCTTTAACCAGGAAGTGGAAAGTTTCCTCCATAGCGTAGGTTTCAAATATACCGTGGGATATGGCGCAACAGAATGTGCCCCTATCATCTGCTACGAGGATTACAAGAACTTCGTACCAGGCTCTTGCGGTAAGGCTGCCCTCCACATGATGGTCCGCATCGACAGTCCTGATCCAGAGAATGTACCAGGCGAAATCCTTGCCAAGGGTCCTAACGTAATGTTGGGTTACTATAAGAATGAGGAAGCAACCAAGCAGACCATCGACGAGAACGGATGGTATCATACAGGCGACCTCGGTACCATGGATGGTGACGGCAACGTCTTCATCAAGGGTCGTAGCAAGAACATGCTGCTCGGCGCAAACGGTCAGAATATCTACCCTGAGGAGATTGAGGATAAGCTCAACTCTTTGGCTCTGGTAGCAGAAAGCGTGGTTGTACAGAAGGGCGACAAGCTCATTGCTCTGGTTCACCCAGACTATGATGAAGCTCAGACCCTGAATCTCGGTACCAACGAACTGGCAGATGTCATGGAGCAGAACCGCCAGGAGCTCAACACCATGATTCCTGCTTACAGCAAAGTATCAGAAATACGTATACATGAAGATGAGTTTGAAAAGACTCCTAAGAAGAGCATCAAGCGATTCCTCTATACGGCAGAATAAAGAAAACTTCTATCTATGGAATAAAGAAAACTTCATTCGATAGAATCAAAAGATACAAAAAAAATGGTGTGACTTCGATTTTGAAGTCACACCATTTTTTATAAGTTACAGAACTTTCGCATGTGGTTTAAGTACGGGCTGAAGGCCCAAAAGCTCCTAGCCCAGGGCATCGCCCTGGGTATAATGGCAATTAGCAAGTCGCCCTGTAAGGGCAAAAGCTTTGTTTATTGTCCGGTATTTTAAAGCTTTTGCCCTTACAGGGCGACAGGTTTGCGTCCGTAATTAC
>JAJWAL010000131.1:0-7402 GCA_021618535.1 Segatella copri | reverse complement strand
ACATCTATCGTATGACTCATACGAGTGGAAAGTATTTCTTCTTGAATCGTCCACGTCGTTTTGGCAAATCTCTTTTGGTTTCTACTTTTGATATGAGGGGCATTATCAGCAGACAATGTATAATATAATCCATGAGAAGTGACAAAACATATATCATCAAACTATGCATCGTTTTTCTCTGCTTTTGGGGCTGGGTACTTACCAGTTCTGCCCAGAAAGTAGAGACAAACGATTATTTCTATGTGCTCAATACCCAGCAGGGTCTTTCTGATAACTGTATCCTACAGATAATGCAGTTGGCAGATGGCAGGTTGGTGGTGAGAACTCCCAAGGGAATCAATCTCTATGATGGAAGGCGTTTCTCCTATATTCCTCTTCCTGAAGAAAAGGCAGAAAACATTATAAAATACAAGGGGCAGACGCATCTTTATGCCGATAGCCAGAATAGACTTTGGATAAAGGAATACCAGAAGATATTCTGTATTCAGCTTACTGAAGGCCAACTTTTGGAGCATCCCCTTGATTCTCTGCCAGGAAATGGAAAAGGAGATAAGAAGGGGATGATGCGAAACAGCCCGATAGGGAATGCCATTCAGGATCTGTTTGTAGATAGCAGGAAGAATGTCTGGGTTGTTATGGGTGATTCGCTGTTCAATACGCAGGATGGCAATCTGATCCATTTGAAGAAGGAATGGGGATGTCTGCAGGACCTGGATACCGATGGCAGACAGGTTTATGCTTTCATGGATTCAGGAATCGTGGCGGTTTTTCAGAATGATAAGTTGACCTATACCGCTTCTGCCTATTCAACAGCCGAAGCTCAGCATTATCGGAACACCTCACTCACCGTTCAGACACCAAGCGGACAGTTTTACCAGATAAGAACCGGACGTGATGAAAAGAGCAAGACGGATGTTTCCATCTTCCTGCATTTTAATCCGGAAACCCGGAAATATTCCAGGATATACGCATGCGATTACCTCTTGCATACATTGAATATGTCATCAGACAATCAGGCTTTGATCAGCTGTCAGCATGGTTATCTGATGTTCGACTTCAAGTTGGGAACTACTCCACGCGAGGTAAAGGACTTGTCTTTACCTGATGGAAAATCGCTCACCACGGGCATCAATACGGTTTATCGGGATAAGGAAGGAGCCATCTGGCTGGGAACCTATCACGATGGCCTGATTTATGTTTCGCCTATGTTGGGTCTCTTTTTTACCATAGACCAACCCTGGTGGAAGTCGGGATGGGTGATAGCTGGCATTGTTGTTTTCCTCGTGATTCTGGTGGGCATCATCATTCTTTATCTCCGTAGAGGGAAGAAAGTAAATGTAATAAATACAGACTCCACAAAAGATGCCAATCCTTCCTTGCCAGAGGATAGTCTGCTACCGAAAACAGCCGAAGCCATTAATCAGGAGCCCGAGCTGATTCTTCAGGTGCGTGCTCTGATAGAGCAGCATCTTGGAGATGGCGAATATGGCGTGGAGCAACTGGCACAGGACCTCTGTATGGAGCGAACAGGACTTTATAAAAAGCTGACGGCTCTGACCCATACTACTCCTGTGGCATTTATCCGCAGCATTCGCCTTCATCATGCAGCAGTCTTGCTTCAGGAAGGTAGGCAGAGTGTGAATGAAATTGCCGAGCGAACGGGATTCAGCTCGCCCAGCTATTTCACCAAGTGTTTTAAGAAGAAATTTGGCGTTTTGCCTTCCGAATATAGATAAATGATGCCGGAATAGCCCTGAAATGGGGCTTTTTCCGGCATTTTTCAACAAATGTACCACTCGATTCTTCATTTGTTTTATCCCTTTTCCACCATTTAGCATTACCTTTGCAACCGAAATACAATCTGATGTATTTGTAACTGTACAAATCATAAACCCTCTAATAAAATAAACAGAAGTATGCTAAAGAATTTATCTTTCATTGCCCTTTTGGGCATCGCTGCCGTTGGTGTTCCAAGTGAACTCTGCGCCAAGAGCGTAAAGGTGGCAGGCACCCAGAAAGGTGCGGCTGCCAAGTCTATCACCCGTCAGGTGGCTCAGCAGAATGTAACCATCGAATTCTATTCTCCATCCATCGTCCGCATCTTGAAATCTGATGCCGGACTTGGTGCTCCTGTTCAGAAGAAAAGCTATTCTGTCATCTTGAAGCCTCAGCAGCTGAAGGATGTTCAGATACAGGAAAATGGAGATATTGTAAATGTTAAATCTAAATTCATTTGCGTCGAACTGAACCAGCAGACTGGCGAAATCCGCTTTCTTTCGAAGGATGGAAAGGTGCTGCTTACCGATACGAAGACCCGTCTGGAAGCTCGCAAGGATGAGGCCAACAAGGGCAAGTACCGCATTGAGCAGAACTTCCGTCTTGCCGACGACGAGGCCATCTATGGTCTGGGACAGCTGCGTGATGTTTATATGAATCAGCGTGGCCGCCAGAATATTGAACTCTGGAATCATAACACTTACATTGCCATCCCTTATTTCACCAGTGAGAAGGGCTATGGTCTTTACTGGGACAATGCGGGAAAAACTTATTTCAATGATATCGTAGCATCCAGGAACAATAGCAACCAGCCATCATGCACTTCCTTTACCAGTGAAGTGGGAACCTGCGCCGACTACTATTTCATGTACAAGGATGGTACGCAGGATGGAGTCATCGCCAGCATCCGTGAACTCACCGGACAGGCTACAATGTTCCCGAAATGGGCGATGGGCTTCTGGCAATGCCGCGAGCGCTATAAGACCAGCGATGAACTGGCTGGCGTGTTGGACAAGTATCGCGAACTGAAGATTCCTACTGATGCCATCGTGCAGGACTGGCAGTATTGGGGATGCGACTCCAACTGGAATGCGATGAAGTTCCAGAACCCATACTATATAAATAAGGTGGGCGACCCAGCCTATGCCAAGTATCTTCCTACCGATATGAAGCAGATGAAGGCACAGGGAGAATCCCGCCTGAAGAGTCCGGAAGAGATGGTGAAGTATGTTCACAAGAATGATGCCCATCTGATGATTTCCATCTGGGCAAGTTTCGGTCCTTGGACAGAGCAGTATCGTGAACTGAAGAAGATGAATGCCCTCCTTCCTTTCGATACCTGGCCAAGAAACAGTGGCGTGATGCCATACGATGTCTTCAATCCGAAGGCTCGCAACCTCTACTGGAAGTATCTTACTCATCTCTACCAGATGGGTTTTGATGCCTGGTGGACCGATTCTACGGAGCCAGACCATTTCGAGAAACCGGGCGATGAGAACTATCAGACCTTCGATGGTTCATGGTTGGGTGTGAAGAACGCCTTCCCATTGTTGCACAACAAGAGCATCTACGAGCACCAAAGAGCGATGAAGGGCAACACAAAGCGTTCGCTCCAGATGACCCGAAGCGGCAGTTTCGGTATTCAGCATTATGGCACCATCTGCTGGAGTGGCGACGTGCTGGCTTCCTGGAACGAGATGAAGAACCAGATTCCGTCGGGCTTGAACTTCTCGCTCTGTGGCATTCCGTTCTGGAACACCGACCTGGGTGGCTTCTTCTACTGGGAGTTTGAGCAGAATCCTAAGAACCCGGCCCTTCAGGAACTGCAGACCCGCTGGATGCAGTGGGGTACCTTCATGCCATTGATGCGCAACCACTGTTCTTCGCCAATGGTAAGCGAACTGTATGAATTCGGAAAGCAGGGCGACTGGGCTTATGATGCTATGATTAAGGCCATCAAGCTGCGCTATCGACTTTTGCCTTATATCTACAGTACGGCTGGCGACTGTGTACAGAATAGCGGAAGCATGATGCGTGCCCTGGTAATGGATTATGCGGCAGACAAGAAGGCTTCCCGTCTGAACGATGAGTATCTCTTCGGCCGCAACATCCTGGTGAAGCCGGTAACCGATCCTTTATACACCTGGAAGGATAAGGAGAAGAAGGGCCATACCATCTATCCTGATGTAAGGAAGGCAGCTGCGCCTGTGAATGTTTACTTGCCAAAGGGTAATAAATGGTATGATTTCTGGAGCAATGCCCAGTATGAGGGCGGTCAGGATATCCAGCGCCTTTGTCCTATCGACATCATGCCTGTGTTCATCAAGGCTGGTACCATCCTGCCATTCGGTCCTGAAGTTCAGTATAGTTCAGAGAAACCTTGGGATGAGTTGGAAATCCGTGTTTATCCAGGTGCAGACGGTTCGTTTACGCTCTATGAGGATGAGGGCGACAACTACAACTATGAGAAGGGAAAATTCTCTGAAATCCAGTTTGTTTGGAATGAAGCAGACAGAACCCTGAACATCGCTCCACGCAAGGGCAGCTATAAGGGAATGCTCCAGCATCGCAGATTCCATATCGTACTGGTGGGTGCCAATAGTGGAGCGGGCGATCAGCCTATGCAGGCAAGCAAGAGTGTGGAATATGACGGAAAGGCTGTAAAGATACAGATGTAAGTGTTACATCATATAAAGTATTTGATACTTGTGATGAAGTAGTATTCTGCTTTTTTGTTTATCTTTGCAGCGCAAATAACAATTTAATATACTAATAGCTTAATCGTAATTACAATGAACAAGAATGTTATATACGCAGCTTTGATGTTTGTGGTAACTATGTCTTCCGGCAATGCCTCAGCGCAGCAGTTGCCTTATCAGAATCCAGCCCTCTCGGCTCATGAGAGAGCGGTAGATTTGTGTGGACGACTCACACTGGAAGAGAAAGCTTCTCTGATGCTTGATGATTCGCCGGCTATCCCTCGATTGGGTATCAAGAGATTCCAGTGGTGGAGCGAGGCACTGCATGGTGTGGCGAATATGGGAGATGTAACCGTTTTCCCGGAACCTATCGGAATGGCAGCATCGTTTAACGACAGAATGGTGTATAGAGTCTTTGATGCAACATCTGATGAGATGCGTGCCAAATGGAATGAACTGCAGCAGAAGGGTGGAGATGTAACCCGTTTCCATGCCCTCTCGGTCTGGACTCCAAACGTGAATATCTTCCGTGATCCTCGATGGGGTCGTGGACAGGAAACCTATGGTGAGGATCCTTATCTTACCAGTAGGATGGGATGCGCCGTGGTGCGCGGACTGCAGGGACCTGAGGATACAAAATACCGTAAACTCTGGGCTTGTGCCAAGCACTATGCGGTTCATAGCGGACCAGAATGGGCTCGCCATACAGACAATATTACCGATGTTACACCGCGCGACCTTTGGGAAACTTATATGCCTGCCTTCAAATCACTGGTGCAGGATGCCAAGGTGCGCGAGGTGATGTGTGCCTATCAGCGCTGGGATGATGAACCATGCTGCGGCAATACCCGATTGCTGCAGCAGATTCTGAGAGACGAGTGGGGATTCAAGTATCTGGTGGTTTCCGACTGCGGTGCCGTCACCGATTTCTGGTCCAGCCATAAGGTTTCTAGTAATGCCAGAAATGCGGCAGCCAAGGGTGTATTGGCAGGAACCGATGTAGAATGTGGATTTAATTATGTATATAAATCGGTGCCAGAGGCAGTGAAGTATGGTGCCTTGACTGAAGAAGAAGTTGATAAGCATGTGATTCGTCTGCTCGAAGGTCGCTTCGACTTGGGCGAGATGGATGACAACAAGATAGTATCATGGTCGAAGATTCCTGTATCGGTGCTTTGCAGCAAGGCGCATCGCCAGCTCTCGCTCGATATGGCTCTGCAGACCATGACGCTGCTCCAAAACAATAATGAGGTATTACCTCTCGATAAAAAGGTAAAGAAGATTGCTTTCATCGGACCAAATGTGGATAACGAACCGATGATGTGGGGAAACTATAATGGTACTCCACGACAGACAATTACCATCCTGGATGGTATCAAGAGTCGTTTGAAGAAAAACCAGGTCGTCACCTTTAAAGGGTGCGACTTGGTGAACGACCAGATTCTGGATTCTTACTTCGACCAGTGTAGCATGGATGGCAAGCTGGGCTTTAAGGGTACTTTCTGGAACAACCGCAAGATGGAAGGCAAGCCTGTTACCATCACCCAGGAGAAGAATCCTGTGCAGGTAACTACCTATGGTCAGCATTCTTTCGCTCCTAATGTGAAGCTGGTGGGCTTTTCTGCAAAATATGAAACCGTGTTCCGTCCTAAGCAGACTGACAAGGTGTTGCTCGACGTGGCTGGTTGCGGTCACTATGAGGTTTACCTGAATGGTGAGAAAAAGTCAGAGAAGAGCGATTGGCGCACAGCAGAATCCCGTATCGAGTTTGAGGGCGAGAAAGGAAAGGAGTATAAGATAGAAATACGATATGCGGAAATGCCTAACTATAATGCCGATATGAAGATCAATATCGGTCATGAGAATCCTATCGACTATCAGGCTTCGCTCAAGCAGTTGAAGGATTGCGAGACAGTAGTCTTCGTAGGTGGCATCTCTCCACAGTTGGAAGGTGAGGAAATGCCTATCGAGATTTCTGGCTTCAAGGGTGGTGACCGCACCAACATCGAATTGCCTAAGGTTCAGCGCAATTTCCTGAAGGCTTTGAAGGAGGCGGGCAAAAAGGTTGTCTTTGTCAACTGTTCGGGTTCGGCTATCGCCTTGACTCCAGAGACAGAGAGCTGTGATGCCATTCTTCAGGCTTGGTATCCAGGTCAGGAAGGTGGTGAGGCAGTGGCTCGTGTACTCTTCGGAGAGTACAATCCTGCCGGCAAGTTGCCTGTTACGTTCTATAAGAATTCAGAGCAGTTGCCTGATTTCAAGGATTACAGCATGAAGGGCAGAACCTATCGTTATATGAACGATGCGCTCTTCCCATTCGGATATGGTTTAAGCTACACTTCTTTCCGTATGGGTGATGCTACACTTTCCAACTCTATCCTGAAGAAGGGTGAGAAGATTACGCTGAAGGTACCGGTAAGCAATGTAGGAAAGAAGGATGGAACCGAGGTGGTGCAGGTATATGTGAAGGATCCTGCCGATACCGAAGGACCATTGAAGAGCTTGAAGGCTTTCGAGAGAGTGGAGGTGAAGGCAGGAAAGACTGCTGAGGCTGTCATAACGCTGGATAGCAGAAACTTCGAACTCTTCGATGCTGCAACCAATACCGTCCGTGCCAAGGCTGGAAAGTATGAGGTTTATTACGGCAGCAGTTCGGCTGATAAGGATTTCAAGAAGCTGGATGTTTCTATTGAATATTAAGTAATGGTATACTAATTAATATATACTGCTTTCAATAGTATCAATCCAATAAAAGAATTGAATTATGAAAAGAATCCTTTGTGTACTTATTGCAGCCATCTGGCTCTGCACTTGCTGGGCAGGGAATGGCAAGAAACCTATTGTCTGGGAACAGCCGATAGCTGAATCGAACCAGCTATTTTATGATCCTTTTCAATCTCAACTCAACATCTATCGTGTGGAATTCG
>JAJWAL010000130.1:0-7573 GCA_021618535.1 Segatella copri | reverse complement strand
AGTAGTTAGCAACTACGACATCGAAGCACCCGTCATGAAATCTGGCGGCAAGTACCAGATTAACTTGGAATTTGAGGAGATGAAACCTTATATGTATCTTACGAGCACGAAGATAGATGATTGGACAGAGGGATGGATTTATCGTGGTGAAATCCTGAATCCTGAAGATTAAGCGCCCCTATCATTTAAGCAAGAATCAAAACAAGAATATAAATATAAAATAGTAAAAGACAATGAAAAAGAAGACTTATCTCATTGCCCTGATGGCAATGGCTTTGACATTAGGCAGCTGTTCTGACAACGAGAATGGTATCGGGGGCGAGACCTCCAAGTACATCACCGTTTCTACCAGTATCGGCAATATGACACGTGTTGCCACAGATGCGAATGGCGGTCAAACCTTTGAGGAGGGTGATGAAATCAGCGTGTATGCCTGGATAGGTGCCCCAACTGTAGCTCCAGAGACACGCGAGCGTGTGGTGAATAACGCCATCAACAAGTTGACTAACGGTTCATGGGTAGCCACTCCACAGATGCTGTGGAAGAACAACCGTGACAAACATTATTTCATCGGTGTGTATCCTACAGCAGCAATATCCGATTTTACAGCTGGCGAATATAAGCTTGATGTTGCGAAACAGGAGGATAGCGACCTTTTGGTGGCAGTCAACAAAGATGGCATATCCTATAATGCCGATGAACAGCAAACGGTGCCATTAGCGTTTACTCATGTGATGTCGAAGGTGATAGTCAATATACAATATCGCAATCAGTTTGGTGGTAAGCCTACCGTAGAGAGCCTTGTTGTTAAGAATGCCGCATCAGATGCCTCTGTCAATCTCTTGACCAAGACTGTAACTGTAGCTACAGATGCTGCTCGCACCGACATCAGTATCCCTGTAATCAAGGAAAATGAAAAATATGAGTCTATCATGATACCACAATCAGGCATTACCAAGATTGTTGTTAATATAAATGGCAAGCAATATGTCTACACTCATCCTACTGATATCAAACTGGAGGGTGGCAAATATACGGTAGTAAATCTCATTGTAGGTCGTGACGAGATTACTCTTGGCAATGTAAGCATCGCTGATTGGGGCGAAGGAGAAAACATCAATGGCGGTGAAGCGCAAACAGATTAAAAGATTTGTATAATATTTAAAATTATAAAGTCATGAAGATAAATAAAATATTAGTGGCAGCAGCAATGTCTCTTGGATTCGTTAGCTGCTCAAGTGAAGGAGAATTGACTCCTGCTATAGATACATTGAAAGATACTCCGTTGCAGATTAATGCATCTGTAGCAGGTATGAAAACACGTGCAGGATATGATGCTAATAGCGTACCTAACCAATTCTATCTTAAGATAAGACAAGGTCTTAAAGAGCAAAAAAAATATTGGTATGATGTTGTCATGAAACTGAAATATGGCCAATGGGTTGCTTATAATGCTGAAAACGAGACTGAAACGGTTCAATTACTTCGAGCAGGATATAATATAACTTGCGATCTCTATTCTTCTACATTTCCTGGATACGAACTGGATGAAAGCGGAAACCAGATTAAATCTATAGAATTAGAGGTTCTGGCAGACCAAAGCTTAGATGCCAGTGTCAAGGCAAGTGACCATTTGTATGCCTTAAACAAAGATAAAAATATGGAGGTTAAGGCTATTGAGTTAAAATTGGAACATCAAATGTCAAAACTCTCCCTAGAGTTGACTTTGGGTAGTCAATATGAAGAGGAGCAAAATCCTGTCAAAAATATGCAGATTGTAGGAACTAAGAGAAAAGTAAAATGGTCAGATGGACATTCGTTTGTTAGTGATGACGCTTCTGCAGAGCCAATTATACCATATCTTGCGGGTTACACCAAGCCTACGGATGATTCCCCAAAAGCGAAAGTTTGTTATGAGGTGATTTTAGCTCCACAGACTGTTGAGGCAGGAAACTTTGGTGTTGAATTTAATGTTTTAGGCAAAACTTATCGTTGGTACAGTGATGCTGCTGTTAAATTGGAAGAAGGCACTCAATACACATTGCAACTGACGGCTGGAAAAGATCAGGCTAATCTTGTAGAAGTTACATCTAAGGCTTGGAATACAAAACACAAAAACGAAAATAATGAAGAAGTGGACAACAAGTCGGATATAGAAACCTTTTAATGACTAGAAGTATGAAAATTATAAATAAATACATATTGGTGGCTGCAGCTTCTCTATCTGTTGTTGCGTGTAGCCAAGATGATGGCTTGTCAAATAGCTATCTTAAAGATTCGGATGCTGTTCACATTACAGCCCAAGTGGGAAGTAATGAAGCTACAGGTGGCTTTATTTCTCGCTCCAATCCATTGGGTAGTGAAGTTGAGCAAGCAAAGTTTAATGAAGGCGATGCCATTTCTGTTGTTGCAGATAACCAAGATGCCGTTATTTATTCTTATGATGGTACCAGTTGGAGTCCAAAAGAAAAAGGTCTGCACTTAGTTTGGAATAGTAACGAGATGAATTTTAAGGCTTTTTATCCTGCAAATGCTAATGATGCTTCTTTTACAGATTTCACACTACCTACTGCATACAATAGCTTAAAGGACTTGGCTTTGGGTGACTATATGACATTTAGTGGTAGCCGCAAGCGTAGTTCCGATAATGATGGCGTGAACTTGGAAATGGAGCGCAAAATGGTGCGCATCGTTGTCGGCCTAAGAGATGTTAATGTTTGGGGAGACACGATGGATGAAGGGTTGGAACTGACAGAAATAATAATCCATCCTAATACAAAAGGATATTTCGATGGTGAAGTTGTTCCCGCTGATTCAAAAGATGTTAGTGTGAAAGCGTACAAACACACTGATGGTAAGTTTTATGCGCTTATTACTCCGACAATGCCAGTGTCGGATATGTATAATTATTTGCTTTTCATGACAGTAAAGGTGGCAAAGCCTGATGGCACAGGTGAGCAAGAATTTGAAGTTAGGCGCATTCCATCTACAGGTACAGAAGCTGGTAGTAGCTACGAGTACTTTTTAAAGATTGGTAAGGACGAACTTGTTGTAGATAAAATTACAGTATCTGATTGGAAAACTGGTGAAGCGATTCCTGGTGGCGAGGCTTTAGACGATGTAGAGTTTGTTAAAAAGACGATTGCAGATGCTTTGGCTGCAAATAAAACTGATATAGAATTAACATTGAATAGTTACTACAATAGTAGCGAGCTATCTGCTGCGATTAGAGATGCTCTAAAAACAACCACTGATGGAAGTGTCAATTTAACACTGAAGGATATTACTTTCTTCCAAACAGGCTTAGATAATTATATTAATCATTGTAATAAGTTGAAGTCAATTACTTTACCAGATGCTACAGAATTTAGCATGTGGGCATTTGCAAATTGTGATAAGTTGGAGGAAATATATGCTCCAAACGTGTCAGTGCTAGGAAGTCGAGTTTTTAATGGTTGTAAAGGATTGAAGAAGATTGCATTGGGAGCTCTTACAAATGTGACTTTGGGGGATGATAGCGAAGCCTTTTTTGGTTTGAATACAGAAAATGTTGATTTGGTCTTGTCTGAATCGCAGAAACAGATGGAGAATCGAAATAATTGGTACTCTACCGAGGAGGATTATAAGTCTACTGATGATTATACGAAAAATATTTTTTGGGGAAGACAATTCAAGTCTGTGACTTTACAGTAAGTTAAAACGAGATTTACATATAGACTCCTAAGCTGGGCAGGAGTATAAGGTGCTCAGCAACTTTTATGAACAAAGTGGGGGCTGCAAGCGGTGATAATGCCGACTTGCAGCCCTTATTGTATGTAACGCATTCGGCGTATAATCGTTTGTAGCTTGCTACTGCAAATAACAAACGATTATGAAGGAACAAAAATTATTATCAACATCAGTTTTAGTTGAGGCTGTAAGTGTAGCATTGAAATCGCTTACCGTAGATGACGAGGAAAGAACGAGCATAATGGAAGAGCTACAAGCTAGCATAGCTTATGAGCAGAACCGCTCAAGTCCTATTGCTTTCCTAAAAGGCAAGGCAGAAGACGAGTGTGTTGTCTTGAAGTATGTAGCTTGGCTAGAAGCGGATGGCTGCTACACTAAGTTCCATTGCATGGATGGAAGCACACACATTCTTACAGCAAATCTTGTTTCTACTCTGCGTCAACTAAAAGCTAATGGTTGGGATGACTTTCTTCGCATCCACAAGTCGTATGCCGTGAATTTCAATCATATCAAGTCAAAATGTGGCAATACCTTGCGAGTTGGCAAGACAGAGTTAACCATCGGAAGAACCTATCGAGAATACTTTGAAAAACACATCATTATCCTAAACAAATTATCTTAGTTTTGTTGTTCGTATGCCATTGCATACCGTTTGTATGACCCGTTTTGCCTTTTCAAGACAATGTTATACCTTTGCGGCATCAACGTTGAAAGGCGGAACCTGAAAAGCCTACAGAATAACGAGTAAGGAAAATATCTAATATTTACAATTATGGCTACAATCAATACAGCACCTTCGCAGGTCGCTACTTCGGCTCTCGAATCATTACCTTTGGAGAATATTATCGGCGCTCCTCTTGATGCGTGTATCAAAGCTCAGGCTCATGCGGCACAGACCTCGGCAAGGTTTATCCATGAGGTCGGTTTGCAGAGCAAGGATGATAATGGTGAGTACCAGGCTATCAATGTCGCTTTCACTTTTGTGCAAAACGGCAGACTTACTCGCCTCAACATTCCATTGCTCACCATCGTGCCTATCCCTTACATCGCTATCCAAGACATTGATGTGGCTTTTAAGGCAAACATCAACGCTGCCTCTAGTTCTTCTGACGAGACTACATCCAACACAGAGTATAATGCAGAACTCTCTGGTGGCGGAAGATGGGGCTGGGGATTGTTTGGTGTGAATCTCAACTTGAAGGGGGCTGTCTCTTCCAAGCGTGACTCCCGTGCTACACAAGACTCCAAGTATTGCGTGGAGTATACGATGGATATTGGTATTCATGCAGGGCAAGACAGTATGCCTGGCGGTATGGCTAAGGTGTTGGAAATATTGAACAATAGTATTACGCTGTCTGAGCCACAGGGTACTTTAGCTGTGAATGCTAACGACTTTGTCATCCAAGAGAATGAAGACAAGAAGCATGCTCAGTTGATTGTCACCTACAAGAGTCCGGAAGGAATTTATGAGCCAGATAAGATAACGTGCAAACTAGGTAATGATGCTCAAAATGGACTGTTAGCAGGCAATAGTGTAGTTTATATGTTGACCAAGACAGGTACTTATACATTGACAGCTGGTGCCTTGAAAGAAACAGTGACGGTGAATAGCAACAAGGAAACAACGTCAGACACCAAAAAGGATGAGTCATGATGAACAGTGAAGATAATCGACAGTTGGTGCCTTTGCGAGAGTTAATAGCTACGACCTTGGAGGCAGCTATCGAGGCTGATATGGCGGCTTTGCGTTGCTATTATGACAATCTGTGCGAACTCGCTTTTGATAGCGATGATGCAGAGAAACAGGCAGTTCCTCGTCTTAGGCATCTTTCATTCTCCTATGCTAATGGCGATGAGCAGCAGCATCAAGTGAAATTGCCAGTGCTGTCACTTCTACCACTGCCCATGCTACAGATGAAGGGGATTGATTTCTCCATGGATGCCCAATTGGTGGAAATGAGAAACTTTGATTCGGATGGTGAGAAGACGAATCATGAACTTTACGTCTCTCTAGCCCCACAATCCAAGGCTTTTCAGGAGGAGAAGGGTATAGCTACAGGCTATTCCGCAAAGATAAATATCTCGATGCAACAGAGTGATATGCCTGGAGGCATGGCTCGCTTGCTTCAGATGGTAAATAACTTAAACTTATAAAATCATAGAGCTTATGTTGGATTCCAATAAATTAGGTGGGTTTGAATGCCCTGTTTGCAAGGGCTTTATCCCTGTGAGAATAGAAGAACTGGTGGTAAGTTTGCAAGTGTCTTGTCCTTCGTGCGGTCTGTTGCTGACACTGGATAAGAATAACTCTGGAAAGGCTTTGGGATTGATAGATAATGTACTGAAAAACAAGAAATATGGTTAGAGCATGGCGCAAAAGAATATCTATGGTAAGCCATAATATCCAGAAATTTGCTAAGAAAAAAAACGAAAAGTGCAAAAGGAAGGAGGTTGTGATACGCAGCATCTTGAAAGAGGAGATACCAGATTTGTATCTTTTGCAAGAGGTGACTAGTCAAAATTTCTTCAAGGAGGAAATGCAATGCTTGCGTTCTTCTGACTATTATGTGGCAATGGGACCAAGTTTCTCTTCTGGCAGTTATCTGGAGAGCTATCCTTTGATTTTCAATTTGGCTACGATTCATTATGCTCCATTGCCTTATCGTATGAATGGGCGTATGGCAAATAAGGTCATCCCATTTTCCATAAGAGGTAAGAAGTCACGTGCCAATACCTACTTTGAGGTTTTCATCCCAAAGGGAAGATACAATCTCCGTCCTCCCAAAGTTATATCGGGGGATGAGGAACGTGACCGAGAGTATGATGAGAGGCACAGTAATCTTGCTCATCGCAAGTACTTGGAGTATTATCGTTTACGTATCTTTGCTGTGCATACTTCTCCTGGATTGGATTTGAATAAGCAAATTCAGAGCGTAATCTCAGCACTGGAGAAGGAAGGTGAGAAAGTGGCTTGTATGGCTGTTGGGGATTTCTATGGTGAGAAAGGTGCTAGGAAAACTATGAATAATTATGCTGGCAAGATAGACCTTCCCGATAAGCCTACCAACTATAAGCTAAATGGTGAAGCTTCGCAAAGAGCCGACATGTTTGTGAGGGGCTATGGAGTAGCTCCCTGTGGGGGTGTTCGGACAATATTTCCTCATAGTGTGGGTATAGATGATGGCGCTGGCTATATCAAATCAGGTATAGACCATGCGGCAATAATAGGTACTTACGAGGTGGTGAGTTCTTCTACGATTTCAGCAGGTGAAATCATCGACAAATACCAGTCGCTCTATGAATTGAATGGTAGAATTTAGCTAGGCTACCACCACTCTTGCCTTTTCCTTAAAAAGGGTCTATATGCCACGATGAACAGGAGGCGTATAGACCCTTGGTTATATGGTGATATTCGTAATCTACATCTCTGCTTTCAGCAGCTTTATCTCCTCTGACGTCAGCCCCGTCATATCCATGATAGACGCTTCATCCATACCCTTTGCCAGCATCTTCCTGGCAATTTCAAGGCTTCGCAGGTTCATGCCTTCAGCTCTGCCTTCTTCTCTACCTTTCTCCATACCTTTTTCCATACCTTCCTTCATACCAATTTCCTTACCCTCAGCTATACCTTCACGCTTAGCAGTGTCTACGGAATTCTTGATGTCGCGATATGCCATCTTGCTGGTCTCGTACTCCCTCATTTCCTGCGGAGTAAACTTGGCTATCTCGGCTTCCTCGAAGAGACGGTCGAAGACCTTGTCGCACAGTTCTTTAGGGCGCTGGGTAAGTTTATAGAGATTCTTCAGTGCATAGAGCCACTTCTCGTAGAGCGTATCCAGTTCTT
>JAJWAL010000021.1:0-32539 GCA_021618535.1 Segatella copri | reverse complement strand
AGAGCACAACCTTGCCAAGGTTGGGGTCGCGGGTCCGAGTCCCGTTTTCCGCTCATTTTTTTGGAAACAACATCAAGTTTTATCTTGGTTAGATAATTGATGGCAATATGCTTGGAGAGGTGGCGGAATTGGTAGACGCGCTACTTTGAGGGGGTAGTGACAATTGTGTCGTGGGAGTTCGAGTCTCCTCCTCTTCACTGGTATTGTTATCTTACAAGCGGAAATAGCTCAGTTGGTAGAGCACAACCTTGCCAAGGTTGGGGTCGCGGGTCCGAGTCCCGTTTTCCGCTCATTTTTTTGGAAACAACATCAAGTTTTATCTTGGTTAGATAATTGATGGCAATATGCTTGGAGAGGTGGCGGAATTGGTAGACGCGCTACTTTGAGGGGGTAGTGACAATTGTGTCGTGGGAGTTCGAGTCTCCTCCTCTTCACTGGTATTGTTATCTTACAAGCGGAAATAGCTCAGTTGGTAGAGCACAACCTTGCCAAGGTTGGGGTCGCGGGTCCGAGTCCCGTTTTCCGCTCGATCATTTTTGTATTAAACCAAGATAGGTTTAAGTTTAGGGCCCAAGTGGCGGAATTGGTAGACGCGCACGTTTCAGGTGCGTGTGTTTCACAACGTGCAGGTTCGAGTCCTGTCTTGGGCACAATGTTTAAATTAGCTTAGTGTTGGAGAGGTGGCGGAATTGGTAGACGCGCTACTTTGAGGGGGTAGTGACAATTGTGTCGTGGGAGTTCGAGTCTCCTCCTCTTCACTGGTATTGTTATCTTACAAGCGGAAATAGCTCAGTTGGTAGAGCACAACCTTGCCAAGGTTGGGGTCGCGGGTCCGAGTCCCGTTTTCCGCTCTTTTTTTTTGAACTCGAGAAACATACCCATTTATGAATTTATATTTAAGATATTTTGATCAGGAGACATTAGTTACTAGTGTTGATGATGCTATTGGTTTTTTAAAGAGTATTCCTGAGATTGAGATGGATGCAGAGTTAGAGGCAGATGTTCGTGAATATGCCGCTAGCGATTTGACGTATCCAAAAAGATATAAGGTACGCCCACGTGTTTATTTTATTGTGATAAAGACTACGGCGCAAACTATGCAGGATTTTAAGGATAAGAAAGCATTGCGTACTCCTACTCCTGCAGAGAGAATGGAGAATCCTGTTGTTGCCAGTTTGGCTCAAGAGGCTCCAGGCTGGTATGAAGGTTCACTTGATTTCAAGCGTGTTGTGATGGTACCGGCTACAGGAAAGTTTGAGTACCGTGATACTCATTTCGTTGCGGATGTTAAAGCTGAATCAGGTTTGGATTGTTACAATCGCATCGTAGATTATCTGCGCGATTGTGTAGATTCACGCAGCCAGTTCCCATCTGCAAAAGGTAAGAATTTCCATTTCCGCTATCTGGGAATGTGGAAATAAAATATTCAGAAATTTAAATGATTCGTGTCATGAACAAGGTTATGCTAATTGGTAATGTAGGTAAAGATCCTGACATTCATTATTTCGAAGCTGATCAGGCAGTAGCTCAGGTCTCTCTCGCAACTACAGAGAAAGGATATACTTTGCCTAATGGTACCCAAGTGCCAGACCATACAGATTGGCACAATCTTGTTTTTTATCGTGGGCTTGCAAAGGTAGTAGAGAAGTATGTGCATAAGGGTGACCGCCTTTATGTGGAAGGAAGAATCCGCTACCGCTCCTATGATGACAAGCAGGGTAGAAGACAATATATTACAGAAATCTATGTAGATAATATGGAGATGTTGAGTACTCGCCCTGCTACTAGAGAACAATAATTATTAATTTTTAGCTCAGAAATTGGATATATCCACCATAACTGATGCCTTCGGTGATGTGATGCTGATGCAGCCTTCCGCCGGGGTTATTGTAGCTGCTGTACTTGCAGCTATATTGTTAGGCATGTCTGCTTTTGCCAGTGGTTCCGAAATTGCTTTTTTCAGTTTATCACCAACTGATGTTGCGGAACTTGAGGATGAAAAGACTGATGCCGATAAGAAAATACAGATGTTGCGTGATGATTCTGAACGTACGTTGGCTACCATTTTGATAACCAATAATTTTGTGAATGTCACAATCATCATGCTCCTTAATTATGTATTCGCAGGAATCGTAGAGTTTGGTCCTAAAGCTTATTGGCTTCAGTTCCTGATTATTACGGTTATTCTTACTTTCTTGCTTTTGCTTTTTGGTGAGATTATGCCGAAAGTGTATGCCCGTCAGGATTCTCTGAAGTTCTGTCGCCGGTGCGTAGGGGGAATTCTGTTTGCCAGAAAGTTGTTTTGGCCTTTAGAAACTATTTTGCTGAAAAGTGGAATTCTTGCAGAAAAGATTATACAGAAGGAAAATCATGTGCTGAGTGTTGATGACTTGGAACAAGCTCTGGAACTGACTGATAAGAATGATATCAAGGACGAGCAGAGCATGCTGAAGGGTATCATCCGCTTTGGCGATGAAACAGCCAAGGAGGTGATGACCAGCCGACAGAATATTGTTGACCTGGATATCCGTAGTTCTTATCCAGAAGTATTAAAGTGCATTGAAGAGAATAATTACAGTCGTATTCCTGTTTATCAGGATAATACAGATAATATTCGTGGTGTACTGTATATCAAGGACTTATTGCCTCATCTTACGAAGTCTTCCAACTTCCGTTGGCAGAGCCTAATTCGTCCTCCTTACTTTGTACCTGAAACCAAGAAGATAGATGATCTGCTTCGCGAGTTCCAGGACAACAAGGTTCATATCGCCATTGTGGTAGATGAGTTCGGAGGTACATCGGGTATTGTTACTCTCGAAGATATTCTGGAGGAAATTGTAGGTGAAATCAATGATGAATACGATGAGGAGGAGAAGTTCTACTCGAAATTAAATTACAATACCTTTGTTTTTGAAGGTAAAACGCTTCTTTCTGATTTCTGCAAAATCCTGAATGTAGATGACGAAGAGTTCGAGGAGGTTGAGGGTGATGCTGATTCTCTGGCTGGTCTGCTCTTGGAAATCAAAGGCGATTTCCCAAGTATGCACGAGAAGATAGATTATAAGAACTATACTTTCGAGGTTATGCAGATAGAGGAGCGTCGCATCAGCAAGATTAAGGTGACGGTACATCCTTTGAAAGATAACGTGGAGGATTCTTCTAAGTAATCATCAGTATTCATCAATATCAGAATATAAAAAATATGGCAGTTGTCAATATACGAGAAGTTTATCCGGGAGTGAGTCTTGGTTTATGGCAGATGGATGAAACTGTAGAACAGTTGTTAGGGCAGTATCCTCATCTGCAGGCTTACCGCTCTCAGGTGGAAGAGAAATATAAGAACGATGGCAGGAAACTGGAGTTTCTTGCCATTCGTGCATTAATGTATGAGATGCTCAAGACGAACGGGGCTTCCAAGGGCTTGCTTTCTCATGCGGGTGACATTACCCACAACGAGGCTGGCAAGCCATTGTTCCGTGGTTATCATATCAGCGTTTCGCATACCAAGGGTTATGCTGCGCTTATCCTTTCCAAAAATCAGGACGTGGCGGTGGATATCGAATACTTCAGCGATAGGGTAGAGCGCATCGCATCCAAATTCCTGCGCAAGGATGAGAAGGCGGAAGATCTGGATGCCAAGCTGGTGCATTGGTGTGCCAAGGAAACGGTCTTCAAGTTATTCTCTGAAGAAAATCTAATGTTTGAGGATATGCGGGTGAAGCCGTTTGATACGATGGCAGACTGGTCGTGTGATGTGGAGAATCTCAAGAGCAGAAAGATGGCGCATGTGGATTTCGAATTAACCATGGAGTTTGTATTGACTTATGCTGCGCTGTAATATCCTGACCATCTTCCTGGCATTCAGCTTGCTGGCTGGGGCACAGGATTGGAAAGTAGTGAGAGAGAATTCTCAGAAAGCTTTTCCGAAAACCGTGGCTGCGGGCAACTACAGTGGCATTGCTCATCTGCATGATGATATCTATGCGGTGGTAAGCGACAAGTCGGATAGTGCCCTGTACTTCAACTTTCGGATTCAGGTGAATCCCAAGACTGGCGAATTGGAACAGGTAGAGAACCTTGGATTTACCGAGAGAACAGATGGAACGCTGAACGACGGAAAGTTTTGGCAGGGGCAGGAGAAAGGTTTTGATCACGAAGCCATCGTGAAGGCTTCTGATTCTACCTTGGTGATAACAAGCGAAGGATATTGCCGTTTAAAGGAGTATCCTGTTCTGCCTATTTCGGCGGATACTGCCAAGGTTGGCTATCCGCAGAACTTTTGGGAAAGCAGATGGCCTTCTTCTGATTTTTATCCAAATTATAATTTTGAGTCTCTGGCTTTTGATTCCGTCTGTCAGTATCTCTGGACGATTCCTGAGAGCACGCTCCGCAAAGACGGGCAGCCTGCTACTCCTCAAAACGGATTGGCCAACCAGCTTCGTTTGATGAGGTATGATTGGGGAAAGATAAAGGAAAATCGTAACAAGGAAAATAATGGCAAGGAAGACTGTAGCGAGCAAGAGAGTAGCAAGAAAGACTCTCGTTACATGACAGCCTATGCCTATCAGATGGATCAACCTTCTACCCATAAGAAAGCAGATATCTATGTGATGGGGGTGAGTGAGCTTTGCGCCTTGCCCGATGGTCAGCTTCTGGTTCTGGAGCGTGAGGCCTTTATCCCGAAGATCAAGATAGGGGCTTTCTGCAAGTGTAAACTCTATCAGATTAATCCTTTGAATTCTGAGGAGTTTGCTTTGAAAGAGAAGTTTTCATCAGATACTCCTTTCTTGAAGAAGAGATTGCTCGCGGAATGGAAAACCGGCTTGTCACTTTCCAAGCGTTCCTTTGCCAATTACGAAGGTATGTGTCTGGGACCCAAGTTGGAAGATGGTTCCCAGGTTGCCATCCTGCTGTCTGATTCGCAGGATCAATATGCGGGAGTATTGAAAGACTGGTTCAAGACGATTGTCATCAGAAAGGAATAAAGTTGTTATGTTGTAATCTTCAATCTCGTCCATAACCATCTAGGAATGAGTCGCCAGAGGAAGACGAGGATATCATATCTCCAGTCTATTACCTTAACTTCCTTTCCGTTTTCGATGGCACTTACGATATGCTTCGCCACATCTTCCGGTTTGAGCTGCAGCGGATAGCTGCTGCCTGCGATGAGGTCGGTCTTTACGAAGCCTGGTCGGATATCTGTGATGGCGATAGGGAGATGACGCATCCGTGCCTGCTGCGACAGGCATTCCAGATAATGGTTCTGGAATCGCTTGGTGGCAGAGTAGGCAGGTGCAGCACCGAGACCTTTGGTTCCGGCAATGGAAGTGATGCAGGCAATGCGGGCTTTGGGGTTGCAATGATGATGAGTAGCAAACCAGTTGAATGCCGTATCCACCATTCTTGTGAATCCTAAGCCGTTGGTTTCCACAGTCTTCAACTCCTTTTCTATATCCAGCGTATTATTCTGCCAGCCAATGCCGGAACTATGGAAATACAAGTCCATGCCTCCCAATTTTTCGATGAGTTCGAGAAGTTGGGCAGGAGCATTGGGAGAAGTCACGTCTATTTGCTGGTAGCAGGTAATGCCGCTCTGCGAAATCAGAGCCTGCAATCTTTCAATTCTTCTTCCGGCAATTCCGACCTGCCATCCTTTTGCAGCAAGCAGTTTTGCCACTTCCATTCCGATGCCCGATGTGGCACCCATTACAATTGCTTTCTTTGCCATATAGTCCTATTATATAAGGTGAAATCTTGATAGTTCTATTTATATAAGGTGAAGTTTGGTCTAACTCTATCTAAATATCTAAATCGCTTTTACTCTTCAGCAAGTCTTCCGCCTTCTTTACGCTTCCTGATTCCAGAATCAGCTGTTTCACTTCTTCGTAGTCCGTATATTGCGGATTGCGTTCCATGAAGATACGGCAGGCACGGTCGATGAGTTTATGATTGATAAGCTTGGCATTCACCATCTTGTTGCCTTCCACCCGTCCTTGTCGAATCTGGAGAGAAGTACTGATCATATCCAGAATCATCTTCTGCGAAGAACCGGCTTTCATGCGGGTACTTCCCGTCACGAATTCCGGTCCCGTGATGACTTCTACGGGATAATCGGCAGCCTGGGCGATGGGGGCGTGGGGATTGTTCACGATGCAACCCGTAGGAATGCCTGCCTCCTTGCAATGTTTCAGGATGGCGAGCACGAAGGGAGTGGTGCCGCTTGCCGAAAAGCCCAGCACGAAATCATGCTTTGAGATATGCTTGTCGCAGAGCTGATGCCAGCCATTCTCCAGGTCGTCTTCTCTGGATTCCCTGGTTTGTGTAAGGCAACCGATGCCTCCGGGGAAGATGGCTTGTATCTGCGAACCGTCAATGCCATAGGTGTTCTGCACTTCGATGGTATCGAGCGTAGCCAGTCTTCCGCCCGTTCCGCAACCGGCATAGAAGAGTCTACCACCCTTCTTCAGCTGCCCTTCGATGGCGGAAATCAGTTGGTTGATGGCGGGTAATGCTTGTTCTATTGCCAGAGCCACCTTCTTGTTTTCTGCATTGATATGAGCGGTGAGTTCATCCACGCTCATCTTTTCCAGATGTTCGTAGAGCGAGCTCTGCTCTGTTATTCTCTTTTCTTCTTTATTTGGCATATTACTTTATCTTTAGGGTGTAGATTTAATGTAATGAAGCCTAGATGGTCGCGGAGGCTATGGCTTGCAGTCATCTAGAGAGTTCTATCATGATGAGACCTATCATCCGATGAGTTCCTATTCTTCAGCCAGGAAATAAACCGGCGCATTCCGGGAACCTTCTTTTATCAGAAATCCGGATTTTTCCAGTTTCTTCAGCCAGTTGAGTGCTGTCTGTTTACGGATATGAAATTCCGCTTCTAGTACTTTTCTGTTAATGGAACGGTTATGCTTCAGATACTCTCTTATTTTCTCCTTCAATGCATCTTCAGAGAAAGGGTAGGAGCGGGAAGTATATTGTGATTTCTCGAAATGGGTATTATATTTCACCTGTTTCAGCAGGTCTGCATTGGGGCGAAACTTGATGCCTCTTACGCTTACATATTCAGCTCTCACTTTATTGTCGGGTTTCAGGTCATCCATATCCAGATCTACCGAGAGCGAGAGATAACCTATTTCCGGAATGTTGACACGTCTTCCATCCTGCAGGTCTTCTTCTATGATATCACGCAGTTTCATGAGTACGGACGAAACTTCTCCTTCTCCCAGACAGCTATGTCTGGCGATTCGGCTGATCATCTCCTTGTCAGTCATAGCTGTTTGCTCAAAGATATGGGCGAATCGGCGAGTCTCTTCATTTCCTCCTGCATTGGGAAGATAATGGATTTCATATTTAATAGCCATCGTTTTCTTCTTTCTGTTTAGCGATACAAAGGTAATCTTTTATTCTTAAACTACCAAATAAAAATGGCACTAATATGGATGAACGGTTTGATTGATACGAATGAGCGGTGCTATTGATGTGGGTTAGAACTGCTTATCAATAGGAATAAGCATCGTAAGAAGCCTTTATAAGTTGTCGGAAGAAGTAGGATAAGTTGTTGGAACAGTAAGTATATGTTGCCGGGAAAGTCACTTCCGTCAGTCGCACAACAGCTGTTGTGCGCTTGCATATCAGCTGTTATGCGCTTGCACAACACGTGTTGTGCGAGCGTAAAACAGTTGTTGTGCAGTAAAATTTGTAACTCCCTTCATCATATTGTAATTCCTTCCTTATTTCGTGATGAAATAATAAGGTGTATTTAGGCGTTGTGAGAGCTGTTTGCTGGCATCTAAAGAAGAAAAAAGGTAAGGTTTAATAGAAGTTTTTCGATGAAAAGTGTGCTCGTTTCAATAATTTGTTGTATCTTTGCAAGTGGATTTGGCTACTGCCATTTCCAAGACATCGTTGGTAAACAAAAGCATTCGCTATTATTTCGCGTTCAGCCAAAAGCCTCGGAAACTTATTGGAAATAACGTAACAAGGAATAATTGTGATAAGGTATTCGGTATGGGGTGCCTTAACTATTCGTGTATTAGCAATGCATCTACGCTATAGGCGTGGTGCATTCTTATTTGAATAGTTGAGGTTTCCATTCCGAGGCTGCCTCATAGCTGAACGCAATAAGAGCATCACGCCCTTTTTTGCGTCTTGGCGTGATTGATAGTTAGTGCTTGTAACTCATTAATTATCAATTAAAATATTATGGCAAAAAGAACCATAGATAAAGCTAAGGCAGCTAAAAAAGATGAATTCTACACGCAGCTAGAAGACATCAATAATGAACTCCGTCATTATCGTGAACATTTTCGTGGTAAGACTGTGTTATGCAATTGTGACGACCCTCGTGTAAGTAACTTTTTTACTTATTTCGCATACAACTTTGAGTTTCTTGGTTTGAAGAAACTTATCACCACTTGCTATAAAAATCAAGATATGGATTTGTTCAGTATGAATAAAAGTGAGCAAGCTGTATATCTTGTTTATGAAGGTGACAAAAATGGAAATCATATTCCTGATGCGGAAGAAATTGGAGTGAAGCCATTAAAGGGTGATGGTGATTTCCGCAGTAAAGAGTGTATTGAACTTCTGAAAGAAGCAGATATTGTAGTAACTAATCCCCCTTTTTCTTTGTTTCGTGAGTATGTGGCTCAATTGATGGAATATGATAAGAAATTCTTGATTATAGGGAATAAAAATGCTCTTACTTATAAAGAGATTTTTCCATTGATCCAAGAAAATAAACTATGGACTGGGTATAGGGGCTTTTCTGGTGGAATGTGGTTTAAAGCTAATTATGAAGGTAAAACGGAAAAAAATATCCATGGTGAAAAGATAATAAATGTCCCTTCTATTTGGTATACAAATTTAGATATTCAAAAACGTCATGAAGATTTAATCCTCTATAAGACATATTCGCCTAACGCTTACCCGAAATACATCAATTATGATGCTATTGAGGTGTCAAAGACAGAACTGATACCATATGATTATGATGGAGTTATGGGAGTGCCTATTACTTTTATGGATAAGTATAATCCTGAACAGTTCGAAATTATAGGCATAGGTAATGGAGGTGAATTGGGGGTAGAGTGTGGTGTAAGTGCTAACCTTACTGTCGAACAATGTGCAGCTTTATTTCGTGAAGATAAAAGTTTTCGCAAAGGTAAGTTGTGCTATCGCAATGAAACAGGAAAATTAGTTGGTTGTTATGCCAGAATATTAATCAAGAAAAAATAAGAGTCAATTATGGATATAAAACCAAAACAAATAGCAGTTCGTGACCTTATAGCAGGTTATACGAATGATCCCAATCATGGTGTTTATGGTTATCATGGTAAGTTGAATATTCGCCCACCTTATCAGCGTGAGTTTCGTTATGAACTCAAACAACAGCAAGCTGTGATAGAGACAATCCTCAAAGGATACCCTCTTAATATCATGTATTGGAGTGTTGTGGATGATGGAAGTTATGAAATGATAGATGGTCAGCAACGTACTCTGTCCATTTGCGAATATTATCTACATGGTTTCAATATCGTTGATAAAGACCGTCCAGTTCTTTACTTTGACAATCTTACGGAAAAAGAGAAAAAGGATTTTCTTGACTATGAATTGACTGTATATTTCTGTACTGGCACAGACAAGGAAAAACTTGATTGGTTTCGTGTGATTAATATAGCTGGAGAACGTTTGCTTGACCAAGAGTTGCGTAATGCAGTGTATGTTGGTCCTTTTGTAACAGATGCTCGTCGCTATTTCAGTAAAAATGGTTGTGCGGCTTATAAGGTCGGTGGTGATTATATGACTGGCAAACTGGAGGAACAAGCGTATCTTGAGACAATACTAAAATGGGCAGCTCGTCATGATGGAATACAAGATTCAGCCCCAATTGATAAGTATATGGCGATTCATCAATACGATCCAAACGCCAATCAGCTTTGGGCTTATTATATGCAGGTGATCACTTGGGTGAAAACAACTTTCAAGAAATACCGAAAAGAAATGAAAGGCTTAGACTGGGGTGCTATGTTTGATGAGTTTGGAAGCAACATATATGATACGGAGCAACTAGAGTCCGAAATTCATCGACTGATGGAGGATGATGAAATAATGAAGAAAGCAGGCATCTATCATTATGTGCTGAGTGGTGATTTGCGCGATTTAAGTTTCCGTACTTTTGATAAGAAACAGAAACGTGAGGCTTATGAGCGACAAAAAGGAATCTGTGCCCATTGTGGTAAACCTTTTAAGTTAGAAGAAATGGAAGCAGACCACATTACTCCATGGTGTGAAGGTGGAACGACTGTTGCCGAGAATTGTCAAATGCTTTGTCGTACTTGTAATAGAATAAAAGGAGGAAAATAAATGATGGATTTGAGCTTTTATAACAATGGACATAAAGAGGTATTTTATGAAAAAGGTCTGATGGAAAGACCAATACGTCGGAAACGATAAAAGAACCTAAGCACCCTTCAGTAGTGGTATCTGTAATACGAGTTGCTCATCGAACAACTGAAGGGTGTTTTTGCAATCACATTAATTGCTTTTTAGCCATTTCTGACACTAAATCTATTAGTTCCTTAGCTGGCTCGACCAATGGAAGTACCTCTGTTTCCAGATCAAGAATATGACGGTCTTCATAGTCGCCAGTTAATCGTAAGGAGAAAAGCTGATTGAAAGTCTTGCCATACTTTTTGTCAATGATGTTGTTTCTCAAAAAGACTTTTCCAAACATTTGGATTACGCCATTATGAGTGCTAGCTTCATACTTGTAAGAAATGAGTAAAGCAGAAACTGCATAGTAAGCTGCATAGTATAAACGATTGGCTGCAGTTTCGACATAACCATTTTTTATAGAACCGACAGCTTCATTATATGTTCGATATGCTTTTTCTAGTCTATATTTTACAATTTCGGTTCTGTCAGCGTCTGTAAGTTGTCCCTTTATCATATTGTAATTCCTTCCTTATTTACGTTATGATTGAATAATGTATAATGGTTTTCCTCCCATTCTTTTTGGGAGAAAAGTATAGGGTTGATGATTTCATCAATATCCCAGCCTAATTCTCTTAGTGGATAAGAATACTTATCGTAATCTTGAAGCGTAACTTTTGGTTTGTCTAGAAGAATCAATACATCCCAATCACTTCCTTCATGTTCTGTACCTCTAGCGCGGGAACCAAACAAGATGGCTTTTGCATGAGGATCAATCTCATGCAATCTATTGTGCATTGCTTCTATGATTTGTTTCTTCTCCATATCTATCAATATTAATATATGTTGCAAAAATACAATAATAATACGAAACTACAAGGACTTTTTATAACTTTTTACGGTTAATTTTCTCTAATTATGTAATGTGGCATTATCGTAATTGCAAAAAAAGATGTATTTTTGTAGGCAAAAATCGTATAAAAACAAGACCCGATAGCTTGACGAATCAGAGGCTACCGGGAATCAACGCTACAAAGATAGTGCTTTTTCTTGTTATAACCAAGTAAATGAACGATTTTTTATGAATTTACCTTATTCTTTTCATCACCAAATCAGCGAGCACGATGGCAGATTCCTTCTCATCCCTCGGTGCATCCTTTGACTTCCATGCCACGATGAAGCGGATTCGGGCAGCGGTTACCTTGTAACCTTTCAACTCCCATTTGCCTAGTTTCTCCTTCATCTTGATGGAGAGCTGGACTATGTCTCTGCCTGTTGATGGGAGACAGAGGCAATGGTCGTGGTAGGTTAGCGGCATACCGCTTCTCAGGCAAAGGATAGCATCCTTGTGAGGCTTGGAGAAGCCCAGGTTTACATCCTTGTGTGAGAGCTGAAGCACTATTTCGTTGGGCTCATCGTAGGCTTGGGCATCATAGAGATGCTGGGCACTTTTCAGGCTGTCGAAGAGATTGCCGTTGGTGTGGATGACAAGCGTACGCTTGGCACGGGTCATGCCTACATAGTATCGGCGCAGTATGTCGTCTGTAGGATGCTCGGGATGGGTAATGAGCATCAGTACATGGTCGAACTCATGGCCTTTTGCCTTGTGGATGGTGCTGACCACGATGTCTGATTTAGAGATGTCACAGAAGTCTTCTACTGATGATTCGAACACGAACTCCCTCAGGTCGCTGTAGTACTTGGCACGATTTGTCTGCTCAAATATCTGTAGGCTGCGGCGCAGATATGGCAATGCCTGGCTGGTGGCATACTTTTGGAATGTCTGCTGTTTGGCTGCTTCCCAAATGTCATCAGAGATGATAGGGGATTTCGTCTCCTTGATGCCTTGGTCTATCTTCTTCAAGAAGTATCTTACCTCTGCCAGATTCCAGAAGCGCAAGCCGTCCAACGATTGCACCAGCTTGGCCTTGATGCCATGACTGTGAAGAAGAGCCAGCATGATGACAGCCTCCTCATTGGTCTGCGTGAGGATGCTAATGGTTTCGTTCTTCTTTCGGGAAGATGCATCGGCTTCTTTTGAAGCGTTACTTCCCAGTAATCGCGTAACATCTTCTAGGATAGGCTGATACATATAAACCTTTTTCTCCTGGATCTCGTATGGATGCTTCACGATTCTTACTTCTCCATCTTCTTGACTCATGGAGATGATAGGGGTAGATTTGATTCGTTGGCGGATGTTTCGGGCGAAGTCGTTGGCAGTATCCACGATATGGCGAAGGCTGCGGTAATTCTCGGTCATCTCGATGAAACGGCTGTGCTCTGTCTGGGTCAGTTCATAGAGATACCGCGAGTTGGAACCTCTAAACTCATAGATGTTCTGGTCATCATCGCCTACGGCAATCACCCTCATCTCTTCGTTGGCTTTCATCAGAGCAGAGACAAGGGCATAGTCATCCTTGCTCATGTCTTGTGCCTCGTCGATCACGAGCACGGTCTTGCTGATGCGATTGGGCTCCACTTCTCCATTGTTGATCATTTCGGCGGCTTGCTTAACCACATCTCCTGCCTCATCCAGATTGCCAACTCTGCCCAGCAGGTCGAAGCAGTAGGAATGGAAGGTCTTGATCTCTACGAAATGGGCGGCATTGCCGATGAGTTGCATCAGTCGCTGCTTGAACTCGGTAGCGGCTGCACGTGAGAAAGTGAGCATCAGGAGCTGTTCGTGCTTTACATCTTCCAGCAGCAGGAGAGAGGCAAGTTTATGTACGAGCACACGTGTCTTGCCGCTGCCAGGACCGGCAGCGACTACGATGCAGCGAGACTCGTGGTCGTCGATGATTTCCTTCTGTCGCTTGGAGAGTATTCCGAAGAGTTTCTTATACTTCGAAGGTGTTACGTTGCGCTCTATTTCAGTCTCTCGGTTGCCCTTGAAGTACTTTGAGATGAAACGATGGTAGTCCATCTGGAAGTAATCCTGCACATATTGCAGGGCAGCATCGTAATCCCTTACCATCAGGTTGGCATATTCGCCCACGATGTGAATCTGCTGAATCTTCTGCTTGTAGAATTCATTGAGCATGCGGTAATCCTCCTGCTTATAGTGGAGGCGAGGTTCCTTGATGCGTTTAATTGCCATCGCATTGTAAAGTACCAGGAATCCTCCTTCCAGCTTCATGGCTCCTATCTTGGAGAGATAGAGCAAGGCTTCCTCCACGTCTTCCAACTGCAGGGAAGAGAAGTCGGAGAAGAGTGACTGGTTGCTGGATTTCAGATCGTTCAGAAGTTCGACTACCGAGAATTGAATAGGCTTCTCTTTTGAATCTACAGAAGAGCTATTGTTACTCTCTTCTGTTATAGTTTTACTGTTTTCCTCAGCCAGGCTGTATAGTCTTTCGATAATGAATCGGCAAACCTCAATTCGTCTTTCGAATCGCTTGATGATGGTCTCTATATCCTTGTCTCTTGTTACGATGAGATTGCGGATGCCGTCTTCCTTCTTGTGCGCATAACCCTTCACTGCCAGGAAGTATAGCAGTGTGCGGATTTTCTTTTCTGTTGAAGTGTTGATGCCGTCATGTACGGCATTGTCATTGAGTTGCTTGTATGTAATGTGCAGCGATTCATCCGGGATATGTTCCAGGATGTATCTTTCCAGTTTGGCGAAGTTCTCCAGCATCTGCTGAGGCTTGCGTTGCTTGTCGCTGATGTCTTGCAGATAGGCTGAGATGTCACGGGTATCGGCAAGGATGCCTTCCTGTCGCATACGGTCAACGGAAGAGATGACGTCTCGCTTGCTGAGTCCTAGGATGTCGGCGAGGTAATCGATGCGGGATTCTGCCTCGCTATCCTGTGCCTTGGCTATATGCTTCTGGGTGATGAGCGACTTGATGATGCGGATGGCATTCTTCATCTCATCTTCAGAGAACAGGGGTGATTCGGTGAGGCGAAGTCTTGCCTCGTCCATGTTCTTGACGGTGATACCTGTGGCATAGACGTGCGGAATGTTGTTGCCACGCTCTATGTATCCGCTCTGTTCCAGGGCGGAAAGGGCGGTGCGAACACGGGTTTCTATGTCGGATACCGAGTCATCCCAACCGGCTTGGCGGGCTATCTCCAGTGCCGAACAACTTACATGTGGACGCTGCTTGGTAAAATCCTTAACGGCTTTCCATACCTGTTGTATCTCGCTGATGCTCAGTTTGGTTTGGTTGAGCAGGATGAAGTGCTTGTCCAAGTCCTCGTCGCTATAGAGTACATAGCATTTGGCATTGAGGTGTGGGTCTCTTCCTGCACGTCCAGCCTCTTGTACATAGTTCTCCAGAGAGTCGGAGATATCGTAGTGGATAACCAGCCCCACATCGCTCTTATCTACTCCCATGCCGAAGGCGGAGGTGGCAACGATGATTCTTACCTTATCGCTCATGAAGGCATCCTGATTGTGTATCTTCTCATCAGCATCCATCTTGCCATTATAGGGCAGGGCAGATATGCCGTCACGGGTCAGCTTCTGGGCGAGTTCCCGGGTTCGCTTGGTGCGGGATACGTAGATGATGGTGGGGCAATCTGCCTGTTCTACCAGCGAGCGCAGAAGATTGTATTTGTTGCCGTCACTATCTACGTGGATAACGGAATAGTGCAGGTTGGTACGTGAGGCTGATGAGGCGAAGAGTTGGAGGTCAGTGCCCAGCCAATGCTTGAAATAGTCGCAGATGTCCTGCACCACCTTCTGTTTTGCAGTGGCGGTGAAGCAAGATACGGGTATCAGGGTTTGACCATGATTGCGGGCCATGGCGTCCTTGCCAAACTTGCGTTCCTGATATTCCTTGATAAACTTGCCGATGTATAGGTAATCCACACGGAAGTCTTGTCCCCATGCAGAGAAGCAGTGAGCTTCATCAATGACGAATCTCACCACATGCCGTGCCATCAGGATGCGCTCGATGGTTTTGGAGCGCAACATCTCTGGTGCTATATATAATAAGGTGGCATCTCCGCTCTGTACTCGTTCGATGGCTAGGGAGCGGGAGATAGGGTCGAGGAGACCGTTGATGGTTACGGCATCGGTGAATCCGCGGTCTGCGAGGTTATCTACCTGGTCTTTCATCAATGATTGCAGAGGCGAGATAACCACGGTGAGTCCATGTATGGTTCTGCCATCCATCAAGGCTGGCAACTGGAAGGTGAGCGACTTGCCGCCACCCGTAGGAAATATCGCCAATAATGACTTGCCATCCACTGCTGCCTGCGATGCCTGTTCCTGTAGCGGTTCGCCGTCATAGGTACGGAAGGCATCATAGCCGAAGAGTTGCTTCAGGTTGTGATGTATATCGAGCATGCGGTTGCAATACTCGCAGCCATCGGTGCATTGGGTATGGCAGAGCACATAGATGATATGTTCTACTTCGGGATAATGGCAGAGTACCCAACCTGGGGTAACAGATTGGTAATCGTCTGTGCCTATGAGGGCCAAGGCGTATGCCAAGCCGCAAGGCGACTGGGCTGCAAGAGCCGGAATATCGGCATGGTCGCAAATATGATTCTTGTATTCAGAAAGAATGAATTCAGAAACGTCTCTGATTGCATCATCCTTTTCGATGGCTCCCACATACATCAGGAATCCTCTGAATTCCTCTTCATTCTGGAGCAGCAAGGTGAAGATTTTCCTCTTCCTTTCTGATAATTGATTCCATGCAGCGATTTCATCCATCAAAAGCTCCTTGGCTTTCTCACAGTCATTTACAGGATTGTTCATCTGCTCGCTCATCAGTTTGTCGTCCTTTACCAGATGATGGTAAGGGCGTTTGGGGAAGAGGAGCGGGGAGAGATAGAGGGTATCTATCAGTATGCCGTTGAGTTGGAGATAGCGGGCATCGTGATGAATGAGGTTATGCCCGCAGATATAGTCAACCTTTCCTTCCTGCAGGAACTTGTTCAGTGCCGTCTGTGATGCTTGGTGAAAGGTGGCTCCGTCATAACGCAATGCTCCGATGTCGTGTATTTTATGGTCTTTCAGTCCCACTTCGGTATCCACGAAGGCAATGTTTCTGCTTCTGGCATCTTTCTTCTTGATGTCAGAGCTTACGGTGAGATTGTTCTTCCTTCCAAAGAGGCGACTGAATATTGACATAATAAACTTTTCTTTTTTGCTTTTTATATGTATCAGAAAGCTGTCTTATCTATGCATAGACCATACCTTCCTCTATGATGTCGCAGACAGATATTTTTATCTTATGCCTTTTTGATAACCCAATTTTCAATATTCCCAGTTTTACTGTCGAAGTTGATGCCGACCTTGGTCATTGGCTTGCCGCTTAGCGCAAATCGTTTGTGATAGTTCTTCAGGTTGATTTGCTGCATTGCACATTCCGCACTCTTGTCTAACTTAATCTCCAACAGGAAAAGGTCTGTATGGGTGAGCAATACGATGTCAACTCTGCCGTTGGGTGTATGAACTTCAACGTCCACCTGATAGTCTGTAAGCAGAGAGAATATGATGAAGAGCATCTGCTGGTAATGTCCCTCATAATGAGCGTTGTTGCAGTAAGGAACAGTTCCCAGGAATGTCTGGAGTAAGGTTAATGCCTCCGCCATATTCTGCTTATCTAATGCCTGTGCGATACGACGGGCTGTATTGGTTGTTGCAAGTGTATTTTGTGTGACGTATGATGGAATCAGTGCCTTGGTCAGTCCCATTTTCACCTCCTTGTTAGGAACATCAAGAACGTAATAGTTGTAGTCTTCATGATATTCCTTGATGGTGATATATCCACTTTGGTAAAGCAGCGGCATGATGGTTGGCATATTCTCCGTAGGAGCATCAAACTCACTGGCATCAGCCTCCACTCGTGTGATGACGTCTGTTGGAACTACCTGATATTTGCGCATCATATTGATGAGATAAGTTGGAGTGCCGGAAGTAAACCAATAGGATCCGAACTTGTTTTCTGCAAAGCAATTCAGCAGGCTATATGGATTGAAGATATCGGGTGAGAATCTTGTGAAATGATAGCCGTCGTAATTCTCTTTTAACTTGTCGATGACTTGCTCTTTAGTTATGTTTCTTCTTCGGGCAAGTTCCTCAATATCTTCGGACATCTGCATCAGAAGTTCTTCTTTGGTGATGCCACAGATACCAGCATAATCATCATTCATGGATATGTTGGTGATGTTGTTCAGTTCGCTGAAGATGCTGACTTGCGAGAACTTGGTGATGCCCGTCAGGAAGACAAAGCGTAGTTTTGCTTCACTGTATTTTAAAGGACTGAAGAAGTTGCGCATGATATTGCGTAAGGTATCCAATTGTTCTTGCTCATGAGCCACATCCAGCATGGGTGCATCATATTCATCAATAAGCACGACTACCTGTTTTCCTGATTTCTCGTATGCTGTATTGATCAGTTCTGTCAATCGATTATTGGCATCAATTTGTGGCTGTGTGATACCCCATTTCTTCTCTTCTGTTTCCAGAATGAATGCGAGATATCTCTCCAGTTGTTCTTTATTCATGTGTTTGCCTCCGCTCAAATCAAAGTGGAGCACAGGATATTCTGTCCACTCCTTTTCCAGCTTTTCGATGGCAAGACCATTGAATAAGTCTTTCTTGCCTTCAAAGTAACTCTGGAGGGTGGTTAGAAAAAGGGATTTTCCAAAGCGGCGTGGACGTCCCAAGAAGAAATAGGTACCGCTGGTGTGAGTCAGGCGGTAAACGTATTCCGTCTTGTCGATATAGAGCTTGTTTTCCTTGCGGATTCGCTCGAAAGTCTGTATGCCTAATGGATATAACTTAAGTGCCATAATCTTCGATGTTTATATTTCCACCGCAAATTTACAATTAATATTTGATATATGCAAATAATCAAGCGCTTTTATGTTCTTTAACAATTTTTCGTGCAGTATTCATGCTGGTTTCATATCTATATATAGATAAATTGTGCAAAATAATATACTCATGGATTCAAATATACAAACTTTAGTATTTAAAGCAAAACAAGGAGATAATAGTGCTTTCAGCACATTGTATCAGATATATTATCCTAAAATGAAAGGTATATGTATCAATATTCTTAAAGAGGACAAGGATGTCATTGATGACCTTGTCCAAGATGCATTTATACTAGCGCTTGTATCTTTGAAAGATTTGAAGAATCCTAACAGATTCGGTCAATGGCTTACAAGTATAACTTCTAATCTTGCATTAAAATACAAAGAAAAGGGTAATACATTTAGATATATTTCTTTATCAGACATAGATGAAAGTGTGATTGACAGCTGTGATGATTGTAGAAATACAGTATCTTCTATCCAATACGAGGATATTATGGCTGAAATCGATAAATTACCAGTTGGATACAAAAAGGTATTCAAGCTTTCTGTGCTAGATGGTTTGTCTCATCAGGAAATTGCAAAGTTGCTTGATATAGCTCCACACAGTTCTTCTTCGCAATTAGCGAGAGCTAAGGCTTTGTTGAGAAACAAATTGAGCCAGAGAACAATACTAATTATGGTATTGGTCCTCATCATTATTCCTGTATATAAGCAACTTATAACCAAAAAACAGTTTATTTCAGAAAATGATACCAATATAACACGCAGACGTATAATAAAAAACAAAGTTAGTCCAGCATCAAAGAACGATGTTGACTCTACAAACTGTATACAAAAGCAGAATCCATGTACTCATTATCACAATATGCTAACCATAGAGAGTATAGCAGCAATGTGTGACGACACAACGGAAATAAAACATAATATAATTGCAAATATAACAGATACATTGAAAGATGAAAAGCAGTTTGCTGTAAATAGAACTGATAGTATCTTGGTAAAAGATTCTATCATTGCCCCTAATCTTTATAAGGAATCATGGATTACAGAAAATCTTGAGCTTCACAAAAGGAATAAGTGGCAATTACTGGCTGCAGGTTCTTTGGGTACGACTCTTGTACAGAGTGTATGTAAGTTTATAAAAAGTAACGATATTACTAGTGGTTTGCCTTCTGGTCCGGATCAGCCAACAGACCCAACCAACCCTTCTGAGAAGTATTTCACGACATGGGAAGACTATGCAAAAGAGCTACATCGCATATCCCAGGCAGACCCTACTACAGAAAATGTAGCCATGGCAGATATTGCAGACCACAATAGTGGAGAAATAGTAGAAGTAGAACATCATGACAAGCCAATAACATTGAGCATTGCTGTAAATAAAAACATAGGTAAAAGATGGAGTTTAGAGACTGGACTTCAATATTCTTATCTGAAATCATATTTCATTCTTGGTACTGGCAGCTATCGTGTTGACAAGGAACAAAAGCTCCACTATCTTGGTGTTCCATTCAAACTGTCTTATCAATTTATGAAGTTCAAGAGATTGTCAACTTATGGTTCTGTAGGCACTGGTATTCTGATTCCTATATATGGAAAAACTGATGCAGATTATATCGTTGGTGATAAGTCTGCATACACAACAGATTGGAAACTGAGGCTCCCGATACAGTGGTCTGTAAATACAAACATCGGAATCCAATATCAGTTTGCACCAAATCTGAATTTGTTTATAGAACCAACCATGAATTGGTACATTCCGAATGGTAGCTGTATTAAGAATGCTTGGACAGAACGTCCATTCACATTGACCATTCCGTTTGGAATAAGGTTCTCTTGGTAAAAAGTCTCTTTTTGCATGCAGTCTTTTTGGTAAATCTATATCTATATGGTAAAAGGTCAAAACTTTATATAGATATGCAGAAAAGACATACAGATAGAAAGATGTACTTCCATGACTTGGAAATTACATCTAAAGAGTTTTACGTCAGCTACTTATCAACTTTTAAAAAGTTGACTTCGAAAAGTAGAATATTAGAGGTGGGTTGTGGCGAAGGTGGCAATTTAGTCCCCTTTGCCCAACTTGGCTGTAGAGTTACAGGAATAGACATAGCAGAATGCAGAATAATAGATGCGAAAGCATACTTTTCGGAAATCTGCGAAAATGCCACATTCGCGTGTTGTGACTTTATGAAATACCATGCGCCAATCAATGAAGAGGAAAAGTTTGACGTGATACTATTACATGATGTAATAGAACATGTTCCAGCGAAAGGAGAATTTCTGTTACACCTCAAAAGTTTTCTAAAGTCAACAGGCGTTCTCTTTGTCGGATTCCCAGCATGGCAGATGCCGTTTGGTGGACATCAACAGATTTGCCGAAGCAAATTCTGTTCGCACTTTCCATTCATACATTTGCTACCAAACTCTATGTATAATTCATTATTGAAACTATGCAAAGAGGAAGATGGTACTATAAGCGAGCTGATGAGCATAAAAGTGTGCAGAACAAGTATAGAGTTATTTGAAAAATTGATAAAAAGATGTGAATTCTCTGTTGTTGACAAGAAGTTTTGGTTTATCAATCCTCATTATAAGCAGAAGTTCCATCTTACTCCATCGCTATTGCCTCGTTTTGCTTGGAAAATTAAGTATGCAAGAAATTTCTTCACTACTTCTTGTTGGTACATATTGAATTTGAGCAATACGTAAGAGTAATACTCTCTTGTAGAGTGATTGAATATAAAAAAGTAAAAAGAGAAATCTCATGCAAGTTTTTGATTCCTTTTGCGTTTATTGAATAGTTATAACCCTTTAATATCAAGAAGCGTATGAAAATTAGAATGATTTTTATGGCATTAGCAGCTTTGCTTTGTTTGGCAAGTTGTAGCGATGATGATTCTGGAATCCAGTTCACTGAAGACGAAGTAACCGGTGATATAATTACTGGTAAGCAGATTGTTATTAACACTCTTACAACCTATACCGATAGTGGCAGCAAGGTGAATGTTAATGGAGCTAAAGGTAAAGTGTCAGCAACATCTTCTGATGATAGTGTTGCCAAGGTTTCGTGTTCTTCAAAGGAGTCAGAGAAGGAGATATACGTAAGTGGCGTTTCTGAGGGAAATGCTACTATAACCGTAACTGACTCAGACGGGAACTCTGCTATCTTAAAGGTAGAAGTAAAAAATTGGACAGCCCGTTGGAAGATATATAGAACGATGTATGTGGTAAATAGAAAATGTTTAGTTGAAGGCGTTTCTTCCGAGGATTCCGCAGCTATTGCAGCCGATGCCATAGAGAATGACAAGTACTATAAATATTATACTTTCCGTAATCATACTAATGATCCTTTTGGTGTTATAACCAAAAGACTTACCATAACTGACAGTGAAGGAAATATACGTATGGCGGGAGATCTTAACATCCAACAAAATGCTGATAATACAGAAGTGTGGTATTTGTTGCCTTTCAAAGATTATAGAGCAGTTGTCTTGGCTACATTCTATAGTGACGGTGAGAGTATCTTTAAAGATGTGACAGATAATTATAAGAAGACTTATCCTCACATTAAAAAGGTCGAGCTACAAGCCATTTGTGCAATAGAGGAATTGGAGCCGGACAAATAAGTAAGAGTGTATCTTGTAATATTTTTGTGGATAAATCCCGAGGAAAAATTTCTAAAGAAACGTTTCCTCGGGATTGTTGTATTAATACAATCCCAAGAGTCTCGTGAGGATATCTTCAAGGCAGATCAATATGCTCCCAATACCCTCCAGTCGTCTATGAGTTTGAACAGTCGGGGCATGGCTGGCTTGTAGCTGTCGGGATAGGTGAGGGAATAGACGAAGAGTATTCTGCCACTCTTGATGAATTTATCATAATGACTGTAGCCATCTACTCTTACTCCGTTTTCATAGACAGGACCGGAGAGGATGAATGCCTTATTCGATGCCTGCATCGTCCGCTCCGAATGAAGCTTCTGGGCTAGAGAATCGGCACAAGCCTGAAGGGTGTTGCTATAGTTGGGGGTAACGTAACTCTCCAGGATGATGTTGGCATGATTGGTGAATGAGAAGCGGGCATAGCCCTGGTATCCCGATACCGAAGTATCCTCCTGCTGGAAGAAGCAAGGATATTTGACAACGTAGCCGAAGTCCGGGTCATTGTATTCCTTCATGGGTGCCATCTCTACCTTGGTCTTGAAATCCGCCATTGGTGTATGCTGCTCTTTCGTAACCTCATGGTGATAGTTGATGATGAAGTTTATCATCATCAGCAAGACAACTGCTATCAAAAAAATCTTCTTCATATCTTTGCTTCTTTTGTATTATAGCTGCAAAGGTATGAAGAAGATGAGAAACAGCCAAATAATAAGTATGACATTTGGCTGACATTTCTGAACTTATCTGATTATCAGTCGGTAAGACTTGCCTCTTTCCGACTCAATCATGAGGTTGCTATTCTGCTCAATCACCGGTTTGATACGGCGAATCAAGGTATAGAGCGTTTCGCTGGCATCCGGTTTCTTGGGCCAAAGAGCATCACAAATTTTCTGTTTGGAGAGTTGATGATGCGTATTGTTGAAGAAGAGTTGCATCAGCTGGTGCTGCATCGGAGTAAACTTGATGGCTTGTCCGTTTTCCTGATTGTAGAAGAAATCCTCGTCTTGAGAATAGCTCATCGTTCCGAACATATCGGCCTCATGATTCCAAGGTTGTTTTCTGCGATGATAGTATAGCGATGCAATTGCCCAAATCATAGCCATGAGGGTAAGCGTCAAAGATGTCCGCTGGTTGCTCATACTCAAAACATCTGCCATCGAACAGTTAGCATAACTTTGGATAGAATGCTCGTTGAGAAGCATCTCTTTGCTGCTGAGCAGGTTGGCGCTATTTACCAGCTGGGAATTGTTCTTGCCTCTTCTCCTGTCTTCCATCACATAGCAGAGATTACTGGTCGACTTCAGCAGGTCGATGCTGAGATGTGACCGGTAGCTCTGGATGGTATCAGGCGTAATCCATTGATATTTATTTTCCTGAAGAGTCAGAGCCAAAGCTTTGTTCATATCTTGTACAATGGCATACTGTGCCTTGCGGTAGTTGCTTACGCTGGAGAATGCCGCAGACATCACAAGGATGGCGAAGATGAGGATGGAATGATATGCTTTCAGTTTCATATTATCTATTCTGTTTAAATGAAATACTGTTTAAAGATTCAAATGCAAAAGTACAGAAATTCTATGAAAGATGGTATAAAACTAGATATAATATTCGTTAATTGATAAATGTCAGACTCATGTCAGCCATATTTTTCGCTTCGGTCTTCTCTTTTTGATACCTTTGCAGCAGAAAACAAGTTTTAGAAAAAGTATATGATGACAATGAAGAAAAGTAAATTGTTAACAGCTATGGTGATGCTGTGGGCATTGATTTCTTGTGCAGAAATAAGTGCCCAGGAAATCCAGCAGGTATCGAATGATTCTATAGCCTTGCAAGAGGTTGTTGTGAAGGCGGCACGAGTGGTCAACAAGGAAGATGGCAAGTTGATATTCCCAAGCGATATTCAGAAGCAGCGTTCTTTTTCTGGTTTTTCGCTTTTAGGAAAGTTGGCTTTGCCTCATATCAGGGTTGATGAGGCTGGCCGTTCCATTTCTGCTACCGATCATAAAGGAGAAGTGCAAGTTCGTATCAATGGCATTCTCGCCAATATGCATGATGTGCAGATGCTGGATGTTGCTTCGATTATGAGTGTAGATTATATCGACAGTCCTGGCGTAAGATATGGAAAGAATATTGCATACGTGATAGATATTCATACCCGCAGGGCTTCATCGGGTGGCAGTTTGGGCTTCAACCTGACTAATGCGCTAACTACCAAGCTCGGTTCGAACGATGTCTATGCATCTGTCAATAGGGGCAAGAGCCAATTGTATATTTTATATGAGCAGAGTTATGTGGATAATAAGGCATCCGAATATAATGAGGATGCTCAATATCTTCTACATGATGGTTCTGAGTATCAGATATCTCGAAAAATCATGAATGGGGCAACTCGGAATTTTGATAATACATTGCAGTTGAAGTATAATCTGGCTGATTCTGCATTATATGTATTCCAGACAACGCTTACCACGGATTTCAGCAATCAGCCTTATACATCGAATGAACTGTGGTTTTCTGAATCTGGAAAGCCTGCGTATCCTGTTTACAGAACCAGCAAGGGTAGGGATTTTACTCCTGCGCTCGATTTGTATTTCTATCATCAGTTGGGCAAGCATCAGTCTCTGACGTTAGATGTCTTGAGCACTTATATTCGAACAAAAGGTGCCTATTATGAAGATGAGGGCGAACCCTATCAGTATCAGGTAGATGGAAAGACTTATTCGCTCATATCCGAGGCAATCTATGAAAACCGATTGAAACCCTTTACTTTTTCAGCAGGAACCAACTTAAACTGGAAATATATGGATAATCAGTATTTGGGCGATGTGGTTAGCGAGAATGGTATCCGTTCATTGGGTATTTATGGTTTTGCACAAATCAAGGGAAGTTTGGGACAATTCAAGGAAGGAACATCCCGTTTAACTTATGTGGCTGGCTTTGGGTTGAGTAATCAGTCTTATCGACAGGGAGATGAGGATTTTAGTTTTTGGCTTTGTCGTCCGAAACTCACATTGGCTTATTCCTTGACTTCTTCGTTTCAGATCCGCTTGGGAAGTGAATTATCACAGCATATTTCGCAGATAGCTATGATTTCGGATACCCGTATTCGAAAGAACAGTATGGAATGGACTGTGGGTAATCCTTCGCTTAAGCCTAACAGTATATATGAGAACTGGGTAGTATTCTCTTTCAGTAAACCAAGGATAAATACTGATTTTACCTTGAATTATCGCATCAATCGTCATTGTAATTTGGCGAAATACACCCGCACGGAAGCTGATCAGTTTCTTTATACCCAGGCGAATCAGCCCCATTGTAATATGTTGTATCTTACGAATGATACCCGGTTTGACATTATCCCCGACCACCTTATATTATCTGTGAACGCAGGTATTGACCGTTTTTTCAATAAGGGCGATGAGTACAGTCATTGTTATACCGCTTATAATTATGGTGGAACATTACAGGGATATTTGGGAAAATGGACAGTGATGCTGTATGCTGATAATGGTTGGAATTTTATGGAGGGAGAGAACATCGGACATAATCCTCCTTCATTGGCAGCCTCAGCCAGTTATCACATGGGTGATTTCGATTTTACGCTCTATATGCATAATCCGTTTATGGCTCATCCGAAATCCTATTCTGCAGAAATCGTCAACGCATTACTCCGCAAGCAGGTTCGTGGTTATGACAATTCGGGAGGTAATTTGTTCCGTATCGGTGTTGCCTGGAATATCAATCGGGGAAAGGAATACCGTAAGATACAGCGGAATATCAACAATGAGGAGCGCGAAACGGGTATCTTGAAATAGGTGGCTTTGCTTTCTATATGGGTTGCATGGGCAACAGCCGGAATTTATTTCTTCCCTTTATTGATGATATAAATTCCGGCAGTAGCCAATGCGCCTGCTATCAGATACTTCCAGTAGAAGGTTTCGCCAAGACAGAGACAGGAGGTGATAGCTCCTACTACGGGGATGAGCGAATTGTATATCACTACCTTTCCTACGGGATTGCAGCTCAATAATTTGTTGTAGAGAGCGAAACTGATGGTTGAGATGGCAATGAGCAGCAGAAGGATAGTGATGCCCCAGAGGCTGATGACTGGCAGATAGCCACCCATTAACAATGCAGGAATCACCAGCAAGGCTCCACCGATGCTCAGCGAATAACCGGTTCCTACGAAAACATCCACCCTCTTGCTCAAGCCTCGGGTCAGCAGGGAAGCACTGGCTCCACACAGGGCATTGAGGATAATCATACCATCGCCCAGGAATGTGAAACTTCCGCTTTCCTTTCCGCCAAGGTTCAAGGCAAGGATGCCCAAGAAGCCAATGATGCAGCCTAAAGCCTTTCGCCACGTCATCCTGTCGCTCTTGAAGAAGATGCAGGCAAGGATAACCACCGTGAAGACGCTCATAGAATTGAGTATCGCTGAACGTGCTCCTGCATTATGCGAGAGTCCGAAATAGAAGAATGCATAATGAAGGGTGGTGTTGAGGAGTGCATAGAGGAGAAGGAACCAGACATTCTCTTGAACAGCTTTCTTCTTGAATCCGAATTTACGATGCGAGCTTCTGGCGATGGCAAGGATGATGATGCCGGAGATGAAGAAGCGGATGCCTGCAAAAAGCATCTTGCTTCCGGTCATGTCTGCTGTAATCTGATATTCCTCCATTCCCATTTTGATCAATGGGTAAGCCCATCCCCACGAGATAGCAGCCGTAAGGGCGAACAGGCTTACCCATACCGGGCGCTGAAATATACTGAGTGTATTTGTTTCTTTCTTTTCCATTATAAATTAATTGGTATTCCCTTGCTTCCGTTTTTTGCAAAGTGGCAATCTACAAGTCCCCCAGATGCCTTTCTATCGGAATACCGCGGTTCTTGTCCTTGTCATCCTTGTTGATGTCTATCCAGTTGCGCAGGGTATCCATGGCGATGCGGGTGGCATGGCGGAGATGATCGCCATCCTTCAGTCTGCCCACGATGATGCTGGAGAAGATGTCACCGGTGCCTGGGAACTGAACGGGGATTTCTTCGTAGGGCAGGAGGAAATACTCTTCTGTAAGATGATTGAAGCCTACCACGGCATGCTGACCCTCTACGATGCACGAGGTGATGAGCACGGAGTGGGAACCGATGGCTCTCAGTTTATCTATCAGTTCATAGGCTTCCTTCTCCGAGATTCCCTCTTCCTTGTATTCCGAATCCGTCAGCAGGCAAGCCTCGGTATAGTTGGGAAAACAGAGATGCGATACGCTCAGCATCTCCTTCATGCATCTCACGGTACTCTCACTGGCTCCACCATAGAGCTTGCCGTAATCGCCCATCACTGGGTCCACATAGATGTCGGTGCCCAGCGCAGCCTGTTCTCTGCAATAGCGTGCCACCAGCTTAGCCTGACGCTCCGAAGCCATGAAACCCGTGGTGATGGCATCGAAGTGAATGCCCAGTTCGTTCCACTTCTGCAAGGCTTCCTCGATATACGAGGTGCATTCCAGAATGGCGTACTTGCCGTATGGGAAGGTGTTACTGATGAGCATGGTGGGCAGATTGAACACGTCGAGTCCCATATAAGAGAGGATAGGCATCTGAACTGCGGCAGATACCTTTCCGTAACCACACATGTCGCTGATAATAAGGATATTACTTTTCGCTTTCATTCTTTCTTTTTTCTACTTGCTTTTCTTTCTTATCCTGATTATCTCTTAATAGCTGGCTGTACACTTGATGCCCAGTGCCTCTACACGGTCCTTGATGGCATCGAGTACTTCCTTTGGAGCCTTTTCTAGCAACTTGTCTGGTGTTTCGCGGGCGATGGTATAAACCATTACCTGCTGAGGCTGGATGTCTTTCACTGCCTCCAGCCAAGGAGCTACGAAGTGCTCGCTGGTATTGTCCAATCCGTCACCTCTTAGGAACATGGTCTGGATGATGACGTGACCCTTGAACATCTTCAGATATTTGATCACATCCTTCACGTCGTAGTTAGGCTGCTGAGGGCGGTCCAGCTTCTTGATGTAATCCATATCCACGGTATCCAGTTTCAGAATGTTGTTATCCACGAGCATCAGCGCCTCTCTCACTTCCTCCTTATATATATAGGTGGCGTTGCTGAGCACGGAAACCTGTGCTTCCGGGAAATATTTCTTGCAGAGTTCCATCGTATCTTCCACGATTCCCTTGAAGTCTGGGTGTCCCGTAGGTTCACCGTTTCCTGCGAAGGTGATGTCGTCCAAAGGCAGGTTGTTGTCGTGGCGCTCTTTCAGAACCTTCTCCAATCCTTCTCTTACCTCCTCGCGGGTAGGGCGCTTCTTCTTGGGACGGAAGTCGGCGTTGAATCCGCATTCGCAATAAACGCAGTCGAATGAACAGACCTTGCCATCAGATGGCATGAGGTTGATGCCCAGTGAAACTCCCAGACGGCGGGAGTTTACCGGACCGAATATCGGTGATGGATAAATAATCGTTGACATAATCTTATTCTCCTTTATCTAATCTATTCTTTATTTTATCTTGGTAATACCTATTTTTATACCAATCTTATTTACTTGTTCGTAATTTGGTGGGCAAAAGTACTAAAAAATGTTGGAATGAACAAATAAATCAACTGAAAATCGATTTATCCTTACCATTTGTCTTCTATCTCCGATAGATTGTGTACTTTTGCATTCCAATCCGGGGAGAATCTTGGTGATTTCGATTCGGAATTAAAGGAAAAAACAAAAAAGTTGATGTTTTGCTTAGTTTTTCGCTTGGCTCAACTGTATAGATAGTATATGAACAGAAAAAAGGACATAGAACAGTTATTCCGTCAGCATTACGCGAAGATGTACAATCTGGCCAGATGCATTCTTTCGGATGATGACGAGAGCAAGGATGTGGTGAGCGAAGTATTCGCCCAGATTCTTGCCGATGATGTGGTTCTGGTGCCTGAGAGTGAGGAAGGTTACTTGATGCGGAGCGTACGCAACCGCTGTCTCAACCTGATAGCTCATAAGAGCGTGAAGGAAAGGGTGGCGAAGCTGTTGCTGGATGATGCCGACGTGATTCTCTCGGAAGATACCGACGAGCGACTCGACCGGCTGATGCTTCTCATCGAGGACCTGGAACCGCCTATCCGGCAACTCATTTTCCGTCTGCGCTATCTTCAGGAGAAATCTTATCAGGAGGTGGCTGATGAAGTGGGAGTGAGCAAGGTGACGGTATTCAACCATCTCTCGAAGGCGATGGACTGGATTAAGGAACAATTTAAATGAGCAAGACAATGACAAACATGAGTAAAGAAGAAAAGCGGATGATGCTCTTTGACATGCAGGAGCATCCCGAGAAATATACCGACGAGCAGGTGGAACGCCTGCTTGCTGATGAGGAGGTGAAGGAGTTCTTCCATGAACTGGCGATGGCGAGAATGGCTGGCAAGAAAGCCAATCCGAAGGAGGTGGATGTGGATGGGGCTTGGAAGGAGTTTGTTCAGGCACATCACGAGGATAAGTTGGCGATAGATGCCGGCAAATCCAAGGGCGCTTATCGCAACCGGATGAAGATAGCCGCATCCATCGTCGGCATCATCTTCCTTTCGGGTGTAGCCTTGGCTGCGATTCACAACGGCTGGTTGGGATTCTCTGCTTCTGATCAGGCAGCGGATAACAAGGCTGCTACAGAACAGATGGCAACAACCCAGGCGCTTGCGAATGACAGTCTTCGTGCAGCAACAGCAGAGAACAAGGATTCTCTTGATATGAAGCCGGTGGTGTTTGATGATGCTGAATTGGGAACCATCCTGGCTCAGTTATCTGGTTTCTATCATGTCAAGGTGGAGTATGTAGATGCCGGTGCCCAGCACATCCGTCTCTTCTTCAACTGGAACAAGACAAAGACTTTGGAGCAGAACCTGGAGATTTTGAATGCTTTCGACCGCATACAGATAGAGTATATTGACGGTACATTGATGGTGAAATAAGATAGGAGGATATATTTATGAGAGATTTTTGGAAACCAATGTCCGTTAGCGGCAAGCTTATCAGAGAGCTTCTTCTTCTCTTCCTGCTGCTTTGGGTTCAGCAGTCTTATGCCCAGCGCATTACCCGACAATATAATAATGTGTCGTTCTCTGCGGCGTTGAAGGATTTGAACGCTCGCCAGCATAAGTACACCATCAACTTCGTGTATGATGAACTGGAGGATTTCAGGGTAACCAAGAGCATCCGCAACCAGAGTGTTCCAGATGCCATCATGCAGCTGATAGGATTCTATCCCATCAAGATGACGCAGGTGGAGGATAATATCATGGTGGAGTGTACGCAGAAGACTCCCACCAAGATGATAGGTCGCATCATCGACAATAAGAAACGTCCTGTAGATTTCGCCAATGTAGCCCTGCTGAATGTTAGTGATTCTTCATTGATAAATGGCGGCGTGACGAATGAGAACGGCCAGTTCGTGATTCCCTGCGAGGCGAGAAAGGCGATAGTAAGAGTAAGTTGCGTGGGCTATATTACGGCAAACAATACCTTTAATATAGGTAAGATAGGGACAATAACTCTGAAAGAGGCAACAATGAACCTGCAGAAAATAGTAGTGAAGGGACATCGCCAACCTTTCAGAATGACTTCTGAAGGATTGGTAGCTCAGGTAGAAGGAACCTCCTTGGAGAAAATGGGCTCGGCAGAAGATGTATTGAAACATCTTCCGAGAGTGATGCAGAAGAACGGTGATATAGAAGTCTTGGGAAAAGGTAAACCTTTGATTTATATCGATAATAAGAAAATCAAGGGAACCATTGATCTCGACAGATTGAGTTCTTCTGATATCAAACATGTAGAGGTGATAACCGAGCCGGGTGCTGAATACGATGCCACCTATCAGGCTGTCATCAGAATCAAGACGACAAGAAAAAAGGGAGAAGGTTTGGGATTGACTTATCGGCAGGTCTATCAGCGCAATCATCAGGACAATCATCGTGAAGTACTCGATTTGAATTATCGTTATCGGGGATTGGATATCTTCTCCAATTTGTATGGTGGTTTGTCTCAGGGCTATCAGGATCAGCATAATGATAACAGACTCTACGGCAAGACGCTCATGAGTATCGACGAAGACTTGATTATCAAAAACAAGAGTTACTATACCAGTGGAAGTCTAGGTTTTAATTATGTTTTCAATGATAAGCATTCCGTGGGTGCCACTTACGAGGTGAACATCAATCCTTATAGTCGGGGTGGATGGATTTCGCTGATGGATGTCTGGAAGAATGGCTCCAAGACAGAAAGCTATACAAATGATATGTATTGCCGTTTCAAAAGCCGACCTACGCAGGATATTACGGCTTATTATGCCGGACAGATAGGAAAGGTGAGCATAGAATGGAATGGGGAAATATATCTTCGTAAAACGGGACAGACTCAATATTCTGAAGAAACAGGAATTGAAGGCGGAGATTCTCGTACGATAGAATCTGATTTCACAGCTGATAGTTGGATGCATGCATCTAAGCTGGTACTGAGCTTTCCGGTATGGAAAGGTACCCTGAAGATTGGTAATGAGTTTACCGAAAGTTGCCGTGCCAATCTTTATACTATAGATGAACAGGGAACTGACTTGCCAGGCAAGACGGACGACCAGGTGAAGGAAAGTAATCTTGCAGCCTTTGTTTCTTATGGATTGAGACTAAACAAGGTAGAACTGAATGCTGGCCTCAGATACGAACATGTTTCTTCCAATTACTATAATACAGGTGGTGATTATTGGAGCGAGGAGAATAAGGATTATTTCGTACCCGACCAGAGTCGTAAGTACGACCATTTCTTTCCGAATGTGTCCTTGACCTTTCCTATCGGGAATGTGAAAATAAATATGGTCTATAAGGTGACGGTAAGTCGTCCTTCCTATAGTCAGTTAAGTAGTAATGTGCAATATAATAGTCGCTATTATTATCAGGGTGGAAATCCATTGCTCAAGCCAACATTCGAACATGGCATAGGGATTAATCTGGGATATAAATGGTTCCAGTTTTTTGCCAACTGGCGTTATCTTGTAGATCCTTGCTATCAGGTGATAGAACCGTATCATGACAATGAGTTAATCAGTATGTACACCTTTCGTAATTTGAATCATACTCAGGTTTGTTACGTGGGACTGACGGCATCGCCAACGATAGGATGGTGGCATCCTACGTTGGACGCTGGTATGAGAAAGCAGTTCCTGACCATTGGTGGTAAGGCATACAGCAAACCGATATTCATCGGCTCTTTTAATAATGCCTTTTCGCTACCATGCGGTTGGACGCTTAATCTTGATATGAGTTGGAACACACAGGGCCATTCTGCGCTTCCGCTATATATGGCACAAGGAGGAGTGGACGTCTCTTTGCGTAGAAGTTTTCTTCACGACCGCCTGAATGTCATTTTGGCGGGCAATGACCTTTTTGCGACGATGCGCAATTCCACAAGATTGGTATATGGTACCAGCGATATCTATACCAGAAAATATACGGATACCCGAATGTTCATGTGCTCATTCAGCTATAAGTTTAATGTTAGTAGAAGCAAGTATAAGGGTACGGGTGCCGGTAATACAGAAAAGAACAGATTGTAAACACTACTGTCCGGATAAAATCCGGAACATGTAGCCTAAGTTGTTGA
>JAJWAL010000003.1:0-76777 GCA_021618535.1 Segatella copri | reverse complement strand
TTTCATTGTCACTTCTGTTTGTTCCTAAGTGACAACCTTTTTCAGGGAAGTACAGTGTAGCAGCTTCCCAAAGTGAACGAATAGGCTTCATAGATGCATGATGCTATATAGAAAAGTATTCTAAGATACTTTTTTATTGAATGTATGATACTTTTTTCCGATAAATGTTTGCCGTTTACAAATATTCATCGTATCTTTGCATTATGAAATCTTCGTTACGTAAAACTCATAATGATGTAAATGCTTATGGTACAGTTAAATCCGTTTATTATTGAAGGCTATCTTTCGCCGCAATACTTCTGTGATAGGGTAGAGGAAACAGCTCTTCTTACCCGCCATTTGACCAATCGGTGCAATGTTGCGTTGATTGCGCCTAGGCGTCTGGGTAAGTCGGGACTGATTTATAATTGTTTTCAGCAGGAAAACATCCGTGAGCAGTATCATTGCATCTATATTGATATTTATGATACGAAGAATTTGAATGAATTTGTCTATGCGCTGGGCAAGGGAATCCTGACGGCGCTCAAGCCAAAGGGCAGGAAAGTATGGGAATTTTTCCTGAATATGCTCCAGTCTCTGAAGTCAACTATCTCTTTTGACATCAATGGAAATCCGGAGTGGAGTGTTGGTATGGGTGATATTCAGGCTCCGGATATTACGCTGGATGAGATTTTCGCTTATCTCGAACAGGCTGATAAACCTTGTCTGGTGGCGATAGATGAGTTTCAGACAGTTGCAAACTATCCTGAGAAAACCGTTGAGGCAACCTTGCGTAAGCGAATACAGAATTGCCACAATGCTAACTTTGTCTTTTCTGGTTCCAAGCGCCACATGATGGCATTGATGTTTACTTCCCAGTCACGCCCGTTCTATCATAGTTCGAGTATCATGGGGTTGGAGGCAATCAATGAGCAAACTTACCTGGAATTTGCCAATCACCATCTTGCCAGGAACAATAAAGAGATAAGTGCAGCGGCTTTTACCTATTTATATCATCATTTTGATGGCATTACCTGGTATATTCAGTATGTACTCAATATGCTTTACACTTCAATCTCTGATAAGTCTTTGTTGCAGGAAGATGATGTCAGAATGGCGATTGATGGCATCCTTTCCCAGCAACGTTTTGCCTATCAGGCCTTGCTGTATCAGCTTACAGCCAAGCAGAAGCAGGTTCTCATAGCCATTGCTAAGGAAGGTAAGCCTTCTTCTCTGATGTCGCAAGAGTTCTTGCAGAAGTATCATCTTGGTGCAAGCACCGTGCAGGGAGCAGTCAAGACCTTACTGGACAGAGACTTTATCACGCAAGATGAAGGCGTTTACCAATTATGTGACAAGTTCCTGGAGTTGAGCCTGAGAGCTGGTTGAGTAAAAGATACGTCTGAGTAAGTCTACAGATACGACTGAGCAAGCACACGGATATGACTGAGCAAGCACACGGATATGACTGAACAAGCACAAGAATACGACTGAGCAAGTGAAAGAATACGTTTGCTTAGGTTCAAGAAGTCGGAAAATCAGGTTAAAGGAGTCTGTTTCTAAGAGATTCCCACTAGGCTCAGCAGCTCTGCTGAGCCTAGTCAGCAGGTCTGCCGACTGCAGTCAGCACATCTGCCGAGCCTAGTGGCAACACCCTATAATCGTACAACTACACACCTTTTAGTTGTACGATAATAACCGTTTATAACAACTCCGGAAGCTGGAAGAGCTTCACGCTGTTGCTGCCCTTGATGAGGATGTAATGGTCGTGAGGCTGGTTCGCTTTGAGCGCTTCCTTCACTTCCTCTACATTCTGGAACTTGCGGTAGCTGCATGGAATATCCTTGAATTCATCGCCTACCAGCCATACATTCTCCAGACCGGCTGCCTGCAACTGGTCTACTACCTTCTGGTGCTCCTCGTGGCTCACTTCGCCGAGCTCGCCCATCTGTCCGAGAATTGCCATCTTATGAGGCACATCCATCACGCGGAAGTTCTCGATGGCGGCTGCCATGCTCGATGGGTTGGCATTGTAGGCATCTACCACCAGCTTATTGTGCGCCGTCTCTTCCAATTGCGAACGGTTGTTGCTTGGGATGTAGTTCTCCAGGGCATGATCTATCTGCTGAGGCTTCACATCGAAATGAAGACCGATGGTGATGGCGGCAAGCATGTTGTCGATATTGTAAGAGCCGATGAGATGAGTTTGAACCTCATGCCAGTCGAAACTCTCGGTGCGCCAGCGGAACTTCAGGAAAGGAGCGCAGGAGATGACTTCTCCCCAAACATCGCAGTTCTCATCCTTGCCGTAGGTGATGAGGCGGTTGATGTTGCGCTGCTCGGCCATCTGCATCAGATGCTCGTTGTCTGCATTGATGAAGACGAGGGCATCGTTGGCTGCGAGGTAATCATAGAGCTCTCCCTTGGTCTTCTTCACGCCTTCGAAACTGCCGAATCCCTGCAGGTGGGCACGGCCTACGTTGGTAATCATACCGCAGGTTGGCTCCACGTATTCCACGAGTTTCCGGATGTCACCAGGATGGGAAGCACCCATCTCTACAACGGCAATCTCGTTTTCCGGAGAGAGACGGAAGAGCGTCTTTGGTACGCCCACATCATTATTGAAGTTACCCTGGGTGAACATCACGTTGAACTTCTCGCCGAGAACAGCAGAGACGAGCTCCTTGGTGGTGGTCTTGCCGTTGGTTCCGGTGATTCCTACTACAGGAATATCGAAGTGGCGGCGATGCTCACGGGCTAATTCCTTGAAGGTGGTGAGGCAATCCTCTACGAGGATGTAGCGCTCGTCGCCTTCCTTGGCATACTCTTTTTCATCAACAATCACATAGGCACAGCCTTTCTCCAAAGCCATGTCGGCAAACTTGTTGCCATCAAACGATGCGCCCTTCAAAGCCAGGAAGATGCTGCCCTTTGGGCAGTCGCGGCTGTCAGTGGTAATCACTGGGTGCGCTTGGTAAATCTGATAGAGTTCTGAAATATCCATAGTCTATAACTGTTATTTTGGGTGCAAAAGTAATCTAAATTATGGACATAACAAACAATTTTCCCAAAAAATGATGGTAATCTCGAATATTCTTTCTATTTTTGCAGAAATATTCGATGAATCTTTAGAAAGTGAGGTCGGAATGGGCATCAGAGATGAAAGAGAAAAAGTGAAAGTGAGGAAGGAAAAGCTTGGTGGCTATTTCTTCAGTTTATCCCAGTTGACTTTTACGGGGACTGGGGTAGGAGGTTTCTTGCCGTTGCTGAAAGGTGAAGCTACGGTCGGTGATGTCTCTGTATTAATTTTTGGTGTTTTGGCTACAGCTGTTTTTGCAGGTATAGCTAATAAAATTTTAAAATATTGATTATATGAGTTATTTAGCATTATTTTTTCTGATTTGCTGTATCGTCGGTGGAAGTTTTTTAGCTTGGTTATATACAAAACCAGGCGAAAAATGGTTGAAAGATTTGTAAAATATTAAGCTATGGAAGTTTACAATGGACTATTGTTTTTCTTTGTGGTTGGAACAATCATAGGTGGAAGCTTTCTTGCCTGGACTTACACAAAGCCAGGTAAAAAGTGGCTTAAGGAGTTATAATCCAATGGAATATACAATCAATATCAAGGGGCGCTTGATGGATTTGAGTACCCCTCAGGTGATGGGCATCCTGAACGTTACGCCCGACAGTTTCTACTCTGGCAGTAGAAAACAGACAGAAATGGAGATAGCTCAGAGAGCTAATCAGATTATAGAAGAAGGTGGAAGCATCATTGATGTGGGCGCTTTCTCCACCCGTCCCGGTGCTGATGAAGTATCGGAAGAGGAGGAGGGAAGACGCCTGAAGTTCGCTCTCGACATCGTTCGTAGGGAGCAACCGGATGCTGCCGTCTCCGTAGATACTTATCGCCCTACCTTGGCACGCAAGTGTATCGAGGAGTGGGGAGCTGACATCATCAACGATGTATCAGAAGGTGGAATCACAGGCATCGCCAATGTGCCGCTGGAGCAGAGACAGGAGGAATATCCTGAAATGTTTCGTGTGGTGGGCGAGCTGAAGGTACCTTATATATTAATGTCGGTGCAGCCTACGCTCGAAACGATGATGAAGGGCTTTGCCAGAGAGGTGCAGCAGTTGCGCGACTTGGGAGCCAAGGATATCATCCTCGACCCGGGCTTCGGCTTCGGCAAGAATCTCATCCAGAATTATCAGATTTATAATGAGATGGAGAAGTTGAACGTACTGGAACTTCCTGTGCTTGTAGGTATCTCCCGCAAGAGTATGATATATAAACTGTTGGGTGGAGATGCTACGACATCGCTCAATGGAACTTCCGTGCTCGACACTATCGCTCTGATGAAGGGCGCCAGCATCCTCAGAGTGCACGATGTGAAAGAAGCTGCTGAGGCTGTGAAGATAATAGAAGCAATGAAGGAGGGACGCACATGATAGAATTTGGTATCAAAGACTTTCTCGATATTCTCCTGGTAGCCTCGCTGCTGTTCTATGTTTATCGTCTGATGAAGGAATCGCGCTCACTGAACATCTTCGTGGGCATCATGCTCTTCGTTCTTATCTGGCTCTTTGTGAGTCAGATACTGGAAATGCGCCTGCTGGGTTCTATCCTGGATAAACTGGTGAGCGTGGGAGTCATTGCCCTCATCGTCATCTTTCAGGAGGATATCCGTAGATTCCTCTATGAGATAGGTTCGCAGAAAGGTATGCGCCGGCTGGTTCGCTTCTTCCACTCCAGCAAGGAGAGCCAGAAGGAGGCTAACAAGGAGACCATCATGCCGATTGTGATGGCGTGTATGAGTATGGCGAAGAAATACGTAGGTGCTCTTATCGTTATAGAGCGAGGCGTTCCACTGAAGGACATCATGGATACGGGTGAGGAGATAGACGCCAAGATTAACCAGCGGCTGATAGAGAACATCTTCTTCAAGAACTCGCCGCTTCATGATGGAGCCATGGTGGTGAGCAATAAGCGCATCATGGCAGCCGGATGTATTCTGCCTGTGAGTCATAACCTCGATATTCCGAAGGAACTGGGACTCCGCCATCGTGCCGCTCTCGGAATATCACAGAGCAGTGATGCCATCGCCGTCATCGTATCCGAGGAGACCGGACGAATCAGCGTGGCCATCAAGGGCGAGTTCAAACTCCGACTCTCTGCCGAGGAACTGGAAAGCATCCTTACTCTGGAGATGATATAAGTAAAGTGAAGAGTGAAGAATTCATCACTTTTCCTGCTACGTAAACCTTTACGACATGAATAATCTCCCGATTTAGCTTTTTTTACACATTTTAATCGCTGCTATTTCAAAGAAAATGTGTACTTTTGCAAAGTCGATGTGGCAAAAAGGTGAAAAACAAGATAACATCACCTAACACTTTGACAGATCTACTTAGGAAACAACAAAATATATAAAATATTAAAAAGTAAAATGGATTTATTACAGCAAATCGTAGCTCGCGCTAAAGCTGACAAGCAGCGCATCGTGCTCCCTGAAGCAGAAGAGGAGCGTACATTGAAAGCAGCCGATAAAGTTTTGGCTGATGATCTCGCAGACATCATCCTCATCGGTAACCCTGCCAATATTAAGAATCTCGCTGCTCAGTGGGGTCTTAACAACATCGACAAGGCTACTATCGTTGATCCACAAAACAACCCTAAGTCTGAGGAGTATGCTGAGAAGCTCGCTGAACTTCGCAAGAAGAAGGGCATGACCGTAGAGCAGGCTCGTGAACTCGTAACTAAGAACAACCTCTACCTCGGTTGTATGATTATCAAGACTGAGGGCGCTGACGGTCAGATTTCTGGTGCATTGAGCACTACTGGCGATACTCTCCGTCCAGCTCTTCAGATCATCAAGTGCAGTCCAGGTATCACTTGCGTAAGTGGTGCTATGTTGCTCATCTCAGACCAGAAGCAGTATGGTCAGGATGGCGTTGTAGTAATGGGTGACGTTGCTGTAACTCCAAACCCTACTGCAGACCAGCTTGCTCAGATTGCCTATACTACAGCTCATACAGCTCAGTCAGTGGCAGGTATTACTGATCCACAGATTGCCATGTTGAGCTTCTCAACAATGGGTAGCGCCAAAGATGCCATCAACAAGGAGACAGGCAAGAGTGTTTATATCATCGACAAGGTGAAGGATGCTGTTGCTATCGCTAAGGAGAAGTTCCCAGAGCTTCACCTCGACGGTGAGCTTCAGGCTGATGCAGCCCTCGTTCCTGAGGTAGCTGCCAAGAAGGCTCCAAAGTCAGAGGTAGCTGGTAAGGCTAACGTTTTGGTAGTTCCTAACCTCGAGGTTGGTAACATCGGCTACAAGCTCGTTCAGCGTTTGGGTGGTGCCATCGCTATCGGTCCTATCCTCCAGGGTATTGCCCGTCCTGTTAACGATCTTTCTCGTGGTTGCTCTGTAGATGACATCTACTACATGGTAGCTATCACAGCTTGCCAGGCACAGGATGCTAAGAAGGCTTAATTCAACATTCAACATTTAACATTCAACATTTAACATTATGAAAGTATTGGTTCTGAACTGTGGTAGTTCATCTATCAAGTACAAATTATATAATATGGACGATGAGTCTGTATTGGCACAGGGTGGTGTAGAGCGTATCGGTCTTGATAACGCTTTCATCAAGGTGAAATTGCCTAACGGCGAGAAGAAGCAGATCATGCACGACATGCCTGACCACAAGGAAGGTGTGAACTTCGTGTTCAAGTGCTTGCTCGACCCAGAAATCGGCGCTATCAAGGATTTGAAAGAAATCGACGCTGTAGGACACCGTGTCGTACAGGGTGGTGACAAGTTCAAGGAGAGCGTTATCGTTGACAAGAGCGTAGAGGATGGTATCGAGGAACTTTGCGACCTCGCTCCTGTTCACAACGCAGGTCACCTGAAGGGTATCCGTGCCGTTGACTCATTGATGCCTGGCACTCCTCAGGTTTGCGTATTCGACAACGCATTCCACAGCACAATGCCTGACTACGCTTACCTCTATGCAATTCCTTACGAGTTGTACGAGAAGTATCACGTACGCCGTTATGGTTTCCACGGAACATCTCACCGTTATGTTTCTAAGCGTGTTTGCGAGATTCTCGGTCTCGACCAGAACAACTCTAAGATTATCACTTGCCACATCGGTAACGGTGGCTCTGTAGCTGCAGTATTGAACGGTAAGGTATTGGATACCTCAATGGGCTTGACTCCATTGGCTGGTTTGATGATGGGTTCACGTTGTGGTGATATCGATGCTTCTGCCGTTACCTACTTGATGGAGAAGTTGAACATGAAGCCACAGGAGATGGCTGACTTCCTGAACAAGAAGAGTGGTGTGCTCGGTATTACAGGTATTTCTTCTGATATGCGCGACATCGAAAAGGCAGCTAACGAGGGTAACGAGAAGGCTCAGTTGGCTCTCCGTATGTATGAGTATCGCATTAAGAAGTACATCGGTGCTTACACAGCAGCTATGGGTGGCGTTGACGCTATCGTATTCACAGCAGGTGTTGGTGAGAACCAGACCGACCTCCGCGAGGATTCTTGCAAGAACCTGGAGTATCTTGGCATCAAGATCAATAAGGAAGTAAATGACAAGGTTCGTGGTGAGGAAGCTATCATCTCTACTGACGACAGTAAGGTGAAGGTAGTAGTAGTTCCTACCGACGAGGAGATTGTTATCGCTCGCGATACAATGGAGTTGGTTGCTAACAAGTAATCATACGCTATATATAATAAGGTGAAGACTAGAAACATAAGTGAATGGTCTTCACCTTTTTAAATTTTTAGAATTATGAAAACAAAGATTGTAACTTTCGGAGAAATATTGCTTAGGATTTCTAAGCCTGGTTATCAACGTTTATTTCAGGGACATCATATGTTTGGCAATTATGGTGGCAGTGAGGCTAATGCAGCCATCTCTTTGGCTTATTTAGGCGATAATGTAGAGTATGTAACCCGTGTGCCATACGGTGAGATGGGTGAGGCGGCGTTGATGCATCTCAGAGAGTACGGTCTGAATGTTTCTCATGTTGTGCGTGGCGGTGAACGTCTCGGAACTTATTATTTCGAGGAAGCTGTAGCTATGCGCAATTCCCGTGTGGTTTACGACCGCAAGAATTCTTCTTTCTATACGCTGAAGCGCGGAATGGTGAAATGGGAAAAGGTGCTGGCTGATGCTGCCGTATTCCATTGCTCCGGCATTACCTGCGCTATCAGCCGCGATGCGATGGAGTCAACTATGGATGCCATCAAACTTGCTGTTTCTGACGGGTTGACCATTGCCTGCGACATTAATTACCGTAAGAATCTCTGGGGATATGGCCTGGAGCCTCATGATGTGCTATTCCAGATGATGCAATATAGCGACATCATCTTTGGTGACCAGAATGAGTGGGAGGTAGCCAGCGGTGTGCCTCATATTCCTTTCGAGGCTTTGGATGCAGACTACGAGATTGACAAGGAGGCTTATCTGGAGTATTTCCGCAAGATGCACCATCTCTTCCCTAAGTGCAAGAAGATGGTGATGGCGGTAAGAAATCAGATTGCCAGCAGTCATCATACCTTGAGCGGCTTGCTCTATGATGCAGTAGAGGATCAGCTCTATACTACAAGAATCTATGATATTGAGCCGATTGTTGACCCGATGGGTGTAGGTGATGCCTTTATTGCTGCCTATATTCATGCCCATCAGAAGTGGGGCGACAAGAACCAGTATTGCCTGGATTTCTCACTGTCAGCAAGCGCGATAAAGAATACGGTTCCGGGTGATCAGAATCTGGTTACAGAAGAAGAAATCATCAATAACATGACTTCTTCAGGAGGTCGCATACAGCGATAACAATAAAGGGCAGCTCATAAAAAGCTGCCCTTTATTGTTATGGTTGGCTTTCGCCTTCCACGTATTCTTCCATAAACATGTGTTCGCCATCAAACACGGCATAGGTGAACTGCCATATCCAGTCGCCCAGAATCATCAGTCGGGTCTTTTTGCTCAACATCAGATCCAGTTCGATGTGGCGATGGCCGAACATGAAGTAATCTATATCCTTGTGGCCTTGCATATACTGTTTGGCAAAGCGCACCAGAAACTCCTTCTTTTCGCCCATATACGGCTCTTCCTTTCCGTCAGCACGTTTCAGTCGGCTATGCTTAGCCCAGTTCAAGCCCAAAGCCATTCCCCAGCGAGGATGAATCGCATTAAGGAGGCGTTGGCAGGTCTGGTTCTGGAACATTCTTTTCAGAAACTTGAATTTCTTGTCTGGGTCACCCAGTCCGTCTCCATGTGCCAGATAGAATACTTTATCATATATCTCTATGGTCTGAGGCTTGTAATGTACGGTAACGCCACACTCTTCCTCCAGGTAGCCATAGGTCCAGAGATCGTGGTTACCCGTAAAGAAATGTACTTCCACTCCCATATCGGTCAACTCCGAGAGTTTACCTAAGAAGCGTGTATAGCCTTTTGGTACGACATATTTATATTCGTTCCAGAAGTCAAACATGTCACCCAGGAGATAAACTGCCGCAGCCTTCGTCTTGATGCTGTCCAGGAAACGGACCAAGCGGCGTTCTTGCATGCGGGCATGCGGAATGGCTAATGAGCCAAGGTGCGCATCTGAGAGGAAATATACATTTTTCATAAGCGATTCTATTTAAATGAAGAGTAAAGAATGAAGAGTGAAGAATTCAACGGCTTTGTCTTTATTCAAAGCCGAGTTCTACGCGAGCTTCCTCGCTCATCATACTCTGATCCCAAGCCGGTTCGAATACAAGGTTCACATTGGCAGATTTTACGCCTTCCACGCTGTCTACCTTGCTTCTTACATCCTCCAGAATGAAGTCGGCAGCAGGGCATGAAGGGGCTGTGAAGGTCATGTCGAGATCTACGGTGGCATCGTCCTTCACATCTATTTTATAAATCATACCGAGGTCCCAGATGTTGACAGGAATCTCAGGGTCGTAAACGGTCTTAAGCACATCTACGATCTTTTCTTCTATCTTTGTCTTTTCTTCTTGTGTCATAATAATCTTTGTTTTTGCCTACAAAGATAATAATTATTGCAGACAAAACAAAAAGAAAAGCTGTTTTTTTCTTGCAGAAGGTCTAATATACCCCAAATAGACTACAATTTACCTTTGTCGTGATATGAATAAAAGGCACCATCGGTTATGATGACATGGTCCATAAAGAAGAGGCGCATGATTTCGCAGGCTTTGGCAATCTTCTGGGTAAGCACATCATCGGCTTTGCTTGGCTGAGGATTGTTGCTGGGATGATTGTGGCAGAAGGCGATAATGGTAGCGTTGTTGAGCACCGCTTCTTTGATGATGAGCCGGATATCGGTTGCCGTTTCTGTAATGCCGCCTTTTGAGATGCAGCTCGCTTTGATGAGCTTGAAGTTCTGGTTCATCATCAGGAGCCATGCTTCCTCTGTATCTAAATCCTGCATCTTCGGAAGCATATAGTTGTAGATGGCAAGGGATGAGCCTAAGTCGGGACGTGTGCCAATCTTGTCAAGAGCACGGCGCTTGCCCAGTTCGCAGGCTGCAAGAATGGTGATGGCTTTGGCGGGTCCCATTCCTTTATATTGCGTCAGTTCTCTGATGGACTTCTTTCCTAGCTGGTTCAGGTTGTTGTCGCAATCCTTCAGAATGCGTTTCATCAGGTCTACGGCACTTTCGTCAGTAGATCCCGAACCAATCAGAATACCTAAGAGCTCGGCATTGGATAAAGCTGAGGCTCCCAAGCGCTCCAGTTTCTCGCGAGGCTTGTCTTCTTCTGCCCAATTGGCAATGGTTAGTTTCTCTGCCATAATAATAACTGATTAGTAGATTATTATTGGCTTCTCTTTTGGCGGGGAAGTCTTATTTGTAGAAAGTCTTGTTGTATGCGCTGAATTCGCTCTGTCCCAGTACGCATCTCTTCCACCATGCAGAAAGAAATCCGCATCCGTAACCCATCAGCTGTGTGAAGGCAGCGCGAATGCTCAGCAAGCCTATCTTCACGCTGTGATTCTCTCTGCTGCTGTCGATAAACAGTGCGATGGTATAGAGAATGATGCCGGCGAGGCCGATGCAGCCCAATGCTGCCATCGCATTGCCCAAGGTTGGGAATACGTGAACGGTGCCAAGCATGTATGGCAGGAAGCCGAAGAAGAGCAGAAGCAGCGTGCCTATTACGCCCACGGTGAAGACCATAGGAAGGAGATGCACGAGTTTGAGACTCTCTGGATATTTCTTGTAGAGATTGATGCGGGCGATGCCACTGTTGTAGACCTGTCGCCAGAACTTGCGGAAGTCGGTGCGGCGCTTATGCCATACCCATGCTTCAGGGAACAGACGGCAACGGCAGCCTGCCTTGAAGATACGGATAGAGAAATCAATGTCCTCACCGAAACGCATATTAGAAAAGCCATTCAACCTGAGATAAACATCCCTGCGGATGCCCATGTTGAATGAACGGGGATAGAACTTATCCATCTTCTTCTTTCCGCCACGGATGCCACCGGTGGTAAAGAAAGAAGTCATGGAATAAGAAATGGCTTTCTGAGTATCTGTAAATGATGAGTGCGCCTTGTCGGGACCGCCGAAAGCATCGGCTGGCTCACGGCTCAACTCATCACTTACAGCCTTCAGATAACCTTCTGGCAAGACCACGTCGCTATCGAGTATCAGAAGATACTCACCCTTGGCGCGCTCGGCACCATAGTTGCGACTCTGGCCCGGACCAGAGTTCTCCTTATAGTAATAATGTATATCCATCATGTGCTCATATCGTTTGCACACCTCCTTGCAGGGAGTCTGTGAGCCATCCTCAACGATGACAACTTCGAAGTCTTTCTCTGATTGATGAGTCAGACTCTCTAAAAGTTCGTCCACTTCGTCAGGACGATTAAATACAGGTACTATGATGGAATATTTCATTCTTCTTACTATTAAGGGTTAGTTTTACTCAATAAGAGCACAATCTTCCTGTTGGAGGATGTATTACTCGCTTACACGACCGAGGTAGCTACCGTCACGGGTGTCGATCTGGATAGTCTCGCCTTCGTTGACGAACAAAGGAACACGAACCTCAGCACCAGTCTCCAATGTAGCAGGCTTTGTAGCGTTGGTAGCAGTATTACCCTTTACACCTGGCTCAGAGTGAGTAATCTTCAAAGTAGTCTTCACTGGCATTTCAGCCAAGAGGATAGTACCATCAGTTGTATCAGTAACCACCTCAACAACGTCACCCTCCTTCATGTACTGGCCACCAGTAACGTTCTCCTTAGCGATAGGCACCTGCTCGAAAGTCTCCTGGTTCATGAAGATGCAACCAGTAGCGTCCTCGTAGAGGTACTGGTAAGGACGGCGCTCAACGCGAACATCCTCCAATTTGAAACCTACCTGGAATGTACGTTCCAATACACGACCGTCGGCAACATTCTTCAATTTAGTGTTCATTACGGTGTTACCTTTACCTGGCTTTCTGTGCTGAAAGTCGATGCAAACCCATACTTTGCCATCCATGCGGATGCAAGTACCAATCTTAATTTCCTGTGAATTAATCATTTCTTGTTTATCTTGAATGTTATTATAATAATCTCAAAATCGAGTGCAAAGTTACGGCAAAAACATGAAAAATCAAAGGAAATATCGAAAAAAACATAAATATTTAAGCTAAATTTGGTAGTTTTCTTGGTTATTTCAGAAAATATGCGTAATTTTGCAGCCCAAAAAGGGCGTGTTTTGCACTTTTGTGAAGAATATTAATTAAAAAATAAATAAGAAAAATGAAAAGAACATTTCAGCCTCACAATCGTCGTCGCGTAAACAAGCATGGTTTCCGTGAGCGTATGGCAACAAAGAATGGTCGTCGCGTATTGGCTTCTCGCCGTGCTCATGGCCGTAAGAAGTTAACTGTATCTGACGAGCACCACGGAAAGTAATTCCGAGGAAAGATTCGTCTGTTGACGATGACATTAAAAGCAGCAAGGATGTATTCTTTGCTGCTTTTTGTTGTTTATAACGCCCCTTTCTTTTCTGAGATTGCTCTTTTGGGAACAAAGATGTTTTGTTTTTATATCATAAAATAGGTGGTGAGAGTGCAAAAACTTTCCTTTTTATTTTGTTCTTCCCCCAAATACTTGTATCTTTGCACCAAAAAATAATATATGACTTCATCAGAGTTTATAAATAAGTTTAAGAGTAAGTACCTTTGGGGGAATATCGGTGCCATGATTCTGGTGCTGGTGTTGCTCTGTGTCGGTGTCAAGTATGGCATCGATATCTATACCCATCATGGTGAGGCCATCCGTGTGCCGGATATTCGATATAAGAATATCGATGATGCTACACATATCCTCGACGATGCGGGATTGGAAATTGTTGTAACGGATACGGGATATGTCCGCTCTTTGCCGCCTGATGTCATTCTGGAGCAGACTCCGGTTTTCGGAGAAGTGGTAAAGTCGGGACATGTTATCTATGTTACCATCAATTCTGATCATTCTCCACGTATCACCATTCCTGATGTCATTGACAACAGTTCGTTGCGAGAGGCAATGGCTAAACTTACTGCTATGGGATTCAAACTGGGTACACCTGAATATATTCCTGGCGAAGAGGATTGGGTTTATGGTATCCTCGTTAAGGGTAAGCATGTTGTAGCTGGTGATAAGGTTTCTATCGATGATGTGCTTGTCATACAGGTTGGCAATGGTAAACGGAGCGTTGATGATTCCATCGATGTGGTAGATCCGGTTTATCACGGCGAAGAAGATGTGATGGAAGGCGAAGGTGACATGAGCGGAGAAACTCATGAAGACAACTTCGAGGTGGTTCCTGGTACGGAAGCCACAGAGCCTGCTCCTTCGCATGAGCACCACCAGAAGGAAGTGGTGGAGTAGGAGAAATGAAAAGTGAAGAGTGAAGAATTCAATAGTAATACGAATGATATTTTTAGATTATATATATAATAAGGTATATGCTCCTGTAGAGGATGACTTCGGGTTTGATGATGCAGGAGATATGGACGAACTGGATGATGAACTCCAGATGGAGGAAGGAACCGCTGCTTCTAGTGAAGGAGGAGATGAACTCTATGAGCACTGGAAGGTTCAGGTGGATGCTAACCAGGATCCGGTGCGTATCGATAAGTACCTGGCTGATAAGATGGCCTATCAGAGCCGTAACCGTATTCAGCAGGCTGCTGATGCCGGATTCATCCATGTCAATGGTAAACCGGTAAAGAGCAACTATAAGGTGCGCCCTAATGATCTGGTTACTCTGATGCTCGACCGTCCTCGTCATGAAACGAGTATCAAACCTGAAGAAATCGCTATCAATGTGGTTTATGAAGACGACCAGCTGATGGTGGTCAACAAGGAAGCAGGTATGGTGGTGCATCCGGGTGCGGGCAACTTTCATGGAACCTTGATTCAGGCGGTAGCCTGGCATTTAAGGGATATGCCTGAGTTTGATGCCAATGATCCGGAAGTGGGCTTGGTGCATCGCATTGATAAAGATACCAGCGGACTGCTCGTTGTGGCAAAAACTCCTACGGCAAAGACCGCACTGGGTAAGCAGTTCTTCAACAAGACTACCCATCGCAGTTACAATGCGCTCGTTTGGGGCAACATTGTAGAAGATGAAGGTCGCATAGAAGGCAATATCGGCCGTGATCCGAAGAACCGCCTCCGTATGAAGGTCTTCGATCCGGACAGCGGAATAGGCAAGACGGCGGTTACGCATTACAAGGTGTTGGAGCGTTTCGGTTATACCACCTTGGTGCAGTGTGTGCTTGAAACAGGCCGTACCCATCAGATTCGTGCTCACATGAAGCATATCGGTCATCCGCTCTTTATGGACGAAACGTATGGCGGAACAGAGATCCTGAGAGGTCAGCGCAGTAGCAGCTACAAGGCATTTATCCAGAACTGCTTCAAACTCTGTCCGCGTCAGGCTCTCCATGCCAAGACACTCGGCTTCGTGCATCCTACAACCAAGCAGCAGATGGATTTTGACAGTGAGTGGCCAAATGATTTTAGACAATTAATAGAAAAGTGGCGCGGCTTCATCGCTGGCACCACACAAGATACATTCAAAAATATTTAGTAATTATGGAAAATAGCAAGAGAACGATAGCCATCGTATGTGGTGGTGATTCTTCTGAGCACGACGTATCATTGCGCTCAGGACAGGGTTTGTACTCTTTCTTTGATAAAGAGCGCTACAATATTTATCTCGTCGATGTGAAGGGCACCGACTGGCATGTTGCTTTGGATAATGGTGAGACTATCGAGATTGACAAGAATGATTTTTCTTTCGTTATGAACGGCAAGCATGTCTATTTCGATTATGCTTATATCACCATCCACGGACAGCCTGGTGAGAATGGTGTGATGCAGGGCTACTTTGACCTCATCCATCTGCCATACTCTACAAGCGGTGTTCTGGTAGAGGCAATGACTTTTGATAAGTATGTGCTCAATAATTATCTGCGTGGTTTCGGTATAAACGTAGCAGACAGTATCTTGCTCCGTCGCGGTGAAGCTTATGATGAAGAAGAGATTGCCAAGCGCATCGGTATGCCTTGTTTCGTAAAGCCTGCTGCTGACGGTAGTAGCTTTGGTGTGAGCAAGGTGAAGAATGCTGACCAGCTGGCTCCAGCCCTCCGTGTGGCTTTCATGGAGAGCAATGAGGTAATGATTGAGGGCTTCCTTGATGGTACCGAGATTTCACAGGGTATCTACAAGACAGCCGAGAAGAGCGTTGTACTGCCAGCTACAGAGGTGGTGACTACCAACGAGTTCTTCGATTATGATGCCAAGTATAACGGTCAGGTACAGGAAATCACTCCAGCCCGTCTCTCTCCTGAGACAGCAGAAGAGGTTGCCAAGACCACATCACGCATCTACGACATTCTTCATGCCAACGGTATCATCCGTATCGACTATATCATCTCTAAGGATAAGGATGGTAAAGACAAGGTGAACATGCTGGAGATCAATACCACTCCAGGTATGACCGTTACCAGTTTCATTCCTCAGCAGGTTCGTGCAGCAGGTCTTGATATCAAGGATGTGCTCAGCGAAATTGTGGAGAATCAGTTCTAATAATTAATGAGGAGTTAAGGAGTTAAAGAAGTTAAGGAGTTAAGACAACGGTAGAAATTAATGGAATGTAAAGATATCGTTTTAGAACATTTGTCTTAACTTCTATAACTCCTTAACTCCTTAACTCCCGAAAAAAAACATAAAGTTATGAAGATTCCTCAAGAATTTGATACCATCCGTCCTTGGGAGCCTGAAGATCTCCCAGAGGTATTCGACCGTTTGCTTTCAAACGATCAGTTTAAACAAGTGCTTGCCTATCTCTATCCACAAGTACCTTTCGAGATGATTGCCCAGAAGTTGAAGGCATGTAAGACCAATCTGGATTTCCAGTTGGCTTTTGCTTACGATTTTGTTCATGGCATTCTGAAGAAGGCAGCAACAGGTTGTGAGATGGATTGTACATCGCTCGATAATACCCGTAATTATACTTTCATCAGTAATCACCGTGATATCGTGCTCGATTCAGCCATCCTCGATGTCCTTCTTATCGATAACGGGTTTAAGACCACCTGTGAGATTGCCATCGGTGATAATCTCCTTTCTCTTCCTTGGGTCAAGGACCTGGTACGTGTCAACAAGGCGTTTATCGTAGAGCGTGCCCTGAGTATGCGACAGATGCTGATGTCGAGCAAGCGACTCTCTGACTATATGCATTTCGCCATCAAGGAGAAGAACGAGAATATCTGGATAGCCCAGCGCGAGGGTAGGGCCAAGGACAGTAATGACCGCACCCAGAAGAGTATTCTGCAGATGATGTCGATGGGTGGCGAGGGCAGCATTGTCGACCGCCTGAAACAACTTCATCTCGTACCGCTCTCTATCAGTTACGAATATGATCCATGCGATTTCCTGAAGGCAAAGGAGTTCCAGCAGAAGCGCGATAATGCCGATTGGAAGAAGGGACCTATGGATGACCTGGTAAGCATGCAGACCGGTATCTTCGGTTATAAGGGTCATGTTCATTATCATGCAGCTCCATGTCTTGATGATTATCTGGGCAGTCTTGATCCTGATATGCCTAAGCAGGATATATATAATAAGGTAGCAGCCTATATGGATGAGCAGATATTCAAGAACTACCGCCTCTATCCGGGCAACTATGTGGCTCTTGATTTGCTTGAAAACTCAACTGCTCATCAGGCTGAATATACTGCCGAAGATAAGGCAAAATTTGAAAAATATATGGCTGGTCAGCTTGCGAAAATTGACCTTCCAAATAAGGATGAAGCTTACTTGAGAGAGAGAATTCTCGAGATGTATGCCAATCCTGTACGTAATTACCTTGCTGCTCAATAGCGGCAAGGTAATACTTTTTCTGTTTGATGATGTTGGAAACTGTTATTATCTGCCTGTTTTAATCAGATTCCTAATTGGTAATTCATAAGCTGTTTACGACAGACAGTTAACAGGCAAACCACAGACAGCCTACTGGCGCTATAGCCGCTAGTGGACTGTTCGCCTAGAACAGCCTTCCCCAATGCCTTTGTTTCGTTTTTATGCGAAGCTTACGAAGAAATACTCTTCACTTTTCACCTTTCGCTCGGAATCCCCTGTGTTTATCGGCATTCCGGGCGGTGAAGAGTATTCGGGCACTTTCACCACTCTTCACCTTTCTTCACCTCTTTATTTCGGCGGTTTTGCGTTTCTTCTTACGCCTCGATGCCTCGTGCCTAGGTGAAGAGTGGTGAAGAGTGGGTGAAGAGTTGCTGATAACTCTTCACCCCTTGAAACGCCCTGTTTATGGGCGTTTCAGGGCATAAGGTGAAGAGTGAAGAGTTCAAATGTATAGAAAACGCTCCTGTTGCAATATGGTAACAGGAGCGTTTTTTGTTTTTTCTTATTTGAACTTTTCAGCTTCTTGCTTCATTACATTCTCGATGTCGATGGCATCGAATGGAACGGGACCGCGGCTCAGCTCCGGTATGTTGAAACTCTTCAGGCAATCATCGTAGAAGGTTGGTTCCTTCTGCGGCAATACGAAAGGCTTGTGAGCCTTGCACTGGCGGTCTACATAGCAGAAGTAAGGCTTGCCGTAAAGACCATCGTCACGTTTGCTGGCAAAGACAAACCATCTGCCGGTATGTGACCAACTGTGATAGGTATCGCTCTTCGAATCATATACTTCCAGTCGCTTGTCGGCGTTGGCATGAAAGGCTAGAATGATGATGTTGGTAGAGAAGGTGACGTATTTGCCCGAAGAACTGAAACCGTAATATACACTTGAAGAAATCATGTTGGCGTTCTTTAGGTTCAGCTTGCGCAGTTTGCCCTTGCGGTTAAGAACAGTTAGCGTCAATTGTTTCCTCAGTTGATGTTCAACTTAGGCACCTCTGCCTTGTCGAAGTAATACCAGTAGGTATCGCTGAATGTCTGGTTGCCCCGTTCTTCATTATACTGATGGAAACGCTGCAGAACATCTTGACGCTTGATATATTTTGCCCATTCTTCCGGCTTAGCCTTGGTTCCCGCCAGATAAATCATGAGAGCCTCCTGATACAGGCGTTCGTAGGAAACGTTTTTCAGTTTGAGATAATAAGTATCATAATCCCGCTTGAAGGTTTTCATGTCTTTCAGGAGGAGATCGCTGCAGAGCATGTAGTCGATGGCTATTTTGTTGTTTGGATTACTTTCTGCCAGTTCGCACATGATGGTGTGACAATTCTCGTTCAGTCGTAGCGTATCCTTCCGGTTGATGAACGGGCGCTTTTCGATGTATTGCTGCAGGAAGGCTTTTTCATCGGCTGTTGCTTTTCTGGCAAGTGAGGAGAAGGCACGGTTTGCCCATCTGCTCCATACGAAGGTCTTTTGCAGAATACGGAGATATTTGCGGGTTGCTGCGTAGTCGCCCTTTACCAGATTGATTTCGGCAAGTCGCTTTACCATTCTGATATTCCGGTTGTTCGGAGAGCAGACATTGGCAAGCATTGTGGCACGTTCGCAGAAAGTCATGTCGCCCAGAACCCAATACAATTCGTTCAGGGTTTTGATGGTGAGGGTTGGGGTGTCTGGTCCCAGTTTCTCGAATGTACCCAGGTTGTTGCTCTGGAATCTCAGCAGGTTGTCTGGAAGATATCCGTTTTGCGCCATCACGAGGTTATAGTAGAACTTCATGTATTGGTCTGGATTTTCCGTCTTTTCTACGATGTTGATAACCTTATTATAATTACCGAAGTAATATTCACAGTCTACCGCGAATGTTTTCTCCAGATCCATTTGTGGTTTTACCAGTTTTCCGATACCCGGATAGGTATAAAGGGTCTGGAAATCACAGAAGTAGAGTCGCTTGGACAGCATCAGCAGGAAGAAAGGAATCACGAGGGCAGCCAGGCGATAGTAGGTTCCCACTTTCTTGATGTGGGAAAGACAGCCTGTAAATACCAGCGCTCCGTAGAGCCATACTCCATTTCCAAAGAACCAGTGGCATACGAATACGGAAACAATGATGCTGAAGGCGGTAACCCAATGTGTTGCTCCCAAACCTGCTGCGGCAGAAGGATTGTCGTCCATCTTCTCTATCTTCTTGAGAAACATTCGGGTGGAAGTGAGCAACTTGGTGCTGACACGGAACACACTGGCACCACCTGCTATTGCCAGAATGCTGCAAAGCCGGTAATCGTAGTGAAAACTGAAACATACCAATAGGATCATCATGATGAAGGCTACGATATGTGCCGTCTTTTTCCCTTGGATGTCTGCATCTCTTACTGCGCATTTTACATTATGTCCCGTAATAAGAATACAGAGGGTAAGGATGATAGGACCGGCATAGCGGAAATAATAAAACTGGGTCAGAAAATCGCCAGCCAGACAGGCCAGCCATCCCGGTTTGTCCAGATAAGTAGTCAGATAATCCCATGATGACAGAAACAGTTGGTTCTGCTCCTGATAAAACAGATGGTAGGGATAGAAGAATTGGAAGAACACAAAGCATGCGATGGCTCCCAATACATATAACGAATATATGCCAAAATTAGATTGGCTTGTTTGCTGTTCACTCATTTTTGTCGGTTTATAAGTTTTTATATCTGCAAAGGTAGTAAAAATATATTAGAATGAATCATAAAAAATGCAGAAACTTACTCTTTGAAAGTAAATTTCTGCATTTATCAGCATTTATTTCTGTTCTTGTTTTTCTGCAATGCATTCCATTTCTATCAGCCAACCGGGTCTGCATACTCTTGCTTCTACAATGATATGCGGTATCTGAGGGTAAAACTGATTCATCAGTTGCTCTATGGTATGATAATCAGAGATGTCGCGCAGATAGATGATAAAGTATCGGATATCGTTCATGGTGGCTTCGCCATCCTTCAATAATGCACCGATGTTCTCGAGCAATCTGCCGGTTTGTCTTATAATATCGCCTTCGTATACAACCGCTCCATGCTTGTCTATGCTGGCTGTTCCTGATATGAAATATTGTTTCTTCTGGGGCAGAGAAAGACAGGTTCCCCGCTCAAAGGCTACTCCGTATTCATGAGTAGGATTCAGATGGTTGAGTGCCTGGAGATATTTCTTGTCTTCTTCCCTGATGCCGGGTACGGTCAGAAAGTCGATGGCTACGGATGCATGGCGGACGGATGTTGCTCCGCCGATGCCCGTACTGGCTATATAATGGGTTTCTGCCGTCAGACCTTGCTGGTCGAAAATATCATTGCGGGCTTCTACTACGCCCTGGTAATTCACATCGATGTTGGTTACGTATATCCATGTTCTTACCAGATTGCGCTCCATCGTCATATCTGTACCGGCGATAAGTTGCAGGTATTTGTCGAATAGCATTCGGGTCTGTTCGTACGAATCCTTTCCCTTCGCTTCTTCCTCAGTCAGTCGGAGGCTATGGAACAGGATAGGTGTCTTATCGTCTGTGGTCTTGATGAGGAGTGAAATCTTACTCCCGTTGAGCGGAGGCTGCTCCACTATCGTAAGATGGGTATCTTTGAGATACTCTTGGTAAAGGAGTGATTCTTCTAAATCCTGAGTCTGATTCTGGGCGTCGCTAAGGAATACCTTACAATATTGTAAAGTACGATTTCCCAGTTTCTCGGTGTCGAGATAGTTACCTAGTTTCAGATACAGAAAATTCAAGCGGTCGTTGAACGTCCCCTTGGCTTCTGGTGATAATATTATGTATTTGTCCATCTTGTTCTTGTCTTTTTAGACTGCAAAGGTACTGATAATATCTGAAATATAAGAATATAAAAGGATGAAAAGAAAAAAATACCGAGAAATGGGGATAGGATTATGTTGAGTAGAGCGAAAAAGAGGGTGTGTCATGAACTTGTGGCACACCCTCAATCTCTTTCTTATATCCTGCTTTAGAGTGATTCGAGCATGCGCTTGATCACTACCTCGGCTGAAATCTCACGGTTGGCTGCCTCTGGAATCACCAGACTGTTCTTGCTTTCGATGACATCATCGGTAACAATCAAGCCACGGCGAACTGGCAGACAGTGCATGAAGCAACCGTCATTGGTCCAGCTCATGTGCTCCTCGTCGATGGTCCAGCTCATATCTTTGCTCAATATCTCACCATACTGTGCTGGGTCTTTCACACCCGGACAGCTCCAGTTCTTGGCGTAAACGAAGTCTGCACCTTCCAGCGCCTTCTTCTGGTCGTACTCCACCTTGGCGTTGCCCACGAACTTAGGGTCGAGTTCATAGCCCTCTGGATGAGTAACCACGAAATCTACATCGGCTGCATTCATCCACTGGGCGAATGAGTTTGGTACAGCTTGAGGCAAGGCACGGCAATGAGGAGCCCAGGTCAGGACTACCTTAGGACGAGCCACCTTCTTATGCTCCTCGATGGTGATGAGGTCGGCGAATGCCTGGAGTGGGTGAACGGTAGCTGTCTCCATAGCGAAGACTGGGCGGCCGCTGTACTTTACAAACTGGTTGACGATGGTCTCGGCATAATCGTAGTCGCGGTCTTTCAAACCGGCAAAGCTGCGCACACCGATAAGGTCGCAGAAACTACCCATTACAGGGATAGCCTCCAGCAGGTGCTCACTCTTGTCGCCATCCATGATAACGCCACGCTCTGTCTCCAGTTTCCATGCACCGGCATTAACATCGAGCACGATAACATTCATGCCCAGGTTCATGGCAGCCTTCTGTGTACTCAAACGGGTACGGAGGCTGTTATTGAAGAATATCATCAGCAAGGTTTTGTTCTTGCCCAACTCCTGATAACCGAAACGGTTTGCTTTTACTTCCTGTGCCTCAGCGAGCGCTGCTTTCAGGTCGCCAAGGTCTTCAACATTAAAGAATGTCTTCATTGTTATTTCGTTTTTTATTTGTTATTTCTAATTCAAGTTTTGCAAGTGAGGGAATTGAGTGAAGTTAAAGAAGTTATCACTCCCTACGGTCGTTCGGGAAGTTAAGAGACAATGGTCTTCTTGCGTAAACGTAGGACATTTGTCCCTTAACTTCCCTCTAACTTCCTTAACTCCTTTAACTTCCTGATATGCGAAAGTTCAGTTTCTTATATAAAGCTATTGAATTCTTCATTCTTCACTTTTCGTTCTTCACTTCCTTGTTTGTCCATTTCCTGTAATCAGCCACTTGTAGGTGGTAATCTCTTCGAGCGCCATTGGCCCGCGGGCTCCAAGCTTCTGGGTACTGATGCCAATCTCTGCGCCCAGTCCGAACTGTGCGCCATCGGTAAAGCTGGTTGGAGCGTTTACATAAACGCAGGCTGCATCTACCAATGCCTGGAACTTCTTCTGGGCTGCTTCATCATTGGAAACGATGCTCTCGCTGTGACCACTGCCGTAAGTGGCGATATGGTCGAGTGCCTCATCTTCCGAAGCTACGGTCTTGATACCCATCTGCATGCTGAGCCATTCGGTGTTCCAGATGCTCTTCACGTTGGCATCAGCCTCCTTCATCTTCGCTTCGCTTTCCTCTGCCTTATATAATAAGGTATCAGGATAGTGTCCCTTTAAAGCTTCGTAAGCCTTGGCATCTGCATGAATCTTGGTTTGTTTTTCTGCGAGACCTTCGCAGAGAGTTGGTAGGTCGCTTAATCTGCTTTCGTGAATCAGCAGACAGTCGAGTGCATTGCATACGCTCACTCTTCGGCACTTGGCATTGGTGATGATGCGCTTGCCCATCTCCAGGTCTCCATCCTCGTCGAAGTAACAGTGTACCACACCAGCTCCGGTCTCGATAACCGGCACTTTGGCAGTATCACGCACGAAGTTGATGAGCTTCTTTCCTCCACGAGGAATGCAGAGATCGATATAGCCCACAGCATTCAGCATTTCGCCGGTAGCCTCATGGGTGGCAGGAAGGAGAGTGACTACATTCGGGTCAATACCAAAAGTTATCAACACCCTGTGGATAAGTTCGACACCCGCTGAGTTTGAGGCGTTTGCATCCTTTCCACCTTTTAGTACGCACGCATTTCCACTCTTGAAACAGAGTGAGAAAACATCGTAAGTCACATTAGGACGGGCTTCATAAATCATACCGATAACTCCGAATGGAACGGCTACTCGCTGCAGATGCAAACCATTTTCGAGCGTCTTGTCTTTGAGAACTCTTCCGAGTGGTGAGGGCAGGGTACTGACGTGTCTCATATCCGATGCAATATCCTGGAGTCGTTGCTCGGTGAGTTGCAATCGGTCGTAGAGCGGGTTTGCCTTGTCCATCTTCGCCAAGTCTTCTGCATTCGCTTTGAGAAGCGCAGGAGTCTCTGCGATGATAGCGTCAGCCACCGCCTGCAGGATTTCATTACGTTGTTCGTCGCTGAGCAAGCCTAGTGTCTTGCTAGCTGCCTTCACTTTTTGGAAAGTCTCTTTCAGTTCCATTCGCTATTTCCTTTCTTATTTTTATGATAAGATATTTTGTAATGTGTTACGAGTTCCCTCTTAACAACGGCAAAGGTAAGCATAAATATCGGAAATTGCAAACTTTATGCAAGAAAAAGTAATGCTTTTATAGATAAATGGATAGTTATACGGAAAATGAGATTGAAAAAGGTCAGGCAGCGCCTGACCTTTTTGTAATGGTGCCTAATTATTCTGATACTGCCAGAAGAATTACTCTTTATCGTTTTCTTCAGGGTGAGCCATTAGATACAGTTCTTTCTGTCGTTCGATTTCTCTTCTCAAGTCTTCCTTGTCTGGCAGGTATAACTTGTATTTAGCAGCGAACATCTGGTCGTTTTTGGCGAGGGTAGAGTATCGTGCCACATCCGAATCTGTTTCGGTACAAAGGATGATGCCGATGGTTGGGTTGTCGTCTGGTCCTTTTTTCATCTTGTCGTACATCTGAAGATACATATCCATCTGTCCTACATCCTGGTAGGTGATGCGATTTACCTTGAGGTCGACCAAGATAAAGGATTTGATGAGGTAATTGTAAAATACCAAGTCGATGTAGTAGTCGTTTTCCTCGGTTCGGATATGTTGCTGGCGAGCTACGAGCGCATACCCTTTTCCCATTTCCATCAAGAACTTCTCTAGATTATTGATGATGGCAGTCTCCAGTTTTGATTCTGCAAGGGAGGTGTCTTCTGGTAATCCAAGGAATTCCAAGACAACTGGTGATTTGATGTATTCGAGTTTGTCTTGCTGATAAGCCTTTGTCTTGTCTTGCATCTCGTCAACGACAGGTTGCTTCTTCGTTGACATAAGAAGACGTTCATAATAAAATATAAGGTGTTGATATTGCGGTTCAAGGTTCTGAAGCTCCAACCTTGTTCGAACGCTTCCTTTGCATACCATTCACGTGCTTGTTTATCTTCTACTCGTATAAGACGCTCGTAATGAGACCAAGGAAGAAGGCGTAACTCGAATTGGGCAGGCGGTGTCTGTCCTTTTTGAAAGTGCGAAGATAATTCATCAGACAGTGTCTGATGTTTTTGCTTTTTGAATTTCTCAGACAGTGTCTGAGGAATTGTTAACTCTTTGAATTTCAGGTAGAACTTCTTGAAATTCATGATATTTGTCTCCGAGAATCCTTTTCCGAATTCCTTGGTCAAAGCGGCCGAAGCTACCTCTATCACATGCTTTCCGTATTCTGCACGTGATGCTCCGTTCTGTTCTTCTTCCACAATACGTTGTCCAATTCTCCAGTTTCTTTCCACCAGAGAATAATTGACGGCAGCAAATGCTTTGCTGCGAGCCTTGCTGACGATGGAGCGCAAGTCGTTGACGAGCATGTTGTCTTCATCGTTATATTTCTTGTTGAGTTGCTTCATAATGCTACTGATTTTAGCTGTTCAAAGTGCAAAGATACGATTTTATATCGAAAAAGCAATCTTTCTCTTCACTTTTTTCGATAAAAGTTTGGTGATTTCGAGAATATTTCTTATTTTTGCAACCGACTCCGTTAGCCCGTTTGTATGGGTGAGTGGGTTATTTACTGGTAAAGGACGTTTACGGAACGTAATCTTTGAAGTCTTCGAATCTCGCAAATTTGAACTCGCTTCTAGAAGATACTGCAACGAGAACGTCCACGATGGGTGTATTATATCCTTTCGTATTAGAGCATATTGTTACTTTTTGTAATGGTGTGGTCATACGTGGTATATTATAATGCGTCATGACGTGGGCTATCTGTGTTGCTTATCCTGGGAGCGGAGGCAATGCGAGAGCCTGAAGACTTGGGATGAGCGAGAAGTAGAGACTCCCACGTCTTTTTTAGTATCTTATAGCTAAGAACTATTTATAAATCGCCTAATCTAGGGAAGTTCTACGAGGCATAATCTATTTTGTTATGGCAAATAATAAGAAAAATGAAGAGCTTCAATCTCGTAGAGATTTCTTCAAAAAAGCAGCTAAGGAGGTATTACCGATAGTAGGCATATTAGCTATTGGGCCATCTTTTCTCTCTTGTAGTAAAGATGACGAAGAGGAGGATAGTAATGGCGGAAGTACTAGTAGCTGTAATGGTAACTGTACTCAACAATGTCAAAGCTCTTGCAAATATCTTTCTGCAACAAGTAGTGGTGGTACTTGTCGTGGTTCAAGTTGCACCAATGAGTGTAAAAGTGGATGTAGAACAGGATGTAAAGGAACTTGCCGTAGTGGTTCAAACAAGAAATAATGATAGAACTACAAGAATTATCTGAGCCTTGGCAGTCTGAATCAGCAAAGACAATAACCTTCATCGTTACCAAGGACTGCCAACTTGCTTGTAAGTATTGCTACCTCGTAGGTAAAAACTCGAAAGAGCGAATGCCCTGGGAGGTAGCAAAGGCAGCTATTGACTATATCCTCGACCATGAGGAAGATATGAAAGAGGAGAGTGTCATCTGGGATTTTATAGGTGGAGAGCCTTTCTTGGAGATTGACTTGATAGATAAGATTTGTGACTATCTCAAGGTTGAGATGTTTCGCAGAAACCACCATTGGTTCAATTCCTATCGCTTCTCTTTTTCTACGAATGGCATCAACTATGGCTCGGAAAAGGTGCAGGACTTCATCAAAAAGAATCGTGAACATCTGAGTATTGGTATTACCATTGATGGAACCAAACGCAAGCACGACCTCAATCGTATTTGGAAAACCAAGGAGATGGAGCGAGGAATCCAGCCTAAGCCAGATGAAGAGAAAGGTTCATACGAGGATGTCGTGAAGAACATTCCTTTGTGGTTGGAGCAATTCCCTGGGGCAGGTACGAAGGTGACGATTAGTAGTGCTGACATTCCTTATATCAAGGAGAGCGTGCTGCATCTCTATGGTCTTGGCATCCACGAGGTGAACATCAACTGTGTGTTTGAGGATGTTTGGAAAGATGGAGATGATGCGCTATTCGAGGAACAGCTAACCGACCTTGCGGATGCCATCATTGATGGTGGTTATTATCAAGATTATGCTTGCTCCTTCTTCTCGGAGCACATGGGCAAACCGATGGATTGTCAACTGCAAAATCAAAATTGGTGTGGTGCAGGCATGATGCTTGCAGTGGATGCAGAAGGCAACTTCTATCCTTGTACTCGATTTGCTCAGTATTCACTTCGTAGCAAGAAGGCTTGGATTATCGGAAACATCCATGATGGAATCGACAAAAATAAGCTTCGTCCTTTCTTGACCTTGGATAGATGTACGCAATCTACCCAAGAGTGCATCGACTGTGAGGTGGCTGAGGGCTGTGCTTGGTGTCAAGGTGAAAACTATGATGCAGCCGACACGCCTACCATCTATCAGCGAGCCACCGCCATCTGCAAGATGCACAAGGCTCGTGTGCGTGCCAACAACTATTATTGGAATAAACTCTATCGTAAACTCGAAAAAGAAGGAGGTGCAGAATGATACAATATCTCGTGATATTACTGGATGATACATCTGTTTCTTTCTGCCATTATCAAAATGATAAGAAAGAACGGAATCTGATGCCGTTTGAAACCTTGAAAACTGGCATCGTCTATGCGATGAAGGAGAATCTGAACATTCAGTTCGTTTATCCCAGCTATTCTTTGCCAAAGGATTACTTGGAGGTGATAGATTGTATCGACCATACGGACATCAAGCCTGCTAGCCTTGGGGATGAGGCTGATGTGGTGGTGATGGATGGCATCAATCAAGTTCCTAGTGCAAATGACAATGATTTTAAGCAGGGTGTATCATACGTACTGAGGCTCTCTAAGCATGAACTATTCGAAAAAATAGCTAATGTTAGTGCTTTGTTAAATAAGGTGGAGCGATTGAATGTGGTGATTACTGATGTTGAAACTTTCAAGGATGCTGATTTCGAATGTTATTCGGAAGTGCTTAGAATGCTTTCAGAAGAAGTGGAGAAACTGTATGTCGCAGGCAAGGTTGTTCAGTTGAATCTCTTGACCGACCGCATGATGCTCGACAAGATGAATAACTGTGGTGCAGGTGATACGAGTATCACCTTGGCTCCTGATGGTAAGTTCTATGTTTGTCCAGCTTTCTATCTTACAGATGAAGATGATGGAATGGGGGCGTTGCATACTTCCATTGGAGATGTGAAGCATGGATTGGACATCAAAAATCCAAAGTTGTATAAACTCGACCATGCTCCGCTATGTCGTCGTTGTGATGCCTATCAATGCAAGCGTTGTATTTGGCTAAACCGTAAGATGACTTACGAGGTGAACACCCCAAGCCACGAGCAATGCGTGATGGCTCACTTGGAACGTAATGCCAGCCGAGATTTGCTGAATGCAATCCGTAAACATGGCGCATTCTTGCCTGAGCAAGAGGAAATCAAGGAGATAACTTATCTAGATCCTTTTGAGGTGAGAAAAGAATGGTAAGGAAATATGTGTATTTTTTAACAAGATAATAGTATGGCAACTAGAAAAGTAGTGGGGCAGGTTACCCCAGAAGAGAAGAATGAAATCCAAATGTTATTTGAGCGTCGCAATGGCTTGAATGAACTGGCTAAGATTTTGACAGCAGACAATGCTGAGTTGTATGAGAAGTTGGTGAAAGACCTTGGTGAGACTGGTACTAAGTTTCAGTCTTGGTGGGACAGAATGGGTGCCAAGTATCAATGGGAGAGCATTGAAGGTGGCAACTGGGAAATCAACTGTGATACTTGTGAGATTTATTTGGTAGCATAAGACTTGTGGCAGGTAATAATTCTAAAAGATTAGGCATATGATAAATTTAGTGTTAATGATAGGTACATCGGAGTTGCTGCTTATTGCTGCTTTAGTACTATTGCTTTTTGGTGGTAAGAAATTGCCAGAGATGATGAAGGGCTTGGGACAAGGTGTGCGTAGTTTCAAGGATGGGATGAAGGAGGTAACGGATTTGGATGAAGGCGTTCCTGCTTCTGAAACATCCCAAAATGCTTCTGATAAGAAAGAATCTTCCAACGAACAAGTAGAGAATAATGGAAAATAATCAGAATGATAATCTGATGACATTCGGAGAGCATCTTGAGGTATTCCGCAAGATGCTCTTTCGCATCATTGGTATTACGGTATGCTTAGCTGTCATTATTTTCTGTGCAAAGGATGTTACGTTCCGTTTGTTGTTGGGTCCAAGTGATAATCACTTCATAACTTATCGCCTAATAGAGGAGTGTTTGGGAAGATTGGGGATGGAATTTCATTTTGATTCATATTCGATACAGTTGATAAATACCGAGTTGGCAAGTCAATTTATGGTCCATATGTCAACATCTGTATATTTGGCATTGCTTCTTGTGTCTCCTTATATTATGATAGAGTTGTATCGCTACATTGCACCTGCGCTGTATGAGAATGAGCGCCGATATTCTGTGTCGGTGACAATAGCTATATACTTATTGTTTATATTGGGAGTGTTAATGAGTTATTTTATATTGTTTCCATTCTCTTTGCGCTTTTTAGGTACGTATCAAGTGGCGACGAGTGTGGTTAATCAAATCAATTTAGATTCGTATATTTCTACCTTTGTTACTTTGACATTGATGATGGGATTGGTATTCCAACTGCCTGTCTTGTCTTTCTTCTTAGCTAAGATGGGGATATTGGAGGCAGGTTTTATGAAGCAATATCGCCGTCATGCATTTGTGTTGATAGGTATTGTTGCAGCAGTGATAACTCCTCCTGATTTATTCACATGTTTTATGGTGATGATGCCAATGTATGGACTTTATGAACTAAGTATATTGATTGTTGGTCGAGTAAACTGACGGCTGTGCTTAGGAGGCAATGCTTTTCTATCTCTTGAAACAAAGAAGGTCAGTCTAACCTCTGTTAAATCAGAATATTAAAGAAAAGTTCGTTTTTTCGTTTAAAAAGTTGCAGATAATAATTGTATTTCCAAAAGAAAGTAGTATCTTTGCATCATCGTTTAATATAAAACATAAATTTATGGGTACAGCAGAAACTCAACAGGCATTGGCTTTTGCAACGATGTGCGTCGATCTTACTGCAAAGGCAGAAGGATGCAGTAGGCAAGAAATGTATTTGCGGATGAAAAAGGTTGGACTGATACATGGTCTTACCACAAGACTTGATGCCCTTCATACACAGAGTAAAGATTATGTTGTAGCAGCTTTACAAACTGCACTTCGTCGTCTGGAAACAGCAAATAATTAATAACAATGCGTACGGTTTTTCATGGAGCAACTCGAATAGTGGAATATCCACTTTGTCATATCGGACGAGATAATCTCGATTTCGGTAAGGGATTTTATGTTACAGACATTCGTGATCAGGCTATCAGTTGGGCAAAAAGAGTTGTGAACTTGGGTTTGCCGCAATGGCTAAATATTTATGAACTAGACGAAAATTACATTAAGCAAAATGCTCGTTGTAAAATATTCACGGCTTACGATAATGAATGGCTCAAATTTATAGTAAAAAGTAGAGCTGGAGAGATGCCCTGGAGAGAATATGATTACGTTGAAGGTGGTATTGCCGATGACCGAGTCATTACAACGATAGAAGATTATTTAAATGGAGATATTTCTATGGAATATGCTTTGAAACGATTGTCTGAGCATCAACCGAATAATCAAATATGTATTATCTCTCAAAATATACTTGATGATAGCTTACATTTCATATCTGCGGAGCCGTTAAATGATTTAGCAAGAAAGGAGGTAAAGTCATGTTAAGAGATTCACAGCTTTGGATGAAGATAGGTAGAATATGTACTTTGTTGGCAAAGCGGTTGGATATTTCTCCCGAAAGAGCGTTTGATATTTTTCAAATGAGTAAGACCAACGAACTACTCCATGATGAACGTTCTTTGCTCTATCTAATGAGTGATTTGTATATTGTTGATGATGTGATTATGGAATTACAATCAGCTGATGGACTTCACAAAATTTATAAGTAGAATTCTTCTAATTTGGAATTCTACGACTATGGCTACTGTATTTGAGGCGTTTGCTGCCATAGTTGTTCTACTAAGATTTTGTTGTTGTACAACTACAAGGTGTAAGGTTGTACGACTATAGGGTGTAAGGTTGTACGACTATAGGGTGTAAGGTTGTACGACTATAAGGTGTGTTGTTGTACAACAATAAGGTGTTGTCACTATAGTCAGCAGATGTGCTGACTGCAGTCGGCAGACCTGCTGACTAGGCTCAGCAGAGCTGCTGAGCCTAGTGGCAAACTCCGAGAAGCAGTATTCTCTTACCCAAGAAACAGTCTCCGCTACCCCGAGAAACTATCTCCGTTACCCCGAGATTCAGTGTCCGTAAGCTTAAGCAACCACATTCTCTTACTTAAGCAACCATATTCTCTGGCTTGTTAAAGCAGTTAGGGAATCTACATATCCATAGTGTAGTTGTGGAGATATTCCCAAGCATCGTTCAATTCACGCAAAGGACGACGTTCTTTTACGAGCTTTATCTTTAATGCCTTGCAGAATGCTTTCAGAACAGATTCTGTTGCCATCTCCTCCAACTTAATATAGTTAGGATGCTTAGAGAACAAACAAGTCGTCCATTGTTACTACCGACTGAACATCCCAGGCATAAGGATTGTCGCATAATCCCATGGTCGTAATCATTGTAAGATGTACGGCTTTCTAGGAGAGAAATGTGCTTTAAACGTGCGGAATGTGTCTTTTTTAAGCACATTCCGCACGTTTAAAGCACATTTATTTGTTTATATTCTCTTTAACCACAGATCCATGAATCTGTCGTAGATGACGTATCCTTCATTAGTCCTATATACTAATTCCTTGTCTTCCAAGATTTTGAGGGCAGCCTTTACGCTGCTGGCTCCACTCAGCTTGTGCTCCTTGATGAACTTGCCAGAGGTAGGCTTGGCAACAATGCTATCCTTGGCTATAGCTTTCAGAAGCGAGAACTGGTTCTCTGTGAAGAACTGTACCATATTCTCAAACTGTGGTTCTCTACCTTCGAGTACTGAAAGAATTGCTGCATTTACTTGCTTGATACTATCAACTTGTATTTCGGTTTCATAGAGGCGATTCATGATGCATTGGATATTTCTTGTTTCTTAGTTTCATACGCCATTACATCTTTAGTGTTACAACTTTTATGTAATGGCAAAGATACAACTATTTCTTGAATGGGCAAAAGAAAATGGCTGAAAATTGAGGAACATTCTCAATTTTCAGCCATTTATTAGCCTATCACATTGCATAGCCGGTTGATGGCTGCATCAAAAGTGGTAAGGTCTTTGGCTCGCTTTCTGATGGCTGCCTTGTAATTATAGATGGTTTGCGTAGAATAGAACAGGAGGGTGGCCAGTTCCTGACCATCCGTAATTCCCAGTCGCATCAGTGCATAGATACGCAGTTCCTTGGTGAGGCTGTTAGGGGCAGGGAGAACAATCTGCTTTTCTGGCAACAGCAGTTGGTTGAACTCTTCCACGAAATTCGGATACAAGTCAATGAATGCCTTGTCGAAGCGAATATAGAAGTTGGCAGCCTCTTCTTCTGCCAGCTTGTAGCTGCTGATGGCAGTCAGAAGATCGGCAGTTTGTTTTGCCTTGATTTTGCGGCTTACCAATTTGCGATAATCATCCAGTTTCTTGATATATACGGCACTGATGTCCAGGAATAAATGCATATAGGTCTCTCTTCGCTTATTGGTGTTGAGCAGCTTCTGGTTCAGTTCGTCCAAGAGTGTATTTTGGCTTTTTATCTCCCGACGGCTCTTGGCTAGACGCTTGTTCATCTTGAATGCAAAGAAAGCCATGGCAAGGAATCCTAGCGACAGGATACTCACGATGACGAGGGATGCTGTTACGATGCGGTTCTTGCGTACTTCTGCCTGATGGTTCGTTTCTGTGATAAGGGGAAGTATGCGTGAAATCTCAACCATGCGGAGACGGTTGTTGTAGAATTGGGCATCCTCCATGGAGCAATAGATGTATTTGGCAACCCTCTTTGCATAGGAGGCATCCTTATTATATAAATAGGTGGAAAACTCCTGAAGGGCCAGATTCTCCTTCAGGGGACATATCTGGTCTGAGATGGCTGCTTCTACAATATACTTTTCATATAAATCCTTTTGGTCGATATCATAATAATAGCGGGCAATGCAATATGCCGAAGAGGCATGCACACGGCTGTTCAGGGGACTGGCTGAAAGCGCCTTCATATAGAACTGAAGTGTTTTTTTGCTTGTACGCTGCTTTAGAAATTCAAACTCTCCTGAAAGATAGTAATAAAGAGCGGATTCCTTGTTGCCGATATGCTCAAGAGTCTTGCCTAAATAAAAACGTTTCTTGGCTGCCAATCCTTCTTGAAACTCCGACTTGTTGCAGAAAGTTCCCCAGTAGTTATATACCCAAGTCAAGGTATAATAATAGTATTGCAATAACTTAGGTGACATTTTCTCCACATCCATTGCAAGCATTAAGTCTTCTGCCTGGCTGTAGAAACCGCCTGTTGACAGCACTGCCGCACGATTGACTTTATTCAGGTTGATGAAATAATCATCCTGAAGCTGTGCTGCCAGCTGGTAGCCCTTCTTGGCGTATGTCATGGCAGAGTCGTAACGGTAGGTATAATACTCCCTGTAGATCTGGTTATAGAGCCTAAGCTGGCTGCGCTTGTCGGAAGTTGTGTATAGTTGCTTTTTGAGTCTTAGCAGTTTCGCTTCTTTTCTTTGGGTAAACTTGCTTCGCTGAGCGATGTAACTGTCTAAACGATGGAACAGCTGTTCCTCGTTTACGGAAGAAGCATTTGCCAGCAATGGCATAAACATCATTAAGAACCACAATACTACTTTCATAACTATCCTTTTAATTGTTATTGTTACTATCTGATAGGCTATTAGAGTGCCTTATAATTGTATTTTTCTGCAAAGATACTACATTTATTTCTCTTTTTACCATCTACTCTATTAAAAAGTATTAATATCTTTGATAGCTTGATTATTAGAAGGTTATAGACTTAACAAACCTAATATTTATCTACTCGTAACCTACACATGATGCCAATGTCTGAAAAATCTCCTTAACTTTGCAACCGCAATCGAATCGCATTCGGTAGCAAGTGAAATCATGTCAAACAAAGAATAAACAACTGTAGAATTATGAACTTAAGAATCCGAACATTTTCTATGGCTTTGGTAGCGATGTCTGCTGCAAGCCAAGTGTATGCACTTCCTTCTGACGATTCTGAAAACAAGGAGAAAAAGGAAGAGCGTAATGTGATGCTCAACGCATCTGACGCCAACAAGCCTCGTGAAATCCAGATTGGATTGCCGAGTGAGGACGTAACCGTATATGAAAACGGTCTTCCTGCCGTTTACTCTTCTTCCGTACACAAACTCTCTGCCCATTGGCGTAGCGATGCCTCACTGAAAGGTACCGACTTGATGACTCCATCTGAGTCTGCCATTGCTACAGGTAATATTGCGTACGCTGTTTCTTCTTTCAGCGAGTTGGGACAGAAAGAGTTCAAGGGCAAGCTCAACTATAAGGCAAACCATTTTGGTATGCAGAATGTAGATCTCAACCTGTCTGGTGGAATCGGTGACAATTGGCTTTATACAGCCAGTATGTATCAGAATTTCGATCCAGGTAGTTTCAAGCTTCGCTTTACAGATTATGCCGACCGTACCCAACTTTATCATTTCGGTATCACTCGTATCTTGAATGAAGGAAAGGGACGTGTCTCCTTATTATATAAGTATTCCAACAGCAAAAACCCTGGCAATTTTGCCAATGCAGCCCCATTTATCTATTCTGGCGACGGAAGTATCAAGAAGATTGATGGCTTTGACCCTGGTATGGACTCATACGTGCAGCGTCAAGGTTCTTTCCAATACTTGAATACAAAGTCAGGAAAGATGGAGACATGGAATATGAGCGATGGCAGTGAGAATCATGCCAACGAAATTGCCCTCATCAGCCAGTATCAGTTTGATAATGGATGGTTGTGGAAATTCAACGCCAAGTATATGAATGCTCCACGTGCCAATTATGTGGATTACGGAGGAAGTACCATCTCTCAGGTGAGCGAGGCTGATGGCTATCAACTCTCCGACGGCTCAGCTTATAGCGGACTCATCGAGGGACGACGCACTTGGTTGCATGTAGGAAAGGTGAGCAACGCTCTCATGACGACTGAAATCAGCAAGCAGTTGAACAACCACAAGTTGATGATAGGTCTGAACGAGTGGTATTATCATCTCGACTACTATTCATCATCTTTCCAGTGGGCTGGTACCGTGGAGCCTTATCCTCGCACATTGAGCCAAATGTACGTAAACCCTCTTGACCCTACACAGACCGCACGTCGCTCCGAGACCTTCGGATATAACGAGCTGAGTCCTGAATACACCAAGGGTTCGGAGAACAAGTTGGCTGTTTATTTTACCGACGAATGGAAGGTAACCCCTAAGTTCAAGGTCTTCTATGGCGGACGACTGGAATACTATCGCATGGCGGCAGACCAGATTTCAACCTCACGCTTCAAGGGATTCCATATCGGCAATTACAATACCTATTCTACAGCGGAGGATGGTTCTATCGTAGCCACAGCACATAACATCGAACCAGCCAAGGTGACTAAGAATAAACTGAACTATGCGGCTACCCTGCAGTTGACATACAACCTCACCAACCAGTTTGGTCTGACAGCCGACGCAACCATTGCCACCCGCTTCCCACGCATCAGCGAGTATGCAGGAACAGGTCCAACCGAAGAACAGTACAAGCGAGTTACAATCCCGTTGATTCGTGGTGGAATCTTCTACAAGAACGATTGGATAGACTTGTCTTCCATGATTACTTACATCTCGAAGTCGAACAATATCGACCAGCAGAATCTTACCAAGCCAGGGACAACAGAGGGCAAGACCGTGTTGCTCATCTATAACATCCAGACTTTGGGTTGGACAACCTCGGCAGAAATCAATCCGTTCAAGAACTTCCACATGCACGCCCTCTTCACCTATCAGAAGCCAGTGTATAAGAACTACAATGCAAGCGTAACGTTCAACGACGGCCAGACTATGGGTGTAAATGCTAACAACATGATAGTGAAGGAGATTCCACAGGTACTCATTGAGTTGGACCCTAAGTATGACATCACCAAGAACTTGAACGCTTGGTTGAGCTTCCGTTACTTCGGCAAGACCTACGCCAACCTCCAGGAGGCACTCTATTTCAACGGTCACTGGGAGACTTTCGGCGGTATCAACTGGAACGTGAACAAGAAACTGAGTCTCGGTGTGAGCGTTATCAACATCCTCAACGAGAAGGGTGCCAAAGGTACCATTAACGGTTCGGAGTTGATTACCAAGGAAGAAGCTGGCAAATATGCAGGCAAGTATATGAGCGGCAACTATCTTCGCCCATTCACCGTAGAATTCTCTGCAGGAATCAAGTTCTAAGATAATAACGAAAGTTTCATAACGTTTATATAATATAGCAATCACATAAAAACCAAAGAACGATGAAAAAGGTATTTATGATTATCGCAGCGATGTGCATGACATCTATCATGGCATCTGCTCAAAAGACCATCAGGGTGTCAACCGATAAGACCGACCTCGTGATGCAAGTTTCTCCTAAGGGTCGCCTCTACCAGGTGTATCTGGGTGACAAGTTGAAGAATCCTTCTGATTACAATCAGCTGAAGTGGGATGTATATGCGGCCTCTGATGGTGCCGTTTGCCAGCGAGGTCATGAGGCTTATGCAACCTCTGGTGCTGAAGATTTCTTCGAGCCGGCAGTGGCAGTGACCCATGCAGATGGTAATATGACCACCTATTTATATTATCAGTCTTCTGAAGAAAAGGCTATCAGTGGAGGTGTTGAGACCATCATCACGCTTAAGGACAAGGTATATCCGCTGATTGTGAAGCTTCACTATGCAGCTTATCCTAAGGAGAACGTCATCAAGGCATGGAGCGAAATCTCTCATAAGGAGAAATCTCCGGTTACGCTTTGGAGATATAGCTCTACAATGCTTTATTTCAAGGCAAACAAGTATTTCGTTACCAACTATCACAGCGACTGGGCTAAGGAAGGACAACCTGAAACTTGCCAGTTGACTGCTGGTAAGAAGATTGTTGATACCAAGTTGGGTACCCGTGCAGCCATGCAGGAGGAGCCTTTCTTCGAATTGGGCTTCGACGAACCAGCCAAGGAAAACGAAGGCAAGGTGATGCTTGGAACCATCGGATGGCCTGGCAACTTCCGCTTTACCTTCGAGGTAGATAACGTGGGAGCCCTCCGTGTTATCCCTGCCATCAATCCATACGCTTCCGACTATAAGCTGAAGGCTGGTGAGACGTTCACTACCCCTGAGTTTATCTTTGCCATGAGCGATAATGGTATTGGTGAGGCTTCCCGTAATTTGCACAACTGGGCTCGCCAGTATCAGGTAAACATGGGTATGGAAGATCGCCTTACGCTCTTGAACAACTGGGAGAATACAGGCTTCGACTTCAACCAGCAGAGTCTTGCTGAGTTGATGAAGGATGCCAAGGACCTGGGTGTAGATATGTTCTTGCTTGATGATGGTTGGTTTGCCAACAAGTATCCTCGCAAGGACGACCATGCAGGTCTTGGCGACTGGGAGGCTACCAAGAGCAAGCTGCCTGATGGAATCCCTGGATTGGTAAGAGATGCCAAAAAGGCTGGTGTAAAGTTTGGTATTTGGATTGAGCCTGAGATGGTGAATCCTAAGAGTGAACTCTTTGAGAAGCATCCTGACTGGGTCATCATGCAGCCAAAGCGTGATACCTATTATTACCGCAATCAGCTGGTACTTGATATCAGTAATCCTAAGGTGCAGGACTATGTATTCGGCATTGTGGATCGCATCATGACGGAGAATCCGGATGTGGCTTACTTCAAGTGGGACTGCAACAGTGTGATTACCAATATCTATTCTCCATATCATAAGGAGAATCAGGGTAATTTCTATATCGATCATGTCCGTGGTATCTACAAGGTGCTTACCCGTATTCATAAGAAGTATCCTAAGTTGCCGATGATGCTTTGCTCTGGCGGTGGCGGCAGAATGGATTACGAGATGCTGAAGTATTTCACTGAGTTCTGGTGTTCAGACGATACGGATCCATACGAGCGCCTCTACATCCAGTGGAGCTTGTCTAAGTTCTTCCCTGCCAAGACCATGGGTTCGCATGTAACCAACTGGAACAAGAATACCAGTGTGAAGTTCCGCACCGATGTTTGCAGTTCATGTAAGTTGGGCTTTGATATCGACCTCAAGTCGCTTTCTGGTGATGACTACAAGTTTGTGCAGAATGCAGTCAAGAACTACGATAGCATGAAGCCTATGATTCTCGAGGGCGACCAGTATCGCCTGGTTTCTCCATACGAAGGCAACCATTGTGCCATTAACTATGTAAGTAAGGACAAGCAGCGTGCCGTTCTCTTTGCATACGACTTGCATCCACGCTACAAGGAGCCTGTGATGAATGTGAAGATGCAGGGATTGGATGCCGATAAGGTTTATACCGTAAAGGAGACCAATCTGATGCCTGGAAAGGAGTCTGATTTGGAGTGCAATGGCAAGCAGTACAGCGGTGACTATCTGATGAAAGTCGGCTTGAATGTATTCAGCCAGACCGATGGAACCAGCCATGTATTGGTATTAGAATAACGTATCAACTATTCATAATAAAAACGAAAAGCAGCAAAGTCTATAATAGGCTTGCTGCTTTTTTTTAGGTATCTGTATCTTTTTTCCCTAATGATTTTACTTGTTTAGCGGTCTTGCCACAAACTCAGTATGAAGGGTCTCCATCGGATGCTCCTTCAGATTGATGAGGATGTTTGGAGTATTGCCGTTGGCGATGATTACCTTGATGCCGGCATTGGCTACATCGTGGGCGGTCTTTACTTTAGAAGTCATACCGCCTCTGCCGTGACTGCTCTTGCTGGCAAGGATGTACTCACTGATGTCACGGTCGTAATAAACCGATGGGATGATGCGGGTGGTTGGCTCGCTTGGGTCACCATTGTAGATGCCATCCACATTACTTAATAGAATCAATGTGTCGGCATTCATCATCTTGGCAATCAAGCCAGACAACTCATCGTTATCCGTAAACATCAGCTCGGTGATGCACACGGTATCGTTCTCGTTGACGATAGGGAGTACGTTGTTTTCTAGCATCACCTGCATGCAGGCCTCCTGGTTCTTATACTGCTCTTCGGCACCGAAATTCTCCTTCATGGTCAATACCTGGCCAATCTTTATCTTATATTCACGGAAAAGGTTGTAATAGAGACCAACGAGTTTCACCTGTCCGATGGCAGAGAACAGCTGGCGTTGCTCCACGTTGTCCAAATGATGGTCAACATGCAGTTCGGCTCTTCCGGCAGCCACGGCTCCAGAAGAAACCAGAATCACCTCATAGTCGTGTTTTCTGAGCCAGACAATCTGATCCACAATCGCCGACATTCTCGTTACATCCAGTTTTCCGTCTTCTCGGGTCAGCACGTTGCTGCCCACCTTTACTACGATTCTTTTTCCCATTTTATGCCGATATTTAGTTGGAGCAAGGAATCTGTTGTTTCAAATTCCTTGCCCCTTCAATCATTATTTCTTTTTATTGTCTTTTTCTCGAATCTCTACTCTTCGAATCTTGCCCGAGATGGTCTTTGGCAGTTCATCTACGAATTCGATGATGCGAGGATATTTATAAGGAGCAGTCTCGTGCTTCACATGATCCTGCAACTTCTTGACGAGGTCAGGACCCGCCATACTCTTGTATTCATCCTTCAGTACGACGGTAGCCTTGACTACCATACCGCGGATTGGGTCTGGCACACCGGTGATGGCGCACTCTACTACGGCTGGGTGAGTCATCAGGGCATTCTCTACCTCGAAAGGACCGATACGGTAGCCTGAACTCTTGATCACGTCGTCGATTCTGCCCTCAAACCAGAAGTAGCCTTCCTCATCACGCCAGGCCATATCGCCTGTATGATAGAAACCATCATGCCAAACCGATTTGGTCTGCTTCTCGTCACGATAGTAATATTTGAAGAGACCGATAGGCTTGTCGTCGCCGATGCGGATGCAAATCTCGCCCTTTTCACCATCTTCGCATTCCGTCATGTCTGGACGGAGGATGTGAACATCATATTGTGGGTTTGGCTTGCCCATGCTTCCTGGCTTTGGCTTGATCCAAGGGAAGGTTCCGAGTGTCATCGTAGTCTCAGTCTGTCCGAAGCCCTCGTAAATCTGAACACCAGTCAGCTTTTGGAAGGTCTCTGCCACGGATGGGTTCATAGCCTCACCCGCTGTGGTGCAGTATTCAAGACTGCTGAGGTCATACTTAGAGAAATCCTCCTGAATCATGAAGCGGTAGATAGTAGGAGGGGCACAGAAAGAGGTGATGTGGTACTTCTCAATCTGGCGCATGATCTTATCCGCCGTAAACTTCTCGTGATCGAAGACGAAGACGGTGGCTCCGGCAAACCATTGTCCGTAGAGCTTGCCCCATACAGCTTTGCCCCAACCGGTATCGGCTACGGTAAGGTGGATGGAATTCTCGTGGAGATTGTGCCAATATACACCCGTGGTCAGATGACCGAGCGCATAGAGGTGATCATGTGCCACCATCTTTGGCTCACCTGTGGTTCCAGATGTGAAGTACATCAGCAGGGAATCTTCATTAGAGTTTACATGTTCAGGGCGAACAAAAGGAGCGCATTCGTTCCATTCCTTCATCCAGTCGTGGAAACCTTCAGGGATATCCGGACCGATACTGATCAAAGTCTTGACAGTAGGACTTTCTGGCATAGCCTGATTAACCTGCTCTACCACGTAATCATCGCCGCAGCAGATGATAGCCTTCACGCTTGCTGCATTGTTGCGGTAAACGATGTCGTGCTTGGTAAGCATGTGGGTGGCAGGGATGGCTACGGCGCCCAACTTGTGGAGACCGAGCATGGCAAGCCACCACTGATAGTGACGCTTTAGAATCAGCATCACCTTATCATCGTGACCGATGCCGAGACTCTGGAAATAAGCAGCAGCCTTGTCGCTCTGCTCTTTCAGGTCCTTGTATGTAAAACGGATTTCTTCGCCACGTTCACTTGCCCAAAGCAGCGCCACGTGGTCTGGTTTAATCTTTGCCCATTCGTCCATCACGTCGTAGGCAAAGTTGAAATCTTCTGGTATGATAAACTCCAGATGCTCCTTGAAGTCTTGTTCTGAAGTGAATTTTGTCTGTTTTAGAAATCTTTCGATCATAGCTACTCTCCTAGATAATTATACAAAGGAACTTGGCTGGCTCATTGTTGAGTGAGCGGAAGCAGTGTGACTTCTTGCTGTCGAAGTAGATGCTGTCGCCAGGGTTCAGCACCATCACCTTCTCTTCGATGGTTACTTCGAGCTGTCCCTCAATCACATAATCATATTCCTGTCCGTCGTGTCCGTTCTTGTTTGGCTTCTTGTCGCCTGGCAACGGATCCACCTGTACCATGAACGGATTCACCTTTCTATCCTTGAATCCTACGGCAAGGCTCTGGTATTTATACTGGTTGTTGCGGTCTATCTCCGGTCCCTGTCCCTTGCGGGTTACGTAGTATCCCTTCATGCGAGGTTCCTCACCGAAGAGCAATACGTCGAGGTCGATGCCGTATCGCTTAGAGATTTTTGACAGGCGATAAACAGAAGGATCCGCCTCACCGGATTCTATCTTGAGGTAATGATCAAGACTGATTTCGCACAGTTCTGCAATTTCCTCGGCAGGAATATTGAGAACCTCGCGGAGACCTTTCAGCCTTTCACCGATTTGTTTGATTGCTTCGTCCATAAAATATTCTTTTTATTGTTTGCTTTGATAATACATCGAACAGTTGCTGATGGGCAATTTCGAAATGTAAGCGCAAAGATACGAAAAATATTTAAAACGGCTCAAAAAACTTACGTTTTTATAACTCTTTGTGCTTATAAAAACGAAAATGCTGCACAAATAAAGTAATCTGTGCAGCATTCATTGTATCATTTTCTTATTTTTTTCCTGCCAATAAACCATTGATTACTGCGCTGGTAAAGCCGCCTTGTTCCATGGTGTTGAGGCCCTTGATGGTGCAGCCGCCAGGAGTTGTTACTTTATCAATGGCAGCCTCTGGGTGTTCGCCAGTTTCCTGAAGCAGTTCTACGGCACCCTTGATGGTCTGCAAGACAATCTTCTGGGCATCCTTTGCCTTGAAGCCCATCTCTACGCCGCCTTCCACATTGGCTCTTACATAGCGCATGGCGTAAGCGATGGCACACGACATAGCGGTAGCTGCTGGGAAGAGACGTTCTTCCATGATGAGGCTTTCGCCCAATTCATCGAAGATTTCTGTAATCTGCTGGATTTCTGGGGCAGATGCATCTACAGGAGTGATGAAGGTCATCGACTGTTTGTAGGCGATGGCGATGTTTGGCATCACGAGGAAGAAGGTTGGGTTGATGCCATCCTTGTCCAGCCACTCCTTGATGTTGGCTGATGGCACACCGGCTGCTACCACTACGAGTTTCTGACTCTTGTAGTTGAGTGCATCCTTGATTCCCTTTAATGTCTTCTCCACGCACCAAGGTTTTACTACTACGCAAATGATGTCTGCGCCGTGGCAAGCCAACTGGTTGTCGAGGGTTACGCTGGCTCCTTCGCTTGCGAAGTGATCCAATACTGGTTGGTTATGGTCAGATACCGTAATATCTGATGGAGTGAACTTCTCGCTCTGCAAGAGTCCTTCAGCCATGGCACCGCCCATAGCACCTGCTCCGATAATTGTTATTTTCATTGTCGTCTTATAGTTAAAATGCAATTACGGTGCAAAGATACTACTTTTATCAGAAAAAAGAGCAGTTTATAGACGATTTTTTAAGAAAGTATGCTTGTTTACTGACGATATTTTAAGAAATTCGCTAGTTTACTCCCATTCTGGAAGTATCCACGTCCTTGGTTCTCTTCTCCTTGTACTTGCCTATCTTATAGATGATGGAGATGGAGGCTGATGCCCAATCTTGCTTGATGTTCATGTGGTAGTCTTGATTGCCTTGTACTGATTTTGTAGAGAATCCCTCGTTGAAGATATTGCTGCCTTTAACCACAATGCTCCATTTATCATTATCGGAAGCCCATCTCAACATAGCATTCAGGAGAAAGACTGATTTGATGTCATAGAGTCCTTGAATGGCTTTCGACTGATAGAATGGGTTAAGTATGAAATGGATGTGATGGCTTCGGCTAAGCTGGGCGGATAGATTTCCGGCAAGAATGGCAGAGATATGTTTGCGATTGAAGGGCAAGTCAAAGAAATCGTTACTCTTGTCATGTCTGTAGATTCCTGTTGCCGAAACACTTCCGTTCATCCAATTGCCTATACCGAAAGTCGTCGATGCTCTAATGCCTATAGTATGATTATAGTCGAAATTGGTCTCCTTCATAATGACTGCCAGATGATCGGTAGCCTGATAAGGCAACTGCACAGAATAGTTGGGTTGGAACTCTGCAAATGCCATCAATGTATGGCGACTTTTGATTGTCCACATCAGGTTGGTCTCGTATGTAGAGTAAGGCTTGAGATGAGGATTTCCCCATATCTCCATATAGGTAGAGGCATAGTAAATGCTGCTCATAGTTGACCAATAGCTAGGAAACTGTGAGCTGGAACTGAAGGATAAGTTGAGTATGTTGCCAGGATTGGCTTTCCACGATGCATTAAGTGTGGGGTAAATATGCCATTTGTTCCATTGTGGAGAATGGTACTGCTCCGCTTCGATAGAGGCTTCCAAGCTGATTCGCTCGTTTATCTGTTTGCTTATGCCGCCATAGAAACTCAAGATTCTTTCTTCGATATTCACCTGGCTGGTTGCATCTGGAATGTCTGCTCCATCCTTGTTGGTCGTGGCTTGGTAGCTTCTGTTGTTGCTGTTTTGGAATTTCATACCATACGATAGCTCCCAACCCTTCTTCAATGAGTGGGATTGATCGGCGGTGAAAAGCCATTTGTCTATTACCTGCTTGCTGTTTGTGTATAGAATACGCTCTTCGTCAAGCATCGTTCCTGCTAGATATTGCTGGCTGGGATTTTGGTAGTTGAGATAGGATATGCCTATTTGTAGTCCAAAGGGTAGGTTGTAGTTGGCATCTACATTATGCAGGTAGGTATGCTCATTGCCCTGTTGCTGGGATGTGCCTGTTCCCATCGTTTCATGATGAGGATGACTGCTGTCCCATTTTCCTGTATATGCCAGGGATAGCTGGTGGTTATCAGCAAATGCATAACTCAGTCCCAAGCGATAGTTGTGAGTCAATCCAAGGGCTTTCTGTGAGGTCTTGTCATGATACGCTACTCGTTTCCCTTGAAGCGGATGATTGGCATTGGTAGTAGTCTCACCGTATGATGTTCCATCTGTAAATGAATACATGGCATCCAGACCGAATTTTCCTTTTTGGAACAGCAGGTTGGCTTTGCCTTTCCCTTCTCCGTATTTGCTTTGGCTCCAGATGCTTTGTATTTGTCCTGAAAGCAGGTTTTTTCCTACAAAGTCTTTGGTAATCAGGTTGATGACCATTCCACGAACATGTAAGCGTGCTGGCGCTGCCAGCATCACTTCGGCTTTGGCTAATTGTGATGCGGGCATGGCTTTCAATCGCTCTGCCAGTTGTGCGTAATTGAGCGTGGTTGGTTTGCCGTTGATGATGAGAGTCAGTTCCTTTCCTGCATAATTGATGTTGCCGTTTAGTTCGTTTACTCCTGGTATTCGGGTAAGGGCATCATAAGCGTTGTCTGCCGGCATTTTCTCTATGAGTAGTGGCATGTTGTAAACCAACTGTCCTCTTTCTGCCTTGACGATAGGACGTGTCGCCTTGACGAAAACCTCTGGCAGGTTTTGCATCATCATCTGGGCGGTAAGCGTGTCTTTTGCCTCTTCGTTTTGAGCGCAAAGGGGCTGGCTCAGCAATAATGCTGAACCTAAGATAAAATTTATTTTCATGTGTTTATGTTTGTTTGATGGTTATTGCTTGAGTTGCTCTTTGGCTTTGGATATGAGTTGCGCTGCCTCTTTTTTATCTTCCAGTCTGTTTGCATTTGCTAAGAATAACTGGAGATACAGTTTCGCTTTCAGCTTGTTTTTGGAAGCGATGAACATTTGGGCGGCATTGTAATAGTTGAGAGGATTATCTTCCTCATCGTATAAGGTGCATAACTCAAAGTCACGGGCAGCGTCTGCATATCGGTTGTGTTGAAAATGTAAGTCGGCTAGCCATTTATAGGTTCGCAAAGCTCTGTCTTTTGGCAAGGAAACCTCTAACGACTGGTTGAAATGAGCCATAGACAGTGAATCCATGCAGAAGGATTTCTCTATCAAAGCCAAGTGGAAAAGGCAAGTGGCATTGTCGCTTTTGAACTGAACTGCTTTCTGGTAATGTTTCAGCGCCTTTTCATTGTCCGGCAGGTCCTCATAACAGAGACCAAGGATGAAATTGGATTCGAAATTATCAAATCCTTGCGCTATCAGTTTCTCATACAAGGGTATAGCTTCATCGTATTTGAATTGCATGAATAGGGAATAGGCATATTCCTTGTTGACATATAAGTTCGTGGAATCACATTGAGAAATGTAATTCTTCGCCACTTTTTCTGCTCTGTCTGGTTTGTTCACTCCATTGTAATGCACTGCAAGCGAAGCGATAATTTCACTGTCGTATGGGAATAAGAATGCGATGCGTTCACCCCAGAGAGAAACCTTGTCATTGTTGTTCTGATTGAGATATGCATAATAGAACATTCGCATGTCTTCGTGGTTAATGCTATCTGATGGAATCTTGTCTAGGCAAGAAATGCAGGCGGTGTAGTTGCCTACTTTCCGATAGCAGGAAGCCAGTTTCCTGCATGCTCCCAGGTGAGATGGATTCGTTTCCAAATACTTTTGGTAGTATTGGGTTGCATGAAACACATCATATCTACTCAAACAGCTATCTCCTTGTTGAAGTAGATTAGCTGCGGTCTCGTTGGCCTTGGCATTCATTGCCATACATAGCCATAATATAAGGATCAATCTAAACTGTTTCATCGCTTTTTTGCTGATTATTTCTTTCTTACTTCGGGAGTGAAAACGACAGGCAAGGTAAACTCCATGTTTACTTCCTCGCCATCTGAGAGCCTGGCAGGCTTCCAATGGGGACTTCTCTTGAGAAGTTCAATCACAGTCTGCTCATAGGCTTTTTCTTTGGGAGCTTCGAGAACTTTAAACAATCCCAATGTTCCATCCTTTTGAACGGTGAAGTTGATGACTACTCGCGCAGGCTTGTCTTCCAATCCTTTAGGATATTGGATGTTTGTCATCACCCATCTTAGGAAATCGTTGATGTCGCCATTGCCGTTGAAGATTGGCATCTGACCACCTTCCGGTAAAACAGCCATCGTCTTTAACACATGAGGTTGTGATACGCTTTGCGGTTTGAACATAAGGACGATGGTTATACCTATTATTGCTATCACGCAAGCGGCAATCCCAAATACCTTTTTATATATATGAGATTTTGTGTATCTTGTTTCCTGTGCTTTGCCCAGGAAATAAGTTTCTTCCTGATTGTTTTTTTCTTTCATACCTTTTACGATTTTATGGAGTTGTCTAAAAGTGCTTTTAATTGTTTGAGTGGTTCCTTGCTGACGTGCAGAGTGAATTTCTCGCAAAAACGCTCGTTGTACAAAATTAGTTCTGAAGTGTTGAGGTTGATGCTGAAAATGTGCTGACTATTAATAATGTAGTTTCTGCCAACACGAGCGAAGAAGTGCGCCGTTTGGGCAAGTTGCTCTACTATTTTCTTCTCAAAGGCCACAAGGTTGAACGAGAAGGTGTATTCATCGCCGTTGGTGAGTCGGAGATTGCAATAGCTTCCTTCCGAACAGACGTATGCTATCTGTTCGGAAGCCACTCTGAGCAAGAAGTTGGCATTTGATATGATGAGATATTCTTCCATACTGATAAGTTTGGTGCAAAGATAAGCAAAATATTTAAAAAGTATGGCTGGAGGTAGCGTGTTTTTTGTGAACCAGTGGACTTGTTTTGTGAAAAATATGAAGTCAAACTCCAGATATGACTATCTGTTTAAGGTGGTCAACTAAAATCGTTAAACCACAGAGTGTCTAATAACTAGACAGCAGTGTCAAGTATTTAGACAGGTCGTTTTATGGACTTTGTTTCTATATATTCTGATAATCAATTATTTATGTTTTTGGCATAGCCGTTGCCTTGCTATTTTGCAACAAATAAGAAAAGTAACAACATAAAGAATAATAAGACAATGAAAAGACTTGCGTTAGTAGCATTCTTCTGTGGCATTGCCATAACACAGATGATGGCACAGAACATCAACGGCGAACAGATTTCCGACACGACCCTATTTGATAAGTTCTCCAAAGAACTTGGCGAAGTGGTGGTAAAAGCTCATCTTCCTCAATATAAGAAGACCCACGAAGGACTGCTGACCAATGTGGCAGGAACCGTGCTTAGCAAGATGGGTACGGCTGAAGATGTATTGAAGCATGTGCCGAGCATCGTGAAGAAGAAAGATGGATATGAGGTGATTGGCAAGGGTACACCTATTATATATATCAACGGCAGGAAGATGCAAGACATCAGTGAGTTGGATAACATCAAATCTTCCGACATCAAGAGTGTGGAAGTCATCCAGAATCCTGGAGCTACCTACGATGCTTCGGTAAATGCGGTAATCAAAATCAAGACCATCAAGAAGAAAGGCGAAGGTTTCGGCTTTGATACTCGCTCTGTGTATTGGTACAATAAGCACGACAATACCATCCAACAGGTTAACATGAACTATCGTCATAATGGCCTGAATCTCTTTGCCACTTATAAGTTCTCTGATGCAACATGGATGCAAAAGGCCACCTACAATCAGACTGTACATGTAGATACGCTTTGGCAACAGCATAACAACAACGAAGTAACAGGTCGCATAGAATCGCATCGTCTTATCAGTGGTTTTAGCTATGATTTCAATGCCAATCATTCCATTGGTGCGAGATACACCTTGACTTCGCCAGGCTATTCTCGCTCAAAAGATTTTTTCGATAGTCAGGTGACTGCCGACGGTAAGTTTTACGACTATATCAAAACCGATGGTCTGACGGTTGACAAGAACAACTCTAGCCATCAATTGAATGCCTACTACAACGGTACTTTGGGCAAAACCACTATTGACCTGAATACCGACCTCTATTTCAGTACAAACAGGGCTTATGCCTATAGCGATGAACAGAGCCAGGAGCACGATTCTCGTAACATCAACTCCAAGAATCGTGTGAGCAATAAGATGGTAGCTACCAAACTCGTAATTACCTCTCCTCTCTTAGGCGGTAATTTCTCCTATGGGGCAGAGTATATCCATACCCGTCGCAACGATGACTACGAAGTGAATCGCACCGACCTCCTCGCCAACTCTTATAGCAAGTTGGAGGAGCAGACGGCAAGTCCATTCATCCAATACGCGCGCCTCACCCCGATAGGAAACATCACGGCAGGATTGCGATACGAGTATGTAAGGTTCAAGTATTATGATGCAGGCATCTATCAGCCCGAGCAGAGTCGCTCCTTCCGCAACCTCTTTCCTGCCATCAGCTATGGTGCGAAGATAGGTAAGGTAATGGCACAGTTGAGCTATTCGGTAAAGACCTCTCGTCCTTCATATAGTCAACTGAGCAATAATGTATCTTATATGAATCGATTTACTCGCCAAACAGGTAATCCTTATCTCGACAACGAAACCAATCACAGAGTGGAATTATCGGGTGTATGGAAGTTCGTCCAGTTTATGGTCAACTACAAGGACTCTCGCAATGCCATCATCTATTGGGCAGAGCAAATTTCTGAGGACGAAGCTATTACCATGATAAGTCGTAAAAACGTGAAGAGCCTCAAGAGCATGACTGCCTACATCAGTGCCGCTCCAAAGATAGGCATTTGGGCGCCGCAAATCAACTTGGGCATGCAGAAACCCTGGTTCACCCTCCATACTGATGTGGCATCTTATCGCTTGAATCGTCCTATCTTCATGGGCAACTTCAACAATGCCTTCTCCTTGCCATGCGGCATCACCCTTAACGTGGATTATCGCTATCAGAGCAAGGGTAACACGATGAATGTATATCTTGCCAAAGAGCAGCATGTGCTGGATGTCAGCATCAGCAAGTCATTCCTAAAGGATGCACTTACCTTGGAAATAAAAGGCAACGACCTGCTTTATAAATGTTGGGATGCCGACTTGCTCTATAACCAGAAGATGGAACTCCTGCAAGTATCTAAGCAAGGTACGAGAGACCTGCAACTCACCCTTCGCTATAAGTTCAATACCACACGCAGCAAGTACAAGGGAACTGGTGCCGGTAATGCAGAGCTGAATCGACTATAAATATCTTTTATTACTTTTATTCGAAAGTAGAGACATTTTCCTAAAAGGGGAACAAAAAAGCAGCAAACCGCAAAGGGCTTGCTGCTCAAGATAGGAGTGTTTCCTATTTCTTTTATGGGTTGAGTTTTCTTTATATCCTTATCAGAAAGGGTTTATACTTCCTTCAATACGGTTTCCAATCTATCGATGAAGTCATCGACATTCTCCTTGGTCAATACCAACGGAGGGAGGATACGAAGGATGTTGGTGCCGGCGCAACCGGTGAAGCAGTGCTGCTCGTGGATGAGCTTGCTGCGAACTTCCTTGTGAGGAATATCGAGTACGGCTCCTACCATTAAACCACGGCCACGAACCTCTGTGATGTGACTGTTGCGCTTCTGCAATTCTTTCAACTGGGCGATGAGATATTCACCAACCTCATGCGCATTCTCTACCAGATTCTCTTTTTCGAATACATCGAGAACGGCGAGAGCTGCTGTACATGCCAGGTGGTTGCCACCAAAGGTTGTACCCAACTGACCATATACAGGTGTAAATTCAGGAGAAATCAACACGCCACCCATAGGGAAACCATTGCCGATACCCTTGGCTACGGTGATGAGATCAGGCTTGATGCCCAACCACTGGTGAGCAAAGAACTTACCGCTTCTGCCGTAACCGCACTGGATTTCATCGCAAATCAGGAAAGTGCCGTATTTCTTGCAGGCTGCCTGCAAACCCTGCGCAAACTCAGGAGTGACCATGTTGCAACCACCTACGCCCTGAATCGCCTCAATGATACAAGCGCAGACATCGCCCTTGGCAAGTTCCTTCTCCCAAGCCTCCAAATCGTTGATAGGAAGATAGGTTACGTGACCATTGTCATTGATAGGTGCGATGATCTTTGGATTATTGGTTACCTCTACGGCAAGGGATGTTCTGCCGTGGAATGCCTTTTCTAAAGAGAGCACGCGGGTTCTTCCGTTGGTGAAGGAAGCCAGCTTCAAGGCATTCTCGTTTGCCTCGGCACCAGAGTTGATGAGGAAGAACTGATAATCTTCATAACCGCTTATCTTGCCCAGACGCTCTGCGAGTTTCACCTGCAACTTGTTGATGACAGAGTTGGAATAGAAACCCAGGTTGTTCAACTGGTTGGTGAGCATCTCAACATAGTGAGGATGGCAATGACCGATGCTGATAACGGCATGACCGCCATAGAGGTCGAGATATTCCTGACCCTTGTCGTCCCATACCTTACAGCCCTGACCTTTTACTATATTAATATCGAAAAGAGGATATACGTCGTAAAGTTTCATGTTAAATCTATGTTTTAAGAAAGACAACTCATAGAGTTATCTTATTACAAACTATTTTTTATGATAGAAGAACGAATGATTTTTCATCCGTTCTTCCGAATTCTTTTATCTAAAATGCTGATGGCTTGAGTTTCAAACCTGCTGTCTGGTCGAGACCAAACATGATGTTCATGTTCTGAACAGCCTGACCTACGGCACCCTTCAGAAGATTGTCGATGCAGGAAGTGATCAGGAGCTTATCGCCATACTTATCCACATGAACCAGGCACTTGTTGGTATTTACCACCTGCTTCAGGTCGATTGCCTTATCCACATAGTGAGTAAACTTGGCATCCTTGTAGAACTCCTTGTAACCTGCCACGATTTCCTCGATAGGCTTATCTGTCTTCACCACTTCTGTAGCAAAGATGCCACGGGCGAAGTCGCCACGGTAAGGGATGAAGTCGATGGCTGCATCGAGATAACCCTGTGTCTGCTTCAGACTCTCACGAATCTCTGGCACGTGCTGATGGTTGAATGCCTTGTAGATGCTCATGTTGTTGTTGCGCCATGAGAAATGGGTAGTGGCGCCCGGCTTCTGACCAGCACCGGTGCTACCGGTAATGGCATTGACAGATACATCGCTGTTGATGAGGCCCATCTTAGCAGCAGGCAACAAACCAAGTTGAATGCAAGTTGCAAAACAACCTGGGTTTGCCACGTGCTGAGCTACGGCTATTTTTGATTCATTTATTTCTGGAAGACCATATACAAAATCGTGAGCGGCTGGGGTTGGCTGCTGGGTAGCAACCACAGTCTCTGGGGCAAGACGGAAGTCCTGTGCCAGGTCGATAATCTTCACATTCTCCGGAACATTGTGTTCCTTCAGGAACGCCTCGCTCTTGCCGTGACCGAAGCAGAAGAAGATGACATCCACCTGGTCGAAAGGCATCTCAGCGGTGAACTTCAAACCTGTTTCGCCATACAGTCCCTCGTGAACCTCAGCCACCAGGTTGCCGGCGTTACTCTCGCTGTTGGCAAATACAATCTCTGCCTCTGGATGGTTGATAAGGAGGCGAATCAGCTCACCTCCTGTATAACCAGCTGCTCCTAAAATACCTACTTTTACCATATTATCTTTCCTCGTTAGGGTGCATACCATAATAAACACGGAGTGGGGTAGAGCTTACCTTGATGAAGCCCTTCGCATCCTCTGCGGTCCAACCATGCTGCATCTCACCATACTCACCGAGCTTAGACTTGGTCAAATCGTCTGGTGAATCGATACCTACAGTCTGGAAACTGTATGGACGGAGCTTCAGGATAGCAGTACCGTTTACGTTGCGCTGAGAAGAAGTCAGCATAGCCTCGATATCCGGCATTACTGGCTCCAGGTACTGACTCTCGTGGAGGAACATTCCGTACCAGTTGCCTACCTGATCCTTCCAATACTGCTGCCACTTGCTCAATGTGCTCTTCTCCAACAGGCGGTGAGCCTCGATGATGAGCTTAGGAGCTGCAGCCTCGAATGCTACACGACCCTTGATACCGATGATGGTGTCACCCACGTTGCAGTCGCGACCGATAGCATAAGAAGCACCAATCTCCTCAATCTTCTGGATGGCAGCTACCTTGTCATCAAACTTCTCGCCGTTGACAGCCACAATCTCACCCTTCTCGAAGGTAATCTTCAGCTCAGCCTCTTCTTCCTTGGCAGTAACGTGCTTCAGATAAGCCTCCTCTGGGAGACCCTGGGTTGGGTCGAGAATCTCACCACCGCAGATGCTGGTTCCCCAGATACCTACGTTATAAGAATACTTCAACTTGGTGAAGTCTGCATAGAAGCCGTGCTCGTTCAGGTAATCAACCTCCTCCTTACGAGAAAGCGCCTTGTCACGGGTCAGGGTGATGATCTCTACACCAGGAGCCATTACCAGGAAGGTCATGTCGAAACGAATCTGGTCGTTGCCGGCACCTGTACTTCCGTGAGCGATGGCGTCAGCACCAATCTCCTTGGCGTAACGAGCGATGGCGATAGCCTGGAAGATACGCTCTGAAGATACAGAGATAGGGTAGCAGTTGTTGCGGAGTACATTACCGAAAATCATGTATTTCAATGATTTCTCGTAATACTCGTGGGTAACGTCGAGAGTGACGTATGCCTTGGCGCCCAACTTATATGCATTTTCCTCGTTGGTCTTCAACTGCTCGGCAGAGAAACCACCTGTGTTAGCGCATGCTGCATAAACATCCCAGCCATCCTGGGTCAACTTCATTACTGTGTATGATGTATCGAGACCGCCGCTGAAAGCGACTACAACTTTTTTATTTGCCATTTTGTTTAATGTTAAATGTTGAATGTTGAATGTTGAATTGGCATTCTTGCCAACACCTTATTATATATAAGGATTTAAATTTCTGCAGATGGACCGTCAATCTTACGGATTCTCTCAATTACTTCCTGAGGAAGCTTGATAGGCAGATGCTCCTCAGGGTCGAAGAGCATGGCGGTGCAGATGCAGTATTTGCGGTTGGTACGATGGAGCACATCTACGTTGATGCATCCCTCGCAACCACGCCAGAATGACTCGTCATCGGTCAGGTCGGCGAAGGTGACAGGAAGATAACCCAGCTGAGTGTTCATCTTCATCACAGCCGAACCGGATGTCAAAGAGAAAATCTTGGCATGAGGCCATCGCTGTCGGGCGAGCGTAAAGGTAAGGTTCTTGATACGCTTTGCCAGTCCCATACCACGGAAGTCTGGGTGAACGATCAAACCTGATGTGGTAACATAGTGCTTGTTGCCCCATGTTTCGATGTAGCTGAAACCAGCGAACTTATCGCCCTGGAGAGCGATGACCGCCTTGGCTTCGCGCATCTTGGTGGCAACATACTCTGGTGAACGCTTAGCGATACCAGAACCACGTTTCTTTGCAGCTTCTGCGATTGTAGTCAGAATGGTGTCGATGTACTTGATGTGACTTTCGTCAGCCACCATTACTTTAACTTCTGCTTCTTCCATTTTTTCTCTTCTATCTTAAAATGTTTTTGTTTTAATATTCTTTCTTTATATAATAAGGTGTATGTTTTGCATAAAAATGCACCTTATACATATTTATGGTGAATGTCAGGAATAACCTCTGCTAGTGCATTGATGATTTCCTCTTCTGTTGTCCCTTTCTTTTTAACCAGGAAGATGGTGTCATCGCCGGCGATGGTTCCCAGAATTTGAGGAATGTCACTATTGTCTATGTTATAGGCAATGCTGCTTGCATATCCCGGACGGGTCTTGATCACGACCATGTTTCCAGAGAAGTTGATAGACTGGAATCCGGTATTCACCATCATCTTGCTTACTGGAATATGGTTTGATACTCTCTTATATAATGTATCATTGGGCAGAACATACGCATATTTTCCACTCGAAGATGCTGCTTTTGCTACCTTGAGCAGTTTTAAGTCACGGCTCAATGTAGCTTGCGTAATCTTAAAGCCTTCTTTGTGAAGAGCCTCCAAAAGTTGGTCTTGCGAACTCAACTCCTGACTTGATATGAGCATCTTCAAAGTTTCCAATCTGCTATTCTTTGCCTTCATATGCTGTATTTTTATTCGTTTAACGGCTGCAAAATTACAATATATTTTGTAAATAACCAAATAAAATGAAAGAAAAATGCATAAAATAACATTATTTTGTCTTTTGTTATGCATAAATGCGGAATAAATATGCATATATTGCCTTCTTTCATACAAATATTCTACACTTGGCTTTTGATGCAGAATAGCCTTTTTATCCATTTTAAGCTAATTATTGTAAATTATTGAAAAAAAGTCTACGGAAACCGCATCGGTTCAATAAGTTTTTGTTATCTTTGCAGACACAATTCTTAGATTATAATCAACTTAATATAAAATAAACCTTTAGAAGATGGAAAAAAACAATGTTAAACCAGCTGATGGAAAGTTGGGTATCTTGGTTGTAGGTTGTGGCGCAGTTGCTACTACCTTTATGACCGGTGTTTTCATGACTCGTAAGGGACTTGCGAAGCCAGTAGGTTCAATGACTCAGTACGACAAGATTCGTGTGGGCAAGGGTGCAGACAAGAAATATTTGCATTACAAGGACATCGTTCCACTTGCTGACCTTAATGATATCGTATTCGGTACATGGGATGTTTATCCACAGAATGCTTATCAGGCAGCTATGTATGCTGAGGTATTGAAGGAGAAAGATATCAATCCTGTACGCGAGGAGTTGGAGAAGGTAGTACCAATGAAGGCTGCTTTCGACAAGAACTATGCAAAGCGTCTTGATGGCGACAATGTGAAGGATTGCAAGACCCGCTGGGAGATGGTAGAGGCACTTCGTCAGGATATCCGCGACTTCAAGGAGAAGAACGGTTGTGCCCGTATCGTAGTAATCTGGGCGGCATCTACCGAAATCTACGTTCCTGTAGATATGGAAATTCATGGTACATTATCTGCACTTGAGGCTGCAATGAAGGCTGACGACCGTCAGCATATTGCTCCATCCATGTGCTACGCCTATGCAGCTTTGACCGAAGGTGCTCCTTTCATCATGGGTGCTCCTAATACAACTGTAGATATTCCTGCTATGTGGGAACTCGCTGAGAAAACCAAGATGCCTATCGCCGGTAAGGACTTCAAGACAGGTCAGACACTTGTTAAGAGTGGCTTTGCTCCTATCATCGGTACCCGTTGCCTCGGTTTGAATGGCTGGTTCTCTACCAATATTCTCGGCAATCGTGATGGTCTCGTTCTCGATGAGCCAGCAAACTTCCATACCAAGGAGGTAAGTAAACTCTCTACTCTTGAGACAATTCTGAAGCCTGATGTCCAGCCTGATCTCTATGGTCATGGTAACGATGAGGATACCCAGTACTATCACAAGGTACGTATCAACTATTATCCACCTCGCAACGATAACAAGGAGGGTTGGGATAATATTGATATCTTTGGCTGGATGGGTTACCCAATGCAGATTAAGATTAACTTCCTCTGCCGTGACTCTATCCTTGCTGCTCCATTGCTGCTCGACCTTACATTGTTGAGCGACCTTGCTGCTCGTGCAGGCCGTTTTGGCATCCAGCGTTTCTTGAGTTTCTTCCTCAAGGCACCTATGCACGATTATACTAAGGGTGAAGAGGCAGTAAACCATCTCTACCAGCAGTATACGATGCTGAAGAATGCTATCCGTGAGATGGGTGGTTACGAGGCCGATGAGGAAATCGACTAATTAGGTTATTTCATTTAATACTACACCTTATTATATAAGGTATCAATTTATATCATGGCACACCTTTGGAATGTTAGAACATCTCTCCATAGGTGTGCCTTTTTGTTTAATTATTTAGATCGTAGGCATGGATTCGGTAACGAGTTTTATTTATGGTATGAGCATGATGTTCTTCTCCATGATGGCATTCCTGTTTTGGAGAAAAGGAAAGGAGATGCTCTTTCGGATGATTATGTGGCTCATGATTGTGGTCGACCTGCAGTTGGTAAAGGACATGGTTTTCTTTCAGGTTTATGGGTTTGACAACGAGCATGCGTGGTATCTTACGTCTTCGTTGGATATGATGATTATACCGTTCTACAGCTTTGTGTTGATGGAACTGGTGAAGCCGGGCTGGTTCGGATGGTTGAAGGCTTTGATGCTGGAATTGCCTTTTCTCTTGTTCCCGGTGTTCTATATTTTTACCCATAATATCATCTGGTTTTACGTGCTTTCTGTCTGGGGAGCCATTTATGGATGCTCTACCTTTATATTGCTTATCTTTTTAATCCGGCGGTATCACCGTCAGCTGAAAGAGCGGTTTTCTTATCAGGAAAATATTAATCTGAATTGGCTTCTTGCCATTCTCAATACCTTCTTCCTGCTCCTGTTCTTATGGACGCTGAGCTGTTTCGTTATTAATGTAGATTACGACAATATCTATATGGTAAGTTCTCTGATGCTCTGGATGCTGATAGATTATTTTGTATATAGGCATGAGTCGGTGATAGAAGAGTTGAGCGATATAGAAATTGTACCTTTAGAGCAGAACGAAGTAGATGTTTCGGGGATGGCTGCTGAGGTGCAGCGATTGTTCGAGGAAGATAAAATCTATCTTAATCCGAAACTGAAATTATCTGATGTGGCGCTGGCGGTGGGCACGAACCGTACTTATCTGAGTCGCTATTTCAACCGGCAGAATGGACAGACGTTTTATGATTATGTGAATACTTATCGTATACAGTATGCTGAGAATTTATTGAAGTCAACGAACTTTCCTTTGCCGGAAATCGCCATAAAATCGGGGTTTAATTCTATTTCTACGTTCAGAAGAGTATTTTTTGCCTCTTTTGGCTGTTCTCCTAATAAATATAGAGTAAATGCGTAAGCTCCTGATGTATAGGTAGTTCGGAAAAATCAGTGGAACACTGAAAAATGTCAAAAGACACTTTTTGTCCATTTGAAACTTATTTTTGCTGTTTTGAAACCATGGTTTTCGATTTTTTTCCTATCTTTGCATCGTAGAACTTTTTGAAGAGAATATAACTCTAGCATTTACTTTTTCTAGGAATAAAAAAAATAAAGGTTGGCTAACCCGTTGAGGGCAAGCCAACCTTTCTCGTTATGTATGTTATTCCTTGTTCTTATTTCTTAATTCACTGTCCCTAGTTCTAGTTTACGTTATTCCTTGTTGCTGCCTCCGAAAATGCGGAGCAAGTAGAGGAAGAGATTGATAAAATCGAGATACAGTGTCAGGGCTCCGATGAGTGCCAGTTTCTGTGCGCCCTCGCTCATGTCGTATTGTGTCTGGAGCATCTGCTTAATCTTCTGACTGTCCCAAGCGGTCAAGCCAACGAAGATGGCTACACCTGCATAACTCAGGATGTAATCAAATCCTGAACTCTTCAAGAACATGTTCACTACGGTAGCGATAATCAGACCGATCAGCGCCATGAATAGTATTTTTCCTAAAGAGGTCAAATCCTTCTTGGTAGTATAGCCATAGAAAGCCATTGCTCCGAATGTGCCAGCTGTAATAAAAAATACCTTAGCTATACTGGTCATCGTATAAACTACGAATACGGATGAAAGCATGGCGCCATTCAAAACCGAGTAGACGATGAAGAGTAGGGTGGCCGTAGTCAGGGAGAGTCTCTGTAGGGCACCGGTAATGATGAATACCAGGGCGAGCTCTGCGATGATCAGACCGAAGAGCAAACCGCGGCTTGTCATCAAGGTCATCAGCAGGGTAGGACTGCTAGCCACACCATAGGCAGTAACGCCCGTAATCAGGAGTGCCAAGGTCATCCATGTATACACTTTGCGCATCAAAGCAGAGAAAACTCCGCTTATACCTCGCTCTTTCTCATTAACAGCAAAGCCATTGCTCTGCTGGCTGTTCTGACTATTTATCAGATTGTACATTTCCTTTTCTGTCATAATTCTATTTTCTTATTTATATTCTATATGATTTCTAACTACAATAATAAGCGCAAAGATAATGCCAATTATTGAAACGAGCGATTATCTCTGCGCTTTATTAACATTTATTCCGTTATTTTACGGCATTCATCCTTTTATTTAAGGGCAATCTTCTTTACGGCTATCTGTTTTCCGCCTCGCGTTACCTCTACGGCTACAGTTCCATTTACTGGTGAGCGAAGCTGTTCTGTATCAGATTTCGCCTGTTTCTGAAGCGCCAGGACACCTGAGGTTCCGTATATTCTGATGAGGTCGTTCTGTTTCAGTCCCTTTATCAGGATCTGATAGTTACCGCTAGGAATGATGGTGATGTCTGAATTCATGTCAGTCTCCTTACGGTTGAAACTGATATTGAAGCGGTTATTCATCTCGCCAGTCTGGGTGGCATAGAACAGATAACTGCCTTCCTTCAGGTCTACCGCCTTACCGGTTTCCTTGTCCTTCAGCCAGACGGTTTCATATTCGCTGGCATCGCAATCCTCAGGGATGCTGATGGTGTATTCACCCGTCTCCGGCAGACTGACTCCGATGCTCTGTTCTGCATCAATGCTGATTGCAGAGAGGAGCGAGTAGCGTCCGCCATTGCGGGACGCATAGATCTGAGCATTCTGGCTAACCATCCATTTCACGCCGTCGCTTCCCATGTCGAAGTCTGATTTCGCTTCCTGTGCCGGAACTGCGTTCAACTGGAGTTGGTCATCTACAGGAGTGCCGTTGCCGGCTCTGCTTGTTCTGCTGCTCTGGGTGATGGCGATGTCGAGCGCTCTGGTTGCTTGATAGGCGGTTGTCGCCTTCGCTTCCGAATGGTTTACTCTCACGCTTTCAGAATTCTCCAGAGTGGCAGTCTGTGTAAACACGGCATCCATTGCTGGGATGTAGCCATCCGTTGAATTACCCGTGTTAGAATCATAGGTGTTGATAGCCTTGTAGCTACCGTTTTCTTCGCATTGGTAGATGACTCTGCCATATTCCATATCGCTATAGTTCATGGCGCAGAGATAAGGCGAACCGAAGAGATTCCACCCCATGTTCTCCTTGTGGGTGAACTTCGTGCCGCTACCATCGCTGCTCGACCACGGCTGCTGGTTGTTGTTCTGTACCAGCGTAATCTGCCCTAACTGACTACCGTTCTCTGTGTAACTGTTTCCATAGAAACGGACGGTCTTGTCGGCCTTTGCTTTCATTCTTAAACCTGCGGTAAAGTTTCGCTGGTTGTCTACGCCCTTTACCCATGCTTTACTCTCGCTTTGGTCGAATTTATAGTCGTACTTGGCACGAGTAGCTGCATTATAGTAGTAGGCGATTACACTACCATCAGCAGGATTGTTTGTACCTTCCACCTCCATATTGGTAGCCTTGAATGGCATGGAGAAGAAGTTGGTTCCTGCCTTCAGGTTTCTTTCCACAGCAAAGTTGGTGAGGTTTACATAACTGTTGTTGCCTCTTAAACCAGCGTGGTGCTTCAAGAGCAGGAAGCCTGGGCTGAACGGATTCGTCTCTGTATAGAAGCCATTGTCGAGTTTCAGCTCCTTGTCTACTGCCATGACATAGACCACAGATTTACCGTGAGGATAATCTTCCTTCTTAGCTTCAGCATTTTCAGTCAGATACCAAGTCTCGAAACATCCGTTGTCTACGTTGTCTCTGATGCGTTGGTTGCCAGCCAGGTCATGGTTGTGCATCACCATGTCGATGCATCCTTGGGTTTTGCTTGCATCTGTGTTAGCGTTGATGTTGGCTTTGTCTGTCTCGTCAAGCTGGTACTTCCAATAGTCATCTTTCACATATTTATTATAGGTGGTTACAGATGATCTGTTGGCAGCACTACCATCTGGTGATGGTAATGTGCCAGAAGCAGTTACATTGACAGACTTCACATCCTTCACGCTTCCTAATGCCAGACTGTTGTAGAGCAAACTACTTGCATCGCCTGTTACCTTTGCATCAAGTATAGAGGTAGAGAGCATGCTGTTGCCTTGGAGGCTGACGTCGTCCGAAACCTTGAAACCATCAACAAGACACATTCTGGTATCTGTAGTTCCGCTGTTGAGTGTCAGCCCATTGATGGTAGATTGACTGGAAGACTCGATGATTCCTTTTCTCTGAGTAAGGAGATCCTTTACGATAGCTTCTGGTTCTGTTTTAGAACTTTTTTCTTCGCGCATCGAACCGAACATCTTGACGCCTGGCATGCTGATATTCACGTTATCAGCCTTCAGGTTTCTATCTACGAAGACGTAGCCATATTTGCCTTCATTCTTGTTGGCATAAAGTTCAGCCAGGTTGATGGCACCTTGCAGGTCGTTGGTTGGGTTATCCCAGCTTTCACCTGTTCCTGCAACAGCAGAACCTTCTTTCACATAGATAATCGGAATCATCTTCGTGTCGCACTCGTATGCACCTATATCAATGTTGTCGCCAATCAGACGGGCGGTATTGCTCAAGTCCTTTTCAACAGCCCATTCCTCATTGGTAAATCCAATTTCATCTTTATATTTTTTTACATCGCCATTGTTTAGTAACAATAAACTTGGGCGAATTCTGTAGTCTCCATTTTCTGGATCAACAAAGTTAGGACCCTTCATGATATCTGTGTTTGATATATTGTTATCTATCAATACATTATGATATTCCCCATCTGTTTCCATATTTTGAACAGTGTTTCCCCAAGCGACAGAATTATAGACACTATTCATTCCTTTTACAGCTATTCTACCATTGTTTACAAAGGTTGCATTTGCGATATGCATACCATCTGAGTTAGTTGTATACAATGCGTCTTTAGTACCATCGGCAAACAGTACACTCCACATTCTTACACCTAATGAATTAGGGTTTGTTATGTAGAAGGCTGTTCCGTTATTCTTTCTAAAGGCACAATGATGGAGCTTCATTCCTTTTCCCGTTCCGGCTTGAACCTCATTAACCATCGCATTTACTCCCACACCGCTCTGGTTCTGGAATGTGAAACCGGAAATCGTTACCGGCTTACCATTCGTTACGATATTGAGCAGGTTCTTGGTTTCGCCCGCCTTGGCTGGGTTCTCAATGAGTACCGAAGGCTTGCTGAAGTCTTGCACCTCTGTATCGTCTGTATTTTTCGAGCCAGTACAACCACCCACAAGTTCTATCGATTCTATAAACTCAGCCTTGTCGGCTTTGTTTACAATGAGAGAAAAGGCATCGCCGCCAGAGTAGGTTGGCGAATAATAGGTACCTCCACGTACAAACACCTTTCTCTTGCTGTTGGTTGTAGAACCTGGTGTGGTGCTACCTGAAGGGTTAGCCATGGCAATGATGGCACCACGAAGGTCGGTGCTTTGGTTGTCCCAACTGCTACCATCGCCATTTCCTTTCTCTTCCGTACCGATATAAACCTTTTCTAAGTCAGTAAACTTGAATACATACTGGAATTCATACATGCCGATGTCGATAGGCTTTTCTGCTACATCACCTTTCTCGTCTTTCGGACCTACGTATCTGTTGTATGTACCGCTGACAAGACGGATGTACTCAGATGGATAACCATATTCCTTAAGGCGAGTATTGTGCATAGTCCACCAATTCAGATATTTACCAGTCTCGTTTGCATCGTTTGCATCTTTGCTTCCATCACCTGCATCTGTAAGCACAGAGATAGCCTGTGGATTCCACTTGGCATCCTGTGTATAACCTTCGTAACCCTTTGTCGTTGTAGGCGCTGTGAAGCGTGGACCATCCGATGCGATGTTCTCCTTGTTCAGCTTTATATTGCCATCTTTTGCAGTAGAAGTCGGTAATTCATCCCAGGCGCAGTTGTTCATGTGCTCTCGCTTGAGGAGTACACTATTACCAGTTGATTCATTACCCCAAATGGCGGTATTATATAATATAGGTGTAATCGTACCGCTTGTCACCTCGTTCTCCACATGGATGGCTCCGTCTTGCATTGCCTTGTTGTTCACGATGAGGCTGTTCACGATGTAGGCATCCTGATAGTCCTCAGACATGTTGCCAGCATCGTTTGCTCTACGGATATAGATGGCTCCGCCTTGTGAATTTTCTGTGCCCGTATATCTGCCACAAGTTACATCATTGTTGGCTAAGAGCGAGTTGACGATATGCAGGTTTCCATTCACCGATTTTGTGAGATAGAGATAGATGGCTCCACCCTTACCTGGTTCGGTGACTTCATCCTGACTAGCCTTTTCTGATACGTTACTGTTACCGCTGATTGTACTGCCGATGATGTCTAGACTCGCATTGTTTACATAGACAGCTCCGCCATGCAGACCGGAATTCTTGATCAGTCGGCAACGGTTCAATGTATAGTTCACGCGGTTGGTGTAGATAGCGCCTCCACGACCAATCTCGGCAACTTCGTTAGTTCCTCCTTCTTCTGTCTTCAGCTGTGTTAAGGTCTCACCATTCATGATGGTAATACCATCTAATACGACTTCATTGTTAGAAGTAGCCGAAGCACCTGTGACACTTGCCTTACTGTAAATCACATGATATACATTACGCTCCTTTTCCGATGCCTTGATGTCACCGGAAAGAATCGTAGGATTTGAAAACTCCCATGGCTCTATCAGACCGTTCTTGTTGTTGTCGGTCATGTCGTTGGCGTTGCGCTTTGTCAGAATATCTTTGATGTCTCCATCAGGAACCAAAGTCTTGTCTCCAAAGCTGGTAAACTCATCTCCAGTTATTTTATTTCCTGTAGTAGGATTAACAGGAGTTGAAGAATACAGGTCATTTTCTGAGAAACTGCCGAAGATGTCTACGTTCACAGGGATGGTGAAGCTCTGCAATCGACGGTCTATCGTGTTCTGTTCTGGCGAAAGATCCTTGTTCTGTCGCATCTTGCTCGGCTTGTAGGTTCCGCCTGTCATCAGAATTTCGAAGTGGGTAGCCTCGGTAGCTACTTTCTCTTCTCTTGCCTCATTGATGTAGTCGAGGGCTGCTTCAAGACTGTTGAAAGGAGTAAGGAAGGAACGGCCATAATACTTTGCCTTCTCTTCTTCTGTTACAATCTCACCACCTGTCTGAGAAACGAACAGGCGCTTCAGAAGCTTGTTCTTGTCAAACGCAGGCAGGTCAGATGTGTATGCACCTGCTGTCTGTTGTTTGGTCATGGTTCTTTCCTTGCCGGTAATATCATAGTTGCTGATACCATACTTCTTCCATGCATTTACGTATGCTTTCTCAACTCCGTTGCCAATCAATGGAGAATAGGCACGAGGTTTGAAGATTTTGTTGTCGTTGAAGTAACTGTCCAGGTCGCTGGTCATCTCCGTGTTCATTCTGTTGGCTGGCAATGCCATCTTCTCTACGAAACAATAGTTGTATGGGTAGAATTCTTCCGTATATGCCCCCTGACCCTGTGCTTGCAGATAGTCGAATGCCTTATAGTTCACATCACCACTGATGTTGTTGTCAGTCTGTGCCGTATTTCCCCATATCACGGAGTTACCGCCAATCAGGGAGTTCTCCTCCTGGTAGATTCCGCCACCAATGGTCGCCTCGTTTCTGGCAATGGTGCATGAGATGACGTAGGCATGGTAGTTCTTGGTGTCTTCGTTCTTATCGTTGGAACGAAGTGCATAGATGGCGCCACCTTTCTGCGCCTTGTTTCTTACGATGACACTACCGCTTACGATGCTACCCTTCAGCAGCATGAGAGCACCGCCCTGGGTTGCCTGACAGTCGGAAATTTCACAGTTGCGGACATGTGCCATTCTTGGTACAATGGCTGCACCACCCATACTCTTGAAGCCCGACTTGTCGCTAGCATTACCGTCAATCAGACGACAGCCATCTATGATGGTATTGTCTGTCAAGGCAGAGGTATTGTAGCCGTCATAGTCGCCTGTAGGCCATTTGCCGAAGCACACAGTGTGGTAGCCGTTCACCTCCTGGTTAACGGCAGAACCTTCTTTTACTTCGGTCTTCGCACTTAATACCGTCTGGTAAGTGCTGATACAGTCGCGCTTGTCATTATTCCAATTGGCGGTACCTTCTTTCAGCTCTCCTCCTTCCTGGTCACCCTCATAGTAACCACCCATCAGACATACTCCGTTAGGAATCAGGAAGGTGTAGCTCTGTGGATCGCTAGGGTCTGCCAGCGTGTTGGCATGATAAACAAATCGATTTCCTGTTTCATCACCCTGATAGCCTGCTACTTTTACATACACCTGATGCTTTTGGCTATTATCTGTGATGCCCTGGTTAGCAGTTTCAAATTTCTTGCCAGCAGCAGTCAGCACGTCCTGCAGCTTGTCAGCACAGGCAGCATTTTCCGGACTGTCTCCGCTTCGGTTTCCCCATCCGTTCTGGGTTACATAATAAATGTAATCCACAATATTTGCGCTGTTTGTCTTTTCCTGTGGTGCAATGTTGGCAGTATTGTCTGCCTCATAGGCACCGATATCAATGGCGCAGTCCTTGATTCGGTTGGTATAGTCCATGTCGGTTTCCGGAAGGATGATTCCATTTCCTACATTTGTGGTTCCACCATTCAGACACTTGTTGCCCGTCAAACCACCCGCCTCGTACAGACGGAAGTTGTTCTTCAGGCGGGCATTGCGGAAGCGGAAATTGTTTCCACTTTCGTAGGACTGGTCCTCAAATGGGAAAGCCTGAGCCTTATCTCCTGTGAAGTTACCATCGCTTTCCTGGAATTTGCTGCTCAGGTCATTACTGTTCATGTAGCAGTTGTGGGATGGATTCATCTTGCCCGATGCAGCAGAGTTTACCTGATCTGTGATGCTTTTGCCGTTGTTGTAATTATCATAGATGATACAGTTGTAGAGTGAGAGCTGTGAGTTAACTCCAGTATTGCTGTCCTGCCAGTGATAGATGCCGGTTCCGTTTGTCGCCATATTGTAGGCGATGGTATTGTTGTAGAACTTGGCACTCTCCAGGAAGATACCTCCGCCACGGCAGGTTCCGTTATAACAGCGGTTGTTTGCCACGACAAGGTTGTAGCCGGTGCCTTGAATCATATAGGCTCCGCCTCCATAACTTTCACTGCTATTGGCATAACTCAGGTTTCTCAGCAGATAACTGTTCGAAATCTTACTGTTCTCTCCGTCCATATACAAACCGCCACCACGTACGCGACCGCCATGGTTGAAGTTGTTGACGATGATGAGGTTTTCCAGTTCTACTCCTCGGAATACGCGCACACCGGCTCCTCCGTCACGGTTGGCACCAGGATAGTTGATGATGTAACCGTGACGTACAGAGAAGCCATCCCATTTGGCATACTCGTAATCCTTGTAGTTGATGTTGTCTATCAAGTTTCCTTTATAGCGTACGGCATTACCATCTGTACGTGAGGAGTTTCCATCACCCGATGGTGACCAGGTAGGAAGACAGACGTCTGGCTGATACAGTACATAGTGGCGTTCTGTATTTCCACTGTTCATCAACGTTTTTGTAAAGTCATATTTAGAGCCATCTCCAGAATTGTTCTCCTGATACCACATTTCCTTATCTCCGTTTTTGAAGTATACAGGCGATTCCTTTCTAATCTGGAGAATGGTTTCATACTTAGTCTTGTCCAAAGTCTCGTATTCCTTACGTGCCGGTACGTATTGTGACAGCAGCGGATGGCGGTCGTCTTCTCCAGGATAGCCTTCGTATGGAAAACCGCCTATTACCTCCACCTTGTCTCTGACAACAAAGCCTTTGTAGTCTGTATAGATGCCTGCACCTACCCAAACTACTACCCGGTCTTTCTTGTCTGTGATATCCTTATTCAACTCTGCCGCTCTTTCCACAGCATATTGCAGACCGCTGATGTAACGCTCCTCTCTGTTGTTGGCAATCTTGTTATAGGTGCCCCAGCCAGAGAGTAACTGCTTGTTCTGGTTACCTGAGTTTGTCCAGAAATCGCCGTAAGAATCTGTTTCAGAACGATACTTGCCTTTAGCTTGACTATAATCTGTATTGTCAATAGTGGTGCTAAGCAGCGTTTTGTCACTCTGCTTTACATAGAAATTATTGCCCGTTCTATCCTGTGTATTATCACACATAGCGTTACCGATGATAGCCTTGTCCCAGCTGCTTCCGTCATATTCGGTATTTGATTCATTCAGAAGATTGAAGTCCGGGTTACCGTCCTTGTCGTCATCATTGGCATCGCTGATGCTATCATAATTCTTGTTGTATGAACGCACGTAGATAATCTTTCCTGCTTTTGGCAGGAGAGCTTCGTATGCACCCAGGTCAGGAGCACCACCAAGGTTGCGGTCTTCGCCGGTGATGTCCTTGGCTGTTGCGTTGCTAGCTTGAGCGCTGTTGATGATTCTACCTGCTTCTGCTGAACTGGTCAATGGTCGGAAGGATGAATAGCCTCCGTAATATACGTTGCCGCTCATCCGGGCACCCACTTCATTGGTTGGGTTGCTGAAGTTCAGGGCTCCGTTTTTTCCCAGAGTGTTGATATCCATGCTGTTCTTGCATTCCGAACCATCCCATGTGCCGTTGATGTTCAGTTTGTTTCCTACAGCATACGAGGTTCTCTTCACAAGGTCGTAATCTGGTGCTACTCCCTCATTGTTGATGATGCTTACATGGTTGAGTGTGAGAGAGTTGTTGCTGCCTTGGTTTTTGTTCAGATAGATGATGGAAGGCAGCCCCGAAGAACTTGGATTAAGCGGATCCTTGCTCGTATTGTTATTGATGACGCAGTTTTCCAGTTCCAATTTCACATTCACGGCATCCGGCATAGTAGCGATAGCACCGCCATCTGCCGCCGTGTTGTTCTCAAAGATGCAATTCTTCAGCTTCACGGTGGTTGGTTCACTGCTCTGGTCCATGCTTCCTATCAGTACACCGCCACCATAAGGCATGTAGGCAGTACCGGCAGCGTATGCATGGGTAAAGGCATAGCCGTCGATGGTGATGTTGGCACCCGCTTCGATGCGGACCAGATGGTAGAGACCCTCGTTGAGTTCTGAACCGTTCAGGTTTCCGTTCAGTTCGGTGCGGTATTTGATAGGGTCACGGTCTTCATCTTTCGGATTCGGATTCTCTGAATATTCCGGATAACCGCCATACACGGTAACAGGAAGTACGCAAGGTTGAATGTTAAAGGTGCATGACCTGGCGTCTGTTTCCTCGAACGTGTAGGCAATCTTCGGTTCGAAAATACCCTCACGACCGCAGATTTCAAACTCCCAACCGCTGTTCTTCTCAATAGGGAAATCCTCTGGTGTAGTATTGCCCTTGGTAACTACCTTGATCTTGTCTCCATCCTTGATGTCGGCAAGATAACCGAGAATTTCATCTACGGATGATGAGGTATAGCTCTTTTCCCACGACTCTCCTGTTCCGTCCACCAGTTCCCGTGAACGGTCGAAGTAGATGCGCAGGCGTTTTTGGGTATCATTCTTTTCGAATACAAGGTCTTGGTTGTCAGTCATATAGGCTCCTGCTGACGGAACCGAACTGATAGCCTTTCCGCTCAGGTCTATTTTTGGCTGATACAGGTAGGAAGATGGCAGGAGGGCATAGCTGATGCCCACGTTGCGCAGTCGGGTTCCTTTCACTGTTTCCCAGTAATAGTTCACCGTCTTCATGTCTGTAAGCACGCCACGTTTCTCGTTGAAGGCTTCCACCGTGTTGTAAGGTGCTTCTGTACCCATCTTGAAACCCTTGCCTGAGTAATACGTGTTGATGGAGATGGTTCCGCTCTGATAGGTGTTGGTCCATTTGGCTGCATTTACATCTGAGATGGCGTTGTTGTAGAACTGTACGGTCTTTTCTGATGGCTTGGCTGCATAAATCTGCGCCATGGATGCAGAGTTGCTGGTGCCAGACTTGTGCCGGAGCAGCGAGTTGTTCCAGATGACATTGTTGGCAAGCAGACCCTTTTCCTTGATATACACACCACCCGTATAGGATGACATCTCGTCAGCAGCATCAGGTGTGTTGTTGGTATAGTTGTTGGCGATGGTGTTGTTGATTACCAGTCCATGACCATCCAAATACACAGCACCATTTCGGGTACTGGTATTGTTGCTGATTACAGAGGTGGCAAGAATCTGGTAATAGGCTTTCTCCGAGTTATTAGGGTCACCCCTCAGATAAACGCCTGCTCCCTGATAGGCAGAACAGTTGGTTACCATGCTTCGGGTGATGAAGCCGGCTTCGTCTATATAGATACCTCCGCCCTGATAAGCCGAGCAGTTGTATACCAGGTTACCTTCCGTCTGTCCGTTCTTGCAGTAGATGCCGCCGCCACGTGGCTGGGTGTTTGTGGTTTTCTTCATGCCAGGGTTGCAGAATCTCACGGTGCAGTAGCGCATTCGGGCTGACGGGTCATTGATATAAACGCCCGCACCACAGTCTGGGTCGTATTGGGCAGCGTTCGTTTCGTTATATTTACCTCCCTCAATGGTGAAGCCTTCAAGATATACTTCGTCGGTAAAGGCATTTCCTCCAGGCAGGGGAGCAAACCATACCACATGGTAGGAACCGCTGGTTTTTATGTTCCAGGCTTCGTCAGTGTTATTCCAATTAGCGTCGCCGCTTCCAGTGAATTCCGCACCTCTGATGATGGATTCCTTTTCCCATCCCCATGGCTTTAAATTCTTGGCTTTCTCTATGCGTTCTGAACGACTTTTCTCATTTCCCTCAAAGGCACCATAAACGCTGATGCCATTCTTCATCAGTAGGGATACCGGGGCTGATGAATCATCGGCAAGAATTCGGTCTTTTACCACATAGGTTCCGGCTGCTACCCAGACTTCGCCTTTCTCGCCTGGTGCCTTTTCTGCCAAATCGTTGATGGCCCACTGGATATCGTCCGTGGCATCATTCCATGTTGATCCGTCGCCCTTTCCCTCTTTCTCTGGCTTCACGTATCTGATGCGTCCTGCCTTCATTCGGGCATACTCGTAGGCGCCGATGTCGATGGTGCTTGTCTGGTAGCGTGTCCTGCCCATGATGTCGGTAGAAGTTGTTTCCAGGTTTGCATTAACTACGAGGTTGGTGTAGTATTCCAGCTTTCCCTTGTTCAGAAGGGCAGAGGTTTCCTCAAAAGTGAAGGCGGTGCTGTATAATTGCTTCAGATTACTGCTGAACGAGAAGTCGTAACCCTGGGTTACGGCACTCTGCTTGAACCAAGGGGCTGGCTCTGTGCCGTGGTTCTCGTTGCTGATCCATACGTTTCCATTATCGTCGGTATTGGTATCGGAATTGGTTACCTTTACTTCCGGAAAAGCACATGAATAGAAGGCAGGACGGGTGTCTTGCTTGCTGAGTGCCGTGGAATGCCAGAGCACGGTGTTGTATACCGCTCCGCCGTCATTGCTGTCTGATGCTCCGGCTGTGGTGAGGTCTACGGCTGATACGGTGTTGGCTATTACAGAGCAGTTGACGATTTTCGATGTGCCCGAAAGTCGGATACCGCCGTTCGTATTGTTGTTGATGTTGCAGTTGTAGACGGTAACTGTTCCGTCTATCCACATGCCGCCACCTTCGTTCTCGCTGGTGCCTCGTTTGCCTGCTACATTATCAAAAAAGCTGCAATAGCTGATGGCAGACTGCGGGTTGGTGCAGGAATTATCTACATAGATGGCACCGCCGCGCATGCCGTAGTTGTTCGCAAAGTTACATTGCGAAATACGGAAGTGACGGCTGCTGGCATTGTTGTCGTTGCTGTTGTTCACCACGTAGATGCCACCGCCTCTGCCGTCTGAAGTAGAGTTGTCGCCCTTGGCATTACCTGCTGCGATGAGAAAACCGGAAACGATGGTTGGCTTGCTGCCGTCGTTGGTGTTGTCCGGTGTTACGCCCATCTGTAGGGTCAGTACATGGGTGGCATTGTCTGTGCGGGTGGTGTTTTCTGGGTAGATAATCAGCTGCTGGCTCGCCTTGTCGTTGGTGTCGATATCGCCCACCAGAGCCGTCTGATACTTCATCTGATATTTATGTCTGCCCGTAGGGAGAACGTTCTTGTTGGTTTCATCTCCCTTGAAACCTCCATACATGGCAACGCCCGAAGGGAGAACGAAGCCTCCCATCGGTGCCTTGTAGATGTGACCGGTAATATCCTCGTAGCCTTTTACCCAGATTTCATCGCCAGCCTTGGCTTTGCGCAGCGCACTTTCCAGGGTGATGGCCTTTTCCCATGATAAGCCGTCACCACCGTCTGTTGCCTCAGCCGTTACGTAATAGGTCTTGCTGTCCTGTGCGAACAGGGGGTTGACACTGCTCAGGAGGATGAGGAGTGCTATGATTTTCCTGTATGTCGTATGTTGTATTCTCATGCTGAAAAGAGTTTTATATGTCGAATTTGCTGATTGTGATATTTGGCTCCTCACCGAGTTTGCTGCCCGATATTCTTGCATTGATCTTGTACCAGCGGGCTGGGATAAAGCCATCTTTCAAATTGCTCATGTCAAATGTCACGTTGTATATCTTGTTCCCTGTTGTTCCTTCTTTCTCTGTGTCAAGCTGGAAGGTGATGCGAGGAGGATTGGTTCCGTCTGGGAAGGTATAATGATATACCCGTCCGTTGCGCTTGCTGATTTCCGAGGTGTTCAAGAAGGAGGTCTGTCCACTTACCGAAACCATAGGAGATACATTTTGATGGTAAAGGGTAGGGAAGAGTCTGCCATATCCGGAACCGGAAACGGTTGTTTCTTGACCTGCCGGTTCGCCGTGATAAGTAAAACCTTGTACTTTCACATCGGTGAATTTTTGCTTACCATCTTCATCTTTCTCATAGGCTCCCTTGGCATCCCATTGGATGTCAATCTTGGCAGCCAGTCTGCCCAGTACCATGCGCCAGTATTGCTTGGTGTTGATATTGGCATTGATGTTCTGTTCTACTTTTATATCTCTGTCATTGGTGAGAATTTGCGTCTCTGGGTCCAGCTTGAGCGCATAACCTGTGGCTACGCTGATAAACTTGGCTACGTCTATGGCTCCGTTTTTATTGGCATAGTCGTTGGTAATCTGTAAGTTATAGATATCTGAGTTATTGTCTTGTCCGTTATGTTCTATTTGGTTTAACATCTCCTCCAGATTCAGTCCTTCTCCGTTACTGTAGGTAACCCCATAAACGCAACAGGTGCCTAACGGCAGATACATCGTATAGGTGCGAAAGCCGTTGGCATCAGGTCCTGATAGGGTTGAGGTGGCATGGGTGACGAGGGCTTTTCTGTCGAATTCTTCCTTGGTATAGGTATCGTAATATACCATTTTCTGGGGTGCTGCATCGTGTATTTCGTCGCCTTGCGTCTTTTCCTTATAGGCAACGATGATGGTGAGCCGGTCCCAGTCCACCATGTCGTTGGTGTTTTCTCCCGGATCTCCGATGCGTGTTTCCGTCTTATCGGCAGGCACAGATAGGGTGAGCGAGATGGGTGCCAACGTATCCATTGGTCTTACCTCGTTCTTTTCGCTTTCGCTGCATCCTGCCAGCATGATAAGCGATAGTATCGCAAATATGTATTTCGTAATATGATTCATGTATCAATTTTTAATAGCCGTTGAATTCTTCACTCTTCGTTCTTCACTTATATATCCACATCGTGGCTTCCTCCTGGCTTCCAGTCGAGTTTCACGCTTACTCCTACTGATGCATTGGTAACAACCAGCGAACCGTCGGCTTTGAGTTTTGCCTTAATCAGTTTCAGCCTTCCGGCTTTCAGCGGTTCGTTCAGCGTGAGAATGGTTTCTGTATATTTGCCGTTTACCTTGGCAATGATGTGGTAGTGCCACTCTGCCTTGCTGGATGGGAAACTTACGGCATAGAGCGCATCGTGAGTCTGGGCTGAGGCTGTTGAGGCTTCGTTGATTCTCTTGGCTCTCACGATGGTGTTTCGGGATGTTGAGAAAATACTGTCGTTTACGAGAAAGTGGGTTGCCATTCCTTCTACGAATCCCCAGAGCTCGGCAGGTTTCACTTCTTGCTGGTTGATGACTACCGCTGCTGCACAGTTTGCCATATAGAGGGTGGCCTGCAGGTCGTGTTCGAAATCGGCCTCGTTGATGGTGAGTCGGGAAGTGAACAGACCAATGTTGTGACTGTCGATGGTATCCTTCTGCTCCTGTTCCAGGGCGAGAGCCTTGCAGACTTTTGCACCGGTAATCTTTACGTTTCTGGCGCTTCCGGTGTTGGCGAGCGAAAGGTTCTGGTAGTCGTTTCGCGGCAGATAGATGGTGTAGGATACCGAATTGGCATTCATGATGTTAGCTTCGTGACGGTAGAGATCATTTCCGATAAAGAAAGACAAATCGTTGTCTAGGGCATGGTCGGTGAAGACTGTGCCTAGTTCCTGTTTCAGTCTGTTGGCGATGTATTGCTCCTCGGAGGTGTTGAGGTCAATGTCTATAAGGGTATGAATCTGTGTATTGAGCCTCAGATTATACTTAATCTTATAGTCTTTGCCACACTTGCTCATGTCTTCATTGATGCATGAAGACAATCCGAAAGCGATGCTCAAAGTCATCAGAGCTATCAGAAATATTCTATATGATTTTTTCTTTCTCATTTTCCGTCCTCTATTAGGATTATAAACAGCGAAATCTACCCTACTGAACTTTCGTAACTTGCGAAAGCTCAGTAAGGTGGAATGATTAAATTTCTACATTGAATGTAATACCAGACTTCCAGTCAAGATCTACTGCGAGACCAACGTTGATGCCTGATGTTCTGAGGTCAGGAATACAGTTGTATGCATCCTTTAAATTTTTGATGTTAAAGTTGGCGGTTGTTACATAGTCCTGCATGAATACGCGATTCACACCAGTAGGTTTTGCCTGACCTTCTTTGTTTGGATTTAACTGACCTACAAGATAGAACTTAGTATCCTTCTGGATGATACCGTCTTTTCCGTAGAAGGCTTGTCCTGAATTGTTCTCTAACTCTATGGTTACATATACTGGACTTTGTGTATCTGACTTCTTGTTGTCAAAGACAAGCGTATAGTTTGCGTTTGATGCAGAAGTTTCGTTCTTGGCAGCCATAGAACCATTCATTTCCTTGTCATAGATGGTGTTATCGAATGACCCTGTAGATGCTGGCTCATACTTCCAATCTACCGAAGCTGGCTGACCGCCAATCAAGATGCCTGTTACTTTAAAACCATTTGTAGGAACCGAAATCTGCTGGTTTTTATCGAAACTTCCAGCTTCCTTAGCGTTATCTTCAAGAGTAGCAGCATTACATCTTACTGTTGATTTCAACACAGCCACGCTGTACTGAACTGGGGCTCTCAAACCTACAGTTTTTGTTGAATTTTCAACAGCTTTTTCGTCGAAGTTTTTGCCTGTCCAGTTTGCACCAGTTGGGTTTGTCCAATCATTGTATGCAGGGAAATCGTTAAGATTAGACATGTCTTTGTCAGAAACCATAGTTGTTGTATTTACAAAATACGACAGTTCTGCTGGATAGCAAATCTTTTGGTAATTGATGGAGTTTCCTGTACCGATGGTTACTTTTTCTGGAGCGTTGTAAGCAAATTTGCTCTCTCCTGCAATCCAACTTAAGGAAGCAACGCCATCAGGCAGGTTGAACTTTCCAGGGAAGTTGATACTTTCGATAGCTCCTAAAGCAGCAACGCATTTATCGTAAATCTCTTTCGTTAATTTTCTTTCTGCAGGGATGGTTGGTTCTCCAGTCTCACCCACCAATGCAGTTTTGAGGTTTTTGATAAATTCCACGACAGATGTTTTCGAGCCTGCTTTTAGTTTTGTGAACTCGTTGTAACGCGCAGCTAAAAATTTCTTCTCGTTTTCTGTTAACCAAGTTGGTAGGGTTGTTTCGTTACCAATTGTTGCCCAGGTATAATCTTTTCCTTCTGTAACCTTAGCTTTGACAATGGTATTCAATGCATCGATGATTTTATCAGCATCAGCATCTGCTGTAAAGTTTGCTGTGCTATTGATAGGAGTTAACTCATGAGATATGTTTGCAAGAACTTTCTCGGTTGTTTTTGTTCCTACATCTTTAATCTTACCTGCCTGGAAGTCTGTGTCTCCACTCTTCCTGGTAGCTCTACCATAGAAAAGCATGTGGCTAGTTCCTACAGGAATCTCAATGTCACGATAAAGCTTGCGATTTTCCTCCTGAGCATATGCATTGGCGTCTGTACCGATTTCGATGATTCTTGTAGCCTCTGTGTTTCCGGCTGTTGAAGGATCACCGTTGAAAGTCAGCAAGACGATGTCTGAAATGCCACGGAAATTGTTACTTTGCTGAGTCATTTCATCTGTCATACGTGTCACCTTCTTCGCCTGGTTTGTCGAAGAGTTACCGCCATAAGGAATGTTTATGGCGAACTGGGTCTTTACAACCTGTCCTGTCACACCTGGGCCACCTGTTGGCTCAATTGAATCTGAAGAGCAGGAAACCATTCCTGCTGCACTTGCAAGAAGCATCGCACTTGCAAAGCTAAAAAATCTGAACTTCTTCATAGTCAAGTTATATTTTATTTGTTTTTATTTGTTTTCTCTGTCTGCCCGATGTTGTAAACCAGCGATACTGCCACCTTGGTCGGCATAACGAAGGTTTTCGTCTTCTTCTCAATGGCGGTGGCGCATCTGCCATAACAGTTGTATTGGGTATAGCGTGTGATTCCCAATCCCAAACCAACAGCCGCCTCCAGATTCCAACGGTTTTCCTTATCGAGTGCCCAGTCGTAACCATATACTACGCCTAGGGCTCCCAAGTCGCCTTGGAACCTATGCTTTTTGAGATCTGGAAAAAGACCCAGTGGGAGGTGTACACCACCCGCATTGTAATGTGAGTAGAGTAAATTGGCTCCAAAGAAGTGCCCCCGGAACGGACTGTCGAGCCAATATCGCATCTCTGTTTGTACGGCAATGTGCTTCAGTTTCTTGTTCTTGCGAAAAGTAAATGGGTTCCAACCTGTGGATAGGTCCAGCGACCAGTGGTCTGATAACCTCTTTTCCACTCCAATATTAGGTGTTGTGGTAGCCCAGTATGCTAAGTTCGTTTTCAAGCGCCAGTCTTGTGCTGATGCTGGTGTAATGAATAGTGCTGAAACAAGAAAGAGCAACATGCGCTGTCCTTTGTCTGTCTTCATTCGCTTCTGTATTATTTGTTTATAGAAAAAGTGTTTATTATACTGTTTCCTATTTTCTGTTTTTGATATTAATCTAATTATACGTCATTATAATCTTTGCCACAAAGATAGCGAAAATGGCGCAAAAAGACTTTCAAAAAAAGAAAAAATAGCTTTGATTTAAACTCCTTTAACTATAAATTTATAAATCCATCAATTTTTACCCCCCCCTATTTCACCAATTTTTACATTTATCATTCGCTTTATTTTGAATGCAAAGATACGTCTTTTCCGTTTTCTACCTATGCGATTTGTGCGATTTGCGTGGATTCGGGAAATAAAGTGCGAAAAATATCATGGAATCATTCAGAAGAATATCTCCGAAGAATAAGAAAATAACTCCGAAAGATAGCGGAATATCTCCGAAGAATACGAAATTATCTCCGAAAGATAGCAGAATATCTCCGAAGGATAAGAAAATATCTCCGAAAGATAGCGGAATATCTTCGAAGGATAAGAAAATATCTTCGATAAAGAAGACTTGGAAGATGTGTTGGGGTGGCGAGGTGAAGGGTGAAGGGTATATTTTAAATCTTATATTATATTCTTTTTTTAGGGTTTTTCTGATTTTTGACCCTAGGGTACTTTTTTGATTTTACCCTTTTTTCCTTTACCCACGCGTACATATATAAAATAGAGTTTTCAAACCTTCACCCTTCACCTTTTTATTTAACGTTTTGAGTGTCAAATAGTTACGGGTGAAGGGTGGTGAAGGGTGTTTTGTATATTTTATAAACATATTTTAAGAATCCAACCTGTTTTTACATATTTTAAGCGTTTGTTTTGGGTTCCGAAAGAGGTATCTTTTTTTAGAGAGTCCTCTTTTTTTTATGATTTCTTTCTGCAGAAACTCCTAGAATCCCATTCTAATCGGTATCCTTGATGTATAAGCCGTTAAAATATTATCAGCGAAATAAAGTTAATGGCTATGGATAAGCGTAAATTTCTAAATATAAATTAATGTGAAATTATTAGCAATTTTTCTTCAAGTTTCGTCCCACACGCCCTTTCAGAGCGTGTGGTGCAAACTTGCGAAAGTTCAGTTGTTAACAATTATTAGCAATTTTCTTCAAGTTTTGCCCCACACGCCCTGTTTTGTCCCACACGCCCTGAAAGGGCAGAAGCTCCTAGCCCAGGGCATCGCCCTGGGTATAATAGCAATCAGCAAGGCGCCCTGTAAGGGCAAAAGCTTGGTTTATTGCCCGGTATTTTAAAGCTTTTGCCCTTACAGGGCGACAGGTTTGCGTCCGTAATTACCCAGGGCGGTGCCCTGGGCTAGGAGCTTCTGCCCTTTCAGGGCGTGTGGGGCGAAACTTCAGTAACCAATATTTATTGTGCGCTTGCGTATACGCCTAGGTGTGTGCACTGGCGGGCGCATATATAAAATAATGTATACAGCTAAAATCTATTGTGTTAAATCTTTATAGATGTTAAAAATCGGCTAAAAAAGCAACTTTTTTGCGAAAAGATTTGGCTGTTTTGAAAATAGTTAGTACTTTTGCACTCGCTTTTGAGAAATACGGTTTCTCTTAGCGAT
>JAJWAL010000129.1:0-7879 GCA_021618535.1 Segatella copri | reverse complement strand
TGATTACCAATGCCTATACAGATGACATCAGAGCCACCAACAGCATGCTCTACATTGCGCTGTCGGTCATTTTCCTGCTCTTGCTCGGAGTGGGACTTAGCAGTCTGTTCATCCGCAAGAAGAACAAACTTCTGAAACAGAAGAAAGACGAAATCACGGCTACATCGACTAAAATGGAAGTTCTCAACAGGCAGTTGCATCTCATCAACGACGAACTGAAGGACACCAACCAGAAGCGCGAGAGACTGATAAAGGTGTATATAGACCTGTGCTATAAGAACATAGAGAGGAACTGCAAACTGCGCACCTTGGCAGTAAGAAAGATCAAGGCCAACCAGAGTAAGGAGCTGCTGAGCCTCCTTTCTTCCTCAACCAATACTGAGAAGGAGAACAAGGAGTTTCTGACGGAATTTGACAAGGCATTCCTGTCTCTGTACCCAACTTTTATAACTGAGCTGAACCAGCAACTCACAGAATCGGCTCACATCCAACTGAAAGAGAATGGGGAAATGCCCCCTATCCTCCGTGTGTGCGCCCTGTTAAGATTAGGCATCACCGAAAGTTCCAAGATAGCCGGCATCCTGTCTTATTCGCCACAAACCGTATACAACTACCGTTCCCTGCTCAAGAACAATGCCATAGACAAGGAGCACTTCGAAGAAAATGTGCTCAGACTCTGCATGGTGATAGCCGACTGATGAGAGAAAAAAATAAGATAGCTATTTATATAACAACAAAATCCCGACAGGCAACAACATACCTGTCGGGATTTTTTAATTATCTGCAATTGATGAGAAATCTACTTTACTATATATTTCTTGCCACCCCGGATATAGATACCATCATATTTCGCCGGGAGCGATACCTTTCGGCCATTGATATCATAAACATCGGAACTGCAAGGTTTAGTAAAACCGGTAACAGGAGTTAAGCCGGAAGTCAAATCATAATCTATTTCACCATCATCAGGGCAATGAATAACCACCATTTCCTGATACCACTGATACTCCTCATCAACGGAGACACCATTATCCGTATACTCCAGAGGAAGGAGGCTCAAGTCGAAATAGCCATCACCTAAACCACCATACCCCCAATTCACTCCTACGTTTCCATCAGCATCATAACCATCCAGCACAAAGGCATGGGAAGCAGTCTTGTCGTTTCCCTGCTTATTGGATGTACCGGCATACAGAATAGGATGCCCGGCGCTCAATTCCCGATAAATAACCTTTCTCCAGGCTGCATCATCATAGTTATTGGTCTGGGGATAATCCTTATAGCCATAGTACTGGGTAAGATAGCCGAAATGCTTCTTCATACCAGCCGCAGCATCTTGCAAAGACGCGCCACTGCCATCAAGAGAATAATTCATACCAGCCACACAACCGCAATGAAACATCAACTTGGCTACTGCGGCAGCCTGTTCCGAACTGTAGTTATCACCCGAATAAGCAGGCAACATCTCTGTCCACTTATACTCTCCCATACTCAGCATAGCAGTACGTTTCTCATCGCCGACGCTATAAGAAGCGACACCCTTGCCACGGGATGGATACTGGTATACAGACATAATCTGTGCCATAGCCGTAGCCACGCAACCCACCCAGCAGTTTTTACCATTCACTTGTGGGCACTGACTATTGAAAGGAGCATCCTGGCCCCATTTTGTAGTAACCAGATGCTCAACACTCGACTTGCAACCTGCAGGGATAACCTGATAATTTCTGCTGAAGGCTCCTTTCCTTTGCCTCAGAGCAAAGGAAAGAAGCCAACATCATAGAAAATATAAAAATCTTCTTCATTAGTCCAAAATCTTTAGGAAATCATTCGATATTTCTACCAAACGCCATACACATTTACAGACTGCTGCTCAACACTGGAATTTATATATCCATTCAGATAGATGTATTTCTTTGTGAAGTCTATATAAGAATAGGTACTATAGCCATATCCACCATACCACATGAAAGAGTTGATATTTACATCTCCTACCGTCCAGTTCCACAAATAGTCACCTGTAGAAGAATCAACACCAGCTACGATATAGTTTTCCTTATAGGTCTGATGGTCATATATGGCAGCACCCTTTCCTTCCTCAGGAACCAGTTCACCGGAGCAATCAGCCAGATTATCGACATTGAAAGTGCCATTAATCTTGAAATAAAGATCAGCACCCGAACCCAACATATTGGTGATATAAAACTGATTGACACCTTCCAGCTGGTAGATATCAGAATAGGTAACAGGCAAATCTGTGAAACCTGCGTAATAGAACTGCACATTCTCCAGTACTTTCGTCCACTGAGAAACCAGCACCGACGACTGCAGCACCGTACTGCCATCCTGCTTGGTATAAGGATCGGCATAGGCTTCATCGACATCTATCTTGAAACCAAATTTCTTTTTAGGTGTCAAGCCCTTTACGGAAATGGTCAGCGTAGCCTCCTTCTCGCCCTGGGCAAACTCCACCGTTGCAGGCACCTGAATGGCAGTTGTATCAGTATACTCTACCTTGACAGGAACACTCGCAGCCTCAGCGGCTACCTTACGGCAAACCTTCACATTAACGGTTTCCTGGTCTGGAGTAAGAATAAACTCTGCCGCATTGCCAGCAGCAAAATACACTCCCATGCAATTGTCTGGGGCAGGATTGCCTGGCGCATAATCATCGTCATCGCTGCAGGAAGAGAACCCCAACAGGAGACCAGCCGAGATGGCAAGCCCCAAATATCTAAAAAACTTTATATTCTTCATTGTCAATTCCATTTTTAAGATTGAAAAATCTCCTCATTTACTCACTCTTTGCCTCTACCACACTTGTAGGGTCTGGATTCAGTACCACAGCCGGATTAGAACTCTTCTCATATTCAGGGATATAACAATCCATCCATGGAGCCACGAAACCATACTTGGAATTCAAGCGGTGACTCTCCAGGAAATTGGTACCCGTATAGGTGCGGACAACAGTTTTCTTAAGACGCTTATAATCAAAATACAGCAGTCCCTCTCCCCAGAGTTCGATACGTTTCTGAAGCAGCACGGCATCTTCAAGTGATTCGATGTCTGTAGCCTGACACTTATAAGAGCCATCTGTATAGCGATAAGCATTCATGAAATCATTCAATACGGTCTTGGCAGCATCCACCCCTTCTGTATGGGCAATGGCCTCAATATAGATGAGATACATCTCTTCTACACGCATCAATGGAATATCACACAAACAGCCCACATAGAGATCAGACAAATTACCAGAGCCTGGGTGATACTTCAGGTTGGTGTAAGCAGGCAGTTTAGCCCATCCTGCTCCATCCAGCAAGGTAGAATAGCCTGCTGGAACCTCAGCCTTGCCAGCATCCTCAGGGGCAACCCAAGTCTTCTTTCGCCAGTCGGCATCAGGTATCTGATTATAGAGCGAAGCACCTATCATACGGTAAGCCTTGCCATAACCACCCATGGAGAATGCGGTAGATTCAGAAGATACCGTACCCATCCAGGAATGGTACCAGCTGCCCAATTGCTCCTTTGTTCCCAGCGAAGCCTTCCATATCCAGGAAGAATTAGCAGTATTGAAACCTGTCTTCTTATTATACCATTCGCTCTGAGACATTGGCTGGCAACCGGAATTGTCGATGGCAGCCTGTGCGTATGAGGCAGCCTTGGCAAAACAGTCATTAACCGCCGTAATGCCCAAGGCATCATAGCCGTCAGCATCATTCTCATGAGCCAACTGGGCTGTCAGGTCATCTGCAGAATCATAAAAGCGAGAACCCAGTTCCAGCCAGAAACGTGCCTTCAAACCATCTACCACACTCTCATCCGGCTGCTCCTTGCCCGTACGCTTATAGCCCTTCAAGTATGCCTCAGCCTTATTCAGGTCGTGCAGGATGAAGCGATACATTGTATAATAAGGTACACGAGGATTGTTCTTACCCTCAACGGCAGTAGTCTTCTCGGTCACGATAGGTACGGTAAGTCCCATAACCTTGGCTGCCTTGGCATCAAAGTCAGAGAATCCAGTCTTCTTGAATTCAAACATTCTTGCCATATCCAGGTATGCCAAAGCACGGTAAGCATAAGCCACACCGGCAGACGCCTTTGCAGATTCAGATGCTCCTTCCACATCGAGCGACGAGATGATACTGTTGGCATTGTTCACCAAACCATAATAGTAGAAATAGGTGTAATTGAAAGGGCTACGGAGCCCCTTACCATTCTCTATAGATGAGAAATAGTCGTAATCTGCATTATAAACAGGCATATCTGCCGTCATCACATCACGGATAATCATCTGGCTGGGATAACCGTTGTCGTAAGCCGAACCGTTTCCATACACACCACTCTTTACCATATAGGCACTCAAGCCGGTCAGCAAGCCCTGCTGAGCCGTCTCAGACCCCTGCACCTGACTGCCTGTTGCATAATCCTTTGGCAGTTCCTCCTCCAGACAGCTCTGCATCATCAAGCATGAAGAGAGCACTACAGTGAACAGAGAAACCTTGCGAAATATATTGTTCATCATATAAAAATCTCCTTATCTAACAGTTTAAAATTGAAGTGTAATACCACCAGAGATGGCACGTACAAACGCATACTGCTCGTTGCTAGGTGAGCCGGTGAAACTTGTACGAGGGTCGAATCCCTTTCGCTTGCTCCACAGATAGACATTGTCTGCCGCACCATAGACACGAACCTTAGTCAAGCCCAAACGACGTGTCAGGCTCTTTGGCAAGGTATAACCGATATTGATGCTCTGCAGGTTGAGGTAACTTGCATTGATCAGGAAACGGTCAGAAGATGAGTTTGCATCCGTATCATTATACTGGAGGCGAGGGATGTTGGATCCTCTGTTACTTGGAGACCAGGCATCCAGCATATCCTTATGGAAATTGAAACCTGTCCAGCTGTCATAAGGAACACCCATCAGACTCTGATAACCTGAATCGTAAGATTTGCCGCCGATGGAATAAGTGAAGTTCACACTGACATCGATACCCTTAAACGACAACAATGTACCAAATCCACCATAAAGATCAGGAGTAGGGTCGCCACAGGCAAAGTAAGAGCCTTCCGACCATTTTGCAGACTTGCCCAGCGAACCATCTTCGTTCTCAACATACCATGTGGATTCTCCTTTCTCATTTACGCCCGCATATTTCTTCAATCTCCAGGTGTAGATAGGCAATCCTTCACCATAATAATAAGAACCGTTATGATAACCGGCATATCCGCTCAGCATCTCGTTCTTGTTCTCTTCATAAAGCTTCGTTATCTCATTGGTATAGTGTGTGGCATTGAGATTGATGTTCCACGCAAAATCCTTGGTGCGGATTACATCTCCTGCAAGATTCAGTTCTACACCACGGTTCACCATGTTACCCACATTAGAGTAATAGCCTGCATAACCCATTGACATAGGCACGCTGATGAAACAGAGCATGTCAGTGGTTTTGCGGTAGAAATACTCCACATCACCGGTCAGACGACCCTTGAAGAGTTCGAATTCAAGACCTGCGTTGATATTGGTATTGGTCTCCCAGGTAATCTTATCATTACCCTTTGAAGCAAAGGTCAGCGCCATGTCACCATTCATGCTACCGATGCCGTAAGTATCCAGATAACGGTTGTTACCGATGGCATCGTTACCCTGCTGACCGAAAGAGAATTTCACCTTCAGCATGTTGAGCCAAGACTTGGTGCCTGCCATCCAATCTTCCTTGGTCAGTATCCAGGCACCACCGAAAGAATAGAAATCGCCCCAGCGATGGGCTGGAGAGAAGCGGGATGAACCGTCACGGCGATAAGATACCTGGCCGAAATACTTGCCATCATAATCATACATGCCACGGAAGAAGAAACCTTCGGTGTTGTAATTGGTCTGATTAGAATATGTCGGCTCATTAGTGATAGCACCTGCCAACTCATGGTTTTCCTTGAAAGAGAACATGTTGGAACGGCCGCCATATACGTATTCATAAGTCTGCTTATAGTTTTCATGGCCCAACAACAATGTCATGTTGTGCAGACCAAAAGAACGGGCATAGTTTACCAACTGCTGGAAGTTGACTGTATAATAACGGTAATGTCCTACGGTTACCTCACCATTAGGATAAGTCGTTGCACCAAATCCATAATAAGGCTGCTGGGTACTCTGATAGCGATATTCATAGTCATCCACCGTACCGTTCAAGGTAATCTTCAATCCCTTGACAAATGTTGGGGTAATCTCAGCAAAGCCATTGATACCGAAAGTATTGCCTACAGAATGGGATGCCTGAAGTTGGTCATTCTTCAACTGGTTGACCTGAGAGAGTACAGGTCGATTCAAGCCTGCATTCATTCCGTTACCATAATCATATATCTTACCATTATCATCGGTCATGATATTGCCATTGCCATCTCTGAGATACAGCGGATAGATAGGAGCGATGGTATTGACCATGTAGAAGGTATTGGTGGAACTGTTTTTTCCATTAGAATCTACCTCTGTGGCATAGTCTGTAACGGTATGGGCATAGTTTACGTTACCACCCACCTTCAGCCATTCATTTGCCTTATAGGTAGCCTTCAGGCGTGCAGTATATCGCTTAAACTGAGAGCCGTATGCGATACCAGGGTTATCCAGATAGCCCAATGAAGCATAGAACTGGGAACTGTCGTTTCCACCATTCACATTCATATTATACTCCTGCCGGAGGGTGTTTCGGTAAGCCGCCTTGAGCCAGTCGTCCGGACTAATCGTATAGTCCTTTCCGTTATAAGAGATTTTGTTTCCCAATGTAGCATTAGGATTCAGCTTTCCATTATCGCCAATGAGATACTGTCCCTCAGGCACATTGTAGCAGATATAACCCAATCCACCCTTTTCTGAAGAACCACCAATCGCGTTATTGGCAGCCACATGAGCCGCATAAGCTGACATACCCTTGCCATTGGTATAGTAATTATATAATGACTTATAGTGTGTCTCATAATATTGACCGGGATCTGAAATCATATCATAAGTCTGAGAGCCACGGCTATTGCTGCCCCATTTGGCATCAACAGTGATGACGGTCTTGCCCACCTGCGGATTCTTGGTGGTAATCATAATGACACCATTGGCACCACGGGCTCCGTAGAGTGCATTACTTGCCGCATCTTTCAATACGGTAACAGAAGCCACATCCGCTGGGTTGATGTCACTCCAGGAACCATAATAAGGTGCACCATCTACCACGATCAACGGATCCTGACCTGCATTGATGGAGCTGATACCGCGCACACGGATGGTAGGGGTAGAAGACGGATTGCCAGATGTATTTATCATCTGCACACCAGCTACCTGACCATTGAGGGCATCTACCACATTGGTTACCTGACGCACGGCTATTTTATCTGCATCCACTACGCCTGCTGAACCCGTGAAAGAGGATTTCTTCTGCTCGCCGTATGCCACAACAATCACTTCGTCGAGCTGGCGGTCTTGAGAGTGCATGCTTACCTTCATGCCTGGAGCCGCCTTCAAGGTCTGGGAATCCATACCGAGATAGGTGATGACTATCGCCTCTCCTTTTTTAGCACTCGGTAAGCTGAACTTACCATCAATGTCGGTCACGGTTCCAGTCTTGGAACCTTTCACCATGATCTGGGCACCTACTACAGGGTCTCCGTTCTCATCGAAGACCTGTCCCCCAACCTGTCCGGAAGACTGTGCCAGCACTTGCCCCGAAGCAGCCAGCAACAGGGAAGCAAATAAAACCTTCATTCTCATAATATCTGTCTCTTCTTATAATTATTATCTCTCTTTATCTTGAATACACCTCTTTTTTTATATATTGCCAGTTATCCTTTACAAGTTTTATATAAAAAAATGTATTCGGTTGCAAAGGTATAATAA
>JAJWAL010000128.1:0-7907 GCA_021618535.1 Segatella copri | reverse complement strand
CAACTGAAAAGTGGCAGAGTGTGAACACTGAAAAATGCTGATGTAACTTTTTGAGGGTGTTCCAGCCTCATTTCCTTTATTTTAAGCCATCCACTTTCGTGTAGCTGTCGGAGACTGATAAGTGTCTGAAAATTAACAATATATATTGTTTTAGAAAAGTTTTCTTTCCACTTATCTGTTGAAGGTGCTAGGAATTATCAAAAAATCATATTATATTTGCAATCGGAAACACGGCTTAACGCATTTTAGGAAATGCACAGCCGCACAGTCTTATACATTATTATAATAGAGTGAACTAACAAATAGATATTTTTTCTAAACTAATAATCGAATATGAAAACAAAAAGTCTATTGCTGGCGACCGCATTATTGATGTCGACGTCAGCGCTCGCACAGAAAAACACCTTCAAGGGTGTCGTGTTGGATGACCTGGGTGAACCCGTTATCGGAGCCACCATACAGGTAAAAGGCGTTAAGGGTGCCGGTGCAATCACCGACCTTGATGGTAACTTTGTCATCGATGCAGATGCTAACCAGACCTTGGTTATCACCTACATTGGCTACAAGGATGCAGAGATCCATCCTTCAGCCAACATGAAGATTACTCTGAAACAAGACGACAAGGCTTTGGACGAAGTGGTTGTTGTAGGTTATGGTGTTCAGAAGAAGAGCGTTGTAACAGCTGCCATCGCCAAAGTGAGCACCGAAGATTTGGCTGGCAAGAGCCCAGTGCGTGTTGATAACGCATTGAAGGGTCTGGCTGCCGGTGTCAACGTAACCTCTTCTTCGGGTCAGCCTGGTGCATCTCCTAAGGTTCGTATTCGCGGTACCGGTACTATCAACAATTCAGATCCTCTCTACATCGTAGACGGAATGCCTATCGAGGGCGGTCTCGACTATCTCAACCCTAGTGACATCGAGAGTATCGAGGTGCTGAAGGATGCCGCATCGGGTGCTATCTATGGTGCCCGTGCTGCCAATGGTGTAGTACTCGTTACCACCAAGAAGGGTAAGATGGGCAAGGCACAGATCAACTACAATTTCTCTTACGGCTGGCAGAGTGCATGGAAGAAGCGCGATGTAACCAGTGCTACCGATTATGCAATCCTTCAGAATGAGCGTGCATTAAATGGCGGTCAGGCTCCAATCTATGCTGATCCTTACAACCTGACCGATAGCAACGGAAATCCTGTCAAGGGCTTCGGTACCGATTGGCAGGACCTGGTGTTCAATGACAATGCGCCAGTGCAGAATCATGAGGTATCTATCAGTGGTGCTTCTGAAAAAATCAACTACTATCTCTCTATGGGCTATTACAAGCAGGAGGGTATCGTAGGCGGTAACTACGGACAGAGCAACTATGAGCGCCTCTCACTCCGCTCTAACAATATATATAATGTGATGGATGCATCGAAGGATCGCAACTTCCTCAACAAGCTCGATGTAAACGTCAATATGGCCTATACACGTGTCAAGAGTACCGGTATCGATGCCAACTCTATCTATGGTTCTATCCTCGGCAGTTCGCTCTATCTGGCGCCTACATTGGCTCCTACGGTGACTGACCCGACAATGGTTAAGAAGTATTATGATACCTATGAGGATCCTAATACATACGATGCAGAAGGAAATATTACCGGCAAGCGCAATGCCTATGAATTGCTGCGTGATGCCAATGGCAATTATTATACAATTCCTGGTATGGGCGGTACCTATCAGGAGATGAACAACCCACTGGCAATGTTGAGCATTCCTGCAGCCAAGAACTGGTCGCACAAGTTTGTGCCTAAGTTCTCTATCGACTTGCAGTTGTGGGATAATCTGAAGTATCACTTCACTTACAGCGCAGACCTCAGCTTCTGGGGTACAGACAGTTATGTGGCTTCAAAATACTATCTCTCTGGCAATAACAAACGAGAGCATACTGAGGCCTATAAGAGCTCAGACAAGGGCATCAACTGGCAGGTGGAGAATACCCTGACCTATGACAAGACCATCGGCAAACATAGCTTTGCTGTAGTGCTGGGCCAGAGTGCGATGAAGAACAAGAGCGACTATCTGAATGGTAGCCGTTGGAACCTTGTGAATGTAAACAAGCCTTCTATCGACTATGCTACCGGCAACTATGAGCAGACCATCGTAAAGGATGCTGCCGGAAAGATTATTTCTGTAGGTTCGCCTCAGATTCAGCATAGCGTATCGGGTGGTAACAACGTGGTTCATGCCATCTCTTCACTCTTCGGCCGTCTGAGCTACAATTACGATGAGAAATACATGCTCCAGGCTACAATCCGCCGAGATGGCTCAAGCCGTTTCGGACCTTCTCATAAATATGGTACCTTCCCATCAGCTTCTGTTGGTTGGAACATTATGAACGAAAAGTTTATGGAGGGCACTCGCGACTGGTTGAGCAACCTCAAGTTCCGTGCCAGCTGGGGTAAGAACGGTAATGATAATATCGGAGACTTCCGCTATACCGTATTGACAGCCATGGGCAACAATGTGCTCTTTGGTAAGGATGCCATCAAGTTTAATGGTTCTAAGGCGAATGCTACAGCCAATCCTGACTTGAAGTGGGAGGAGAGTGAGCAGACAGATATCGGTTTCGACTTCGGATTCTTCGGCAGTGCATTGACATTCAGTGCCGATTACTATGTGAAGAAGACCAATGGTATGTTGATTACCATGCCTATCCCAAGTTATGTAGGTGAGACAAAGCCTATCGGCAATGTGGGTGATATGAAGAACTCGGGTCTTGAATTCGAACTCGGCTATAAGTGGAATGTATCAGATGCCCGCTTCCATGCAAAGGCAAATGTTACCTATCTGCACAACGAACTGACCAACCTGGGTAATGATACCGGTTTTATCGATTTGGACAGCTTCCAGGGCATCTCTGGCGGTGGTACACGCGGTAGCAACGGTCAGCCATTCCCTTACTTCTATGGTTACAAGACAGCCGGAGTCTTCCAGAATATGGCTGAGGTTCAGGCTTATGTCAACAAGGACGGCGAGATGATTATGCCAAATGCCAAGCCGGGTGATGTACGTTTCGTAGACGTAGATGGAGATGGAGCAATCAGTCCTGACGACCGCACCAATATCGGTAACGGTACACCAAAGTGGACCTTCGGTTTCAACCTCAATGCAGAGTGGAAAGGCTTCGACCTCAACCTCTTCCTGCAGGGTGTAACAGGCAATAAGGTGTTTGATGCTACCTATCGTACTGATGTCTTCTCAGGCAACTTCCCTTCTTGGATGCTCGACAGATGGACGGGCGAGGGTACCAGCAACAAGTATCCTATCCTGAAGAACGGTGATGCTACCAACTGGCAGGTTTCAGACCTCTATCTCTGCGATGGCTCTTACTTGAGATTGAAGAACATCTCTTTGGGTTACACCTTGCCAAAGCAGCTTACACAGAAGTTGTCTATCAGTCACTTGCGTTTCTACGTGATGGCAGAGAACCTGATTACCTGGACCAAGTATTGGGGCTTCGACCCTGAAATCTCATCAGGTGGAACTTCTCTCGGTGTAGACTATGGTGTATATCCACAGGCTCGCACCTACACCATCGGCGTAAACCTTTCATTCTAAAATAAGAACCTTTAAAATAAAGACTATTATGAAGACAATAAAATATATAGCTTTAGGAGTGTTGGCAACCAGTATGACACTGGCAAACACATCTTGCAGCGACAGCTTCCTAGAGGTGGAGAACCCATCAGGTGAAAACCTCGAAGAATATTATACCACAGATGCCCATATCAATGAGGCGCTGAATGCCGCATACGATCCTATCCACTGGCCAGACTGGGGATTGGGACAGTATAATGCTCTCAATATCGATGCCGAGATAATGGGCGATAACTTCTGGGTAGGCGGTTCTAACAAAACCGATCAACAGCACTGGCACATGCTTGCCAACTATGAGTCAAATGCCAGCAATACCCTTAGCTCACTTTGGACAGTGGACTACTCAGGCATCAAGCGTTGTAATGACCTCTTGAAGTATTTGGGCTGGGCAGAGGCTAATCTCACTGCTGCCAACAGGGCATCTTATGAGATGCAGGGTAGAGCCCTCCGTGTATATTTCTACAATAACTTGTGGCACTACTTCGGCAATATTCCTTTCTATCTGGAGAACTTGTCAGCTCCTTACACAGCCCCACAGCTCAAGGCTGATGAAGTATATGACAAATTGATAGTAGAGCTTGAGGCTGTAATTGACTCCAAGGTCCTGCCAATGCGTTGGGACGATGCCAACTGTGGAAGAATGTCGCAGGCCATGTGCTATATGATGTATGCCGAGATGGTGATGTATCAGAATGACAAGACTCGCTATCCTAAGGCTCTCCAGTATATGCAGGAGCTCATCGCCGACAAGAGTGACTATGATATAGTAGACGATTACGCCTCTATTTGGAAAGAGAGCGGCGAATGGTGCAAGGAGAGCATCTGGGAAGTAAACTATGAGGATGGTAACAACGAGCGTGGTTGGAATTCACCATTGGCTATTGGTGGTACAATATTGCCTACCTTGATTTCTCCAAACTCTTGGCCTGGTGGCGATGGTTGGAACCAAGGCGGTGACGGTTGGGGATTCCTACCTGTTCGTACCGAAACCTATGCTCTGTTTGCTGACAACGACAAGCGCCGTGATGCTACTGTATGGGACTGTCGTGGCGTGAAATATACCAAACGTTATGAGGATACTGGTCTTTGGCTGGCCAAGTATCGTCCGTTCACAGAGAACAATGCTGACGCAGGTTTCGATAATAACCTTAACTATAATAACAATCTCCGTGTATATCGCTTGGCTGAGGCTTACCTCAATGCTGCAGAGCTTTTGTTGGAGACAGGTGGCGATGCTAATCAGGCTAAGGATTATGTGAATAAAATCCGTCGTCGTGCAGGTATCACAGAGCTTGGTGCCGTAACCAAGGATGATGTCATCAATGAGCGCCGCTTGGAGTTTGTGGGCGAGGGAAAGCGTTACTTCGACTTGGTTCGTACAGGCAAGGCTACCAGCGTATTGGTGCCAGATGAGTATGGCTATCGTACCAATTCTTGGACAGAATCTAAGAAGTATATCCCTATCGCTCAGGCAGAGCTTGACTCTGATCCTGCTTTGGTTCAGAATAATTATTAAAACTTATTAAGGTAGAGGAACAATAGTTTCCTCTACCCCCTAATAAAATATTAACTTTAAGATTTCAGCAATATGAAAAAGATATTTCGAAATATGGCTTATGCTCTTCTGGGTGGATTGATGCTCAGCGCATGTTCTGCAGAGGAGTTCTCTGGTGCCAACGGTGAGTTGCCTAATGTAGCCGACTTTGCCGACAACTTCAAGATTGATGTAGACCAAGAGACCAACACAGCCAACTTTTCGTTTGGTGGAGCAGAGGGAGTAAGCCCGGTATGGGTGATAGATGGTGCCTATTCTTCTGCTTTCAACCTCTCTAAGTATTATCGCAAGAAGGGTACTTACGATGTGGAGTGCTTTGTGAAGAACCGTAATGGTATTAGCAAGGAGAGCGTCAAGAAGCATTTCACGGTGGAGAAAACCAAGATGAATGGCTTCGCAGGTTTCGTAGAGGACAGCGAGTTTAATCTCTTCAAGAAAATTACCTTCCCTGAAAAACCTTCTGCTGGCTATTATGCTCCAGGATGGACCCAAATTGCTGACCCGGTTTGTAGCTACAGCAAGGGATGCTATACATTGAAGCTCCCTAAGGCAACTACCGAGCGTTGGCAAGCTCAGGTTCCTTTCAAAAACTTAGGTATCTCTACTAGCGCAGATAAGCATTATGACTTCTCTTGCATCATTACATCTGCCAAGGGACATAATGCCGTTAAAGTGAAACTTTGTGATTCTGGCGCAGGTGGTGATGACATCATTCTCTTTGACTCTAAGGATGTAAATACCGGTCTTGAGGCAGGAGAGCCTAAGTGTATTTTCGGCTCAGACCTCGAAGGTAAGGATATTCAAAACCTGAAGGTGGTATTCGACTTTGGTGGAAATCAGGCTGATGATGAAATCATGATAGAAAGTCTGGTGTTAAAAGATCATGCCAACGATGACGGTACTGTGGTTCCGGTAGAATTGAAGGTGCCATTCGACTATAATACAGCTGGAAACCTTTGGAAGGATGTAGATGAGAATCAGTCATTCGTAAACACCAATTGGTTTGGTGATGCAGGATGGGCACCTATCGAGTGTACTCCTGTTGTCAAGCATGAGGGTAACAAGCATTCTATCGTGATACCTGTAGAAACTCCAGCTGAGCAGTGGCACGCACAATGGGCTTTGACAGAAGTTCCTGTCGCTATCAAGATGGGACAGAAAGTTGATTTCTCTTGTAAAGTAAAAACTTCTGCTCCGTTACCTCTTGCAACCTTTAAACTTTGTGATACAGGCAATGATGATAGCTTCTTGTTTGCTGATATGTATACTGATATACAAGGTGAATATGTTGTCCGTTATGATGATGCCGTGATTAAAGGTAAGAATCCTGGAGATATGGCCAAAATAAAACTTGTAATGGACTTTGCCGGTGCTCCTAAGGATGCAGAAATAACTGTCAGTGATATCGTTTTGATTGTGAAATAGGCTTTAGGTTTTATAGGTTTATATAGAATTATACAGGAGCTGCTCCTATAAATAAGTAAGTAGGAGTGGCTCCCTTTCTAAATTTTAAATGACATGAAATTCTTGAAAATATTTTCCTTCCTTCTCTCGCTTATGCTGCTTTCTTGCAGCAGCAGCTCTTCTGACGGCGATGGAGAGGTGACGATATCCTGCTCTCCTACGCGCATAGATGTTCCTGCTAAGGGCGGTACTTATAAAATCATGATTGTGGCTTCTGAAGGAGGCTGGGAAGCGAGAGCATCCTTCCCTGGAGAAGGTCCTACGGCAAATGTATACCCTTGGTTTAAAGTGAGTACCAGCGGTAATAACAAAGCTATGGGTATGGTAACAGTAGATGTGGAAGAGAATAAATCGTCTGTAGCTCTTGACGGAAGTGTCGAGATTTCATTAGAGGATAAGAAGGTATCGGTGTCTGTGCATCAGGCAGGAAAACAGGTCACTCCTATTGAAGGGGGCGAAATGGTGATTCCTGAGGGGTACAAACTGGTCTGGAATGATGAGTTTAATGAAGGCTCAGAGTTGAATAGTACCGACTGGCGTCATGAGGTGCAGAAGTCGGGCTGGGTAAATCATGAACTTCAGAATTATGTGAACGGCTCTGCTGATGGTAAGCGCGTAACAGAAATTGCAGATAACCGGCTTTATATCAACTGCTTCAAGGGCAGCAACGGCAAGATTTATTCGGGTCGCGTATATGCCCACGAAAGTCAGGGATGGCTTTACGGTATCTTCGAAGCGCGCATCAAATTGCCTAAAGGTAAAGGCACATGGCCTGCTTTCTGGATGATGCCTTGCAACAATGATTTCGGAGCAAATCCTTGGCCTAAGTGTGGCGAGATTGATATTATGGAAGAGGTAGGCTTTAATCCTAACTATACTTCTTCGTCGCTCCATACTGAGAAGTTTAATCACGTGATGGGAACCCAGATTACCAAGGAGCGTCTGACTGTGGGTGCTGAAGACGGTTTCCACGTTTATCGCCTGGAGTGGACTCCTGATTATATCAAGACCTATGTGGATGGTAAGGAACTGCTCAGTTTCAACAACGACGGTAAAAATGATGTTGGTTCGTGGCCTTTCAATAAACCATTCTATGTTATCCTCAACCTGGCTTGGGGCGGTGATTGGGGCGGCAAGGATGGTGTTGACGAAAGCGCCCTCCCAGTTCAGATGGAAGTGGATTATGTGAGAGTATTCCAGAAAAAATAAGGCTTGATTTTTTTAAACTATATAAATAATAAAGTCTTAGGAG
>JAJWAL010000127.1:0-7940 GCA_021618535.1 Segatella copri | reverse complement strand
TAATCATTTTCCATCAGTTTTCCACCTTTCTGTGTCTACTTTTTGAGGGGCAGCACGTTGGTATGTTTGAACTCCTTAAACAATAGGCAGACTGATACCGTTGATCTTCTGATAGATGTCGAGCGCATAGATGTCGGTCATGCCGCTGATGTAATCAATAACCGCCATGATGCGCTCCTCCAGATTCTCGTTCTCTATATCATACTGGCTGCTTACCCGGCGCAGGAGTTGTTTGGAATTGAAACGCGATGGGTTGACGGCTGCCTCGATGAAAACCTCCATCAGAGTTGCCATGATTTTATAACCCGACAGTTCTATGTCGAGTACCGGCTTGCTTTGGTAAATCTTAGAGTAGGAGATCTTCTCACATTCCTTGTATGCCTTTTTCTGGCGCTCGGAAATATGGTCGATGAGACTTCCCTTGAAAGTTCCGGCAAGAATTTCCTCCTCGTGCGCCAGGAAGGCTGCCACACATTCGTTCTCCAGTTTGCCGATGACGCTGGCTCTCATGTAAACCACTTTCTCGTTTTCGTCAGTCAGTTCTTCGTCGATGATGCGCTGGCGTATCTTCTGCTGGATATCTTCATCGAAGAAACTCAGTAGCAAGTGCTCCGTCTCGGCAAAGGAAAGAATCTTGAGCTTATGGGAGTCTTCGATGTCCATGATTTCGTAACAGATATCGTCGGCAGCTTCTACCATATATACAAGTGGATGGCGGGCGTATTTGAGAGGCTCACCCGGTGCTGATTTGCAAAAAATGCCCAATTCATCGGCAATTTTCCTATAAGATTCCGCTTCTGAAGCAAAGAAACCGAACTTGCCGTGGTTGCCGGCAAGACAGCTTGCAAACGGGTATTTCACGATGGAAGCAAGCATGGAATAGGTCATGACGAAACCACCCTGACGGCGCCCCTTGAACCGGTGGGTCAGGATTCTGAAGGCATTTGCGTTGCCTTCGAAATGCGTAATATCATCCCAAAACTCCGATGAAACCATTGATTTTATCTTCTGACCCGGTCCTTCAGAGAAGAAAGTCTGGATGGCTTTCTCGCCGGAATGACCGAAAGGCGGATTGCCCAAATCATGTGCCAGACAGGCTGCACTTACGATGGTACCTATCTCCTCGACAAGCGTATCCTTCAGTTCAGGCCGCTTCTGGATGACACGTCGGGAAATGTCGTTACCTATCGACATGCCCACACTCGCCACCTCCAGACTGTGGGTGAGGCGGTTGTGAACGAAGATGCTGCCCGGCAAAGGGAAAACCTGCGTCTTGTTCTGCAGGCGGCGGAATGCCGATGAAAAGATAAGACGGTCGTAATCGCGCTTGAATTCAGAGCGATCATCATGGCGCTCGGCATGCTTATGCTCCTGTCCGAAACGCTTGTTGGATATCAGTTGTTTCCATTCCATATTATTGTATTACTTGATTCTGTAGCGCAAAAATACACTAAAGTAAGCACAAATCAAAATAAAATATGATAAATTACATGTTTTTATCCTCAAAAATTCATTTATTCCATCAAAATTGCTTATTTTTGCAGATTATTAAACTCAGACACAGATAAAAAAGAAAAAGTCATGATAAAAGTACAGATTATCAACAAGGGGCATCAGCCTCTACCTGCGTTTGCCACACCTCAGAGTGCCGGCATGGATTTGCGTGCAAACATCGATGAGGCAATCGTGCTTCATCCTATGGAGCGACGACTGGTGCCAACCGGTCTTTATATGGCTTTGCCTGCAGGTTATGAAGCGCAGATCCGTCCTCGCAGCGGTCTGGCTTTGAAGCATGGCATTACCGTATTGAATACGCCGGGAACCATCGATGCCGATTATCGCGGTGAAATCATGGTTCTGCTCATCAATTTCTCTACAGAGGATTTCGTTATCAACGATGGCGAGCGTATAGCCCAGATGGTGCTGGCTAAGCACGAACAATGCGATTTCATCGAGGTTAATGAGCTCGATGAAACCGAACGTGGAGCTGGCGGATACGGTCATACGGGTGTAAAATAACAGATTATTAAAGATAGAACAGAAAGGATTAGAATCGTGAAGATGAATCTTAGAAATATCAGTTGGGCAATGGGGCTGGTCTTGCTGGGTTCGGTAGCCATGCCGTCGCTTGCCCGTAAGAAGAAGGTGCAGCCGGTTCAGAATCCGGCGGTTCAGGAGGATCATCTCTCTCCGAACGACCGCCAGCGCTACAACTATTTCTTCCTGGAGGGAGCGCGCCAGCAGGCTGCCGGGAATTATTCGGCAGCTTTCGACCTCTTTGAGCATGCCCGGAAGATTGACCCGAAGGCGGCTGAAACCTATTTCTATGAGTCGCTTTTCTATTCTCAGCTCAAGCAGGATTCCCTGGCACTTGCCTATATGCAGAAGGCAAAAGAACTGAATCCGGAAAACCAGACCTATGCAGAGCAGTTGGGCAGATATTATATAGGTAGCCAGAAATACGATCTTGCCATCGATGCCTATGAGAATCTGTATGCCAAAAACCACGATAATACCGATGCCCTCCGCATTCTGGTTCAGCTTTATTCCCAGAACAAGGATTATAAATCAGTACTCAAAACCATTTCGCGTCTTGAGGTGGAAGAAGGTGAAAGCGAACAGTTCACCCTCTCTAAAATGAGAGTTTATGAACTGATGAACGACAAGAAGGCTGCCTATCAGGAACTGAAGTCGCTGGTAGACCAGCATCCGCTGGATATGCAGTACAAGACAATGCTGGGCAACTGGCTCGTACAGCACGACCGCCAGAAGGAAGCTTACAAGTGCTTTACTGATGTGCTGAAGGAAGAGCCTGACAATTCCTATGCCCAGATGTCGCTTTACGACTATTATAATGCCACCCATCAGGAGCAGCTTGCCGGGCAGATGCTCGATAAGATATTGATGAGTCCGAAATCGGATCTGGAGACCAAGGTGATGATGTACCGCTCTTTCATTCAGAAGAACGAGAGCGAAGGTGGCGATTCTACCAAGGTGATTGCGCTGTTTGACAAGGCGCTCAACGTGGCTCATCCGTCAGCCGAAGTGGCAGAGATGAAAGCTGCTTATATGAGTTTGAAGAAGATGCCTGCCGACTCTGTTTGCCGTGCCTTCGAAAAGGTGCTTACCATAGCTCCGGATAACGTGAATGCCAGAATGCAACTCGTACAGATGCTCTGGAACGAGAAGAAATATGACCTGGTTTCCCAGCAATGTAAGGCGGCTCAGGAGTATAATCCCGAAGAAATGGTGTTCTATTACTTCGGTGGAATGGCGTATTATCAGAAAGATAAGGAAGACGAGGCGCTCCGTGAGTTCCGTCTCGGATTGGCGCAGGTGAATGCACAGTCGCCGGCAGACCTGGTTTCTGACCTCTATGCCGTAACCGGCGATATCCTTCATAAGAAAGGTGAAGAGCAGGAAGCCTTTGCGGCTTACGACTCCTGTCTGCAATGGAAAGATGACAACGTGATGGCGCTGAACAACTATGCCTACTATCTGAGCGAGAAGGGCGTTGACCTGCATAAGGCTGAGTCGATGAGCTACAAGACCATCAAGGCAGAGCCGAACAACGGTACTTATCTGGATACCTATGCTTGGATTCTCTTTATGGAAGAACGCTATACTGATGCCAAGACCTATATAGACCAGGCACTCAAAAACCGCGATTCCACCGCAGATAACAGTACGGTTCTGGAACATGCCGGAGATATCTATTATATGAATGGTATGGCCGATGAATCCGTAGATTTCTGGAAGAAAGCCTATACCGGCGAGAACCAGACTGAGGTGCTGGCATGGAAGATTAAGAACAGACAATATATTACCGAAGAAGAACTGAAGAAGCGTAATGCGCCAAAGCAGAAACCTGCCGCTACGAAGAAGTCAGTTAGAAAAGGTAAGAAGAAATAAACGGAAAGTAGAAAAATCAGGAAAGATGAAATATACAATGAAGAAGAATAAGATGATGCTGCTTGCCGCAGCCTGCAGCATCCTGCTCCTCGGTTCTTGCGGAACCAGCAAGAATTTACAGGGTTCTGGCTCCACATCAGCCAGTCATCAGAAAGAGAATGCCACCAAGGGTTCTGACTCTCGTCAGAGTGAGACGCTCAGGAAGTTGGCTTTCGTACAGAAGGTTTCAGACAATCAGGTGTACACCAGGAATATTGTAGGCAACATGTCGTTTACTCTCCAGGCTGGTGATAAGGACATTACTGTGCCGGGCAAACTGAGCATGCGTAAGGATGAAATCATCCGCATCCAGCTCTTTATTCCTATCTTAGGTACAGAGGTGGGCCGTCTGGAGTTTACTCCCGACCATGTACTTATCATCGACCGTCTTCACAAGGAATATATCAAGGCAGATTATACCCAGGTAGATTTCCTCAAGAAGCAGGGCATCTCCTTCTATTCTCTGCAGGCTCTCTTCTGGAACCAGCTGCTCCTGCCGGGCGAAAGGACTGTGAAGGAATCAGACCTGAAGAAGTTTGATGCCACCTTGGATGTGGCAGGAGATGCTGTGCCGGTTAGTTTCAGGAACGGCAATATGACCTATGCCTGGACAGCCAACCGCACTACCGGCCGTATCACAGCTGCAGATGTTGTCTATAAGAGTGCGCAGAACGGCACCTCCAATCTCCACGTCGACTACGGCAACTTCAAGAGTGTAGGCGTCAAGATGTTCCCTGCCTCCCTGAATCTGGCGATGACCACTACTGCTACCAGGAAAAAGCAGGAGGCTAAGATCAGTCTGGAATTGAATCAGGTGAAGACCGACAGCAAATGGAGCACTCAGACCGAGATTTCGGGCAAATACAAGCAGATTTCTCCAACAGATGTGCTCAGCAAGATATTGAGTATGTAGATGCTCATCAAGAGTTTGAAATTATAGAACATGGGTTTTTAATATAAGAAATGAAGCGAATCTTATTATTCATCATGGCAATCACCTTCTCGCTCGCACCTTTTGCGCAGAAGCATTCTGCCCAGAAGAAGCCGGTGAGAAAGACTGCCGTAACTGCGAAAAAGAAGGCTGCTACTCCTGCCAGAAAGCCGAACAGCAGAAGTCATGTGGCCAGAAAAACATCCAAACCAGCTGCGCCAACCAGAGCAGAACGCAAGGCGGCAACCTATAGCAATGCCTCTATCCGAGGTTTGCAGGGACAGCGCGCTTCTATCCGAAAGAAGATCAGAGAGCAGGAGCAGGCTTTGCAGAGAAATAAGGCGGATGTGAAGAAACGTCTTGAAGACCTGATGGCGCTGAACGGAGAAATAGACCAGCGTCAGAAGAAGATTGACGGTATCCAGAAGGATATCCATCATATTGACGGCAATATCGGCATTCTGCAGGCACAGTTGAAAACGCTTCAGCAACAGTTGCAGGACCGCAAGAACAAGTATATCCGTTCCATGCGCTATATGAGCCGTCATCATACGGTTCAGGACAAACTGATGTTCATCTTCAGTGCCAAGAATCTGACACAGATGTATCGCCGCCTTTCCTTCATCCGCCAGTATTCTTCCTATCAGAAGGCGCAGGGCGAGGCTGTAAAGGCTAAGCAGAAGCAGGTGAACGAGAAGCACCAGCAGTTGCAGCATGTAAAGGGACATAAGAACACCTTATTATATAAGGGTAAGCAGGAGAAGACGGCATTGGAAGGTAAGCAGACCCAGCAGCAGGAAATGGTGCAGGGACTGCAGAAACAGCAGAAGACCATTCAGGCTGTCATCGCCGACCAGCGTCAGAAAGATGCGGCAATCAACGCTCAGATTGACCGTCTGATTGCTCAGGAAGTAGCCAAGGCTCGTGCCCGTGCTGCTGCTGAGGCTAAGAAGAAGGCCGCTGCCGCTGCTGCCGCCAAGAAACGTGCCGAGGAACTGGCTCGCAAGAAAGCTGCTGCCGAGGCTGCTGCCAGGGAGAATGCCCGTCGTATAGCCGAAGCCAAGGCGCGTGAGGCTGCTGCCGAAGCTGCCCGCAGAAAGGCTGCCGAAGAAGCAAGATTGGCTGCCGAGGCTGCAAGAAAGGCTCAGGAGGAGGCTGCTGCCCAGGCTGCTGCTCAGGCGAAGGCAAAAGCGCAGGCTAGGGCGCGTGCTGCTGCCGAGGCTGCCCAGCGTGCCGCCGCAGAACAGGCTGCCCGTCAGGCTGCTGCCGAACAGGCTGCAAGAAAGGCGGAGGCTGAAAGACAGGCTGCTGAGTTGAAGGCGAAGATGGATGCGGAACGCAGTACCCGTGAGATTGCCGCTGCCAAGAAGGAGGCACAGGAGGCTTCTACCTTGAGTTCGGTAGACCGCATGCTGAGCGGTGGTTTCGAGGCTAACCGTGGTAGATTGCCGATGCCTATCAGCGGCAGTTACCGTGTGGTGAGTCATTTCGGTCAGTATAACGTGGAAGGCTTGAAGGGCGTAACGCTCGACAATAAGGGTATCAATATCCAGGGCAAGCCGGGTTGTGTGGCTCGCAGCATCTACGATGGTGAGGTGAGTGCCGTCTTCGGTTATGGTGGCATGTGGAACGTGCTGGTCCGTCATGGTGCCTACATCTCTGTTTACTGTAATCTGAAATCGGTCAGCGTTCATAAGGGTCAGAAGGTAAGTACCCGTCAGGCTTTGGGTAGTGTTGGCTCTGAAAACATCCTCCAGTTCCAGCTTCGCAAGGAGACTGCCAAGCTCAATCCGGAGGCTTGGCTGAGCCGATAATGTATGAAATGGTGCAGCTGAAAGTTTTGCCCCACACGCCCTGAAAGGGCAGAAGCTCCTAGCCCAGGGCATCGCCCTGGGTATGATGGCAATCAGCAAGACGCCCTGTAAGGGCAAAAGCTTTAAAACTCCAGGCAAAATATAAAGCTTTTGCCCTTACAGGGCGACAGGTTTGCGTCCGTAATTACCCAGGACGATGCCCTGGGCTAGGAGCTTTTGGGCTTTCAGCCCGACACCTTGCTGCCATTATCTGGACTTATGACACACCCTTTTTTCTTTATGCCCCCGGCTCGCCCAGGTATTCGAAGATGGTGGATACCTGGCGGGGAGGGAAATACTGGCTATGCTCCTGGTAGCCTAAACGTTGCAGCTCGTTCCAGAGGGGCTCACAACGCTTAATCCATCCCATGATATGACGGCGCGCTGTTGCCCCGTCGGTTGTGTCGGGAAAGTAGAGCAGACCCAGCTCGGTCTTGCTGTACATACGTTGGGGATAATTCATAAGCTTTATATTTTTTACAATCCTTCTACACCATGATCCTTAAAGAAACCTATCATCGCTGTGGTCATATAGCCACCCATGTTCATCTTCTTGTTCGAACGCCTGCAGTTGGCTATGTAATAATCCTTTCGCAGGAAGAAGTCCTCCAGGTCGCCAATCATATCTAACCTGAGATAGCCGCTCAGCTGGTCAGCCTTCTTCTCGCTCACATCATAATTGCATTGCAGCCGGAGTTTCAGTTTGCTCCGCTGTCCTCTCAGTTCGCTGCTCACTTCTGCACCCTCCGCAGTTTCGCCAGAAGTGCGACGGTCGTGCAGGGTAAAGGTGATGTGTTCGGGCAGGTGATGCTTCTCTTTTTTACCCTCCTCCAGAAAGAAAGGCTTATAGGTAAGATACTGGTCGATGATGTGGTTCCGGTAAAGGCGCTTGAGGTCTTTGCAGGCAAAAGTCAGACATTTGTTGTCCAGTGCCGACCAGGTCTTGTAGTAATCTTCCCTGCCATGCATCAGTTGCTGGATATGCGCCGTTTTGCTGATGGTGAATCCCTTTACAGCCCAGCAATTCATGATGAGATATAACTTGATGCTCGATGCGCTGCGGCATTGGTTGATAGCATTGAGGTCGATACGGCTGACTCCCTTGTCGAAATTGTAGAAAAACCGTATCACGTTGTTGTCGAAGCGGAATTTTACCATCCAGTTCTTGTGCCGGTCTTGGTATATCTCACTCTTAAACAGGCATG
>JAJWAL010000126.1:0-8028 GCA_021618535.1 Segatella copri | reverse complement strand
TTTTTTTATCTGCTCAAGATGTTTTTTATCAGCAGATGACGTTGATTACACGGATTTTTATTAACTTTGCAGCATGATTTGGACCGATAGAATACGACAGGTGAAGATTTTTTTGGTGATAGCAGCAGTGTTTATTGCTGTCGCCTCTCTTGTTGTGTCTCATTTTCTGGTTCGTGATCTTGCAGAAGAGGAATGCAACCGTATGGCGGTTTGGGCTGAAGCTATGCGTACGCTCAATAATGCCGATGAGAATACTGACTTGAACTTGGTATTGAAGGTTATCAATGAAAATAATTCCATTCCTGTTATCGTAATGGATTCTGAAAACCATGCTCAGACTTTTCGTAATGTTGATGTGGAAGGGAAAGATTATGCAGATTCCCTTGCTTATGCTTCTGCCATCGGTCAGCGGCTATTGAAACAAGGCAAGAATATTAAAATTGAACTAGATGATTCAACGCATGACTATATTCAGGTTTGCTATGATGAATCCCTCATGATACGACGTCTGTCAGCTTATCCTTATATTCAGTTGGGGGTAGTCATGCTCTTTGTGGTTATTGCCATCTTTGCTTTGCTTACTTCCAAAAGAGCGGAACAGAATAAGGTGTGGGTGGGGTTGTCTAAAGAAACTGCTCATCAGTTAGGTACTCCAATTTCCAGTCTGATGGCTTGGATTGAAATTCTGAAGATGAATTATCCGGATGACGAACTCATTCCTGAAATGAACAAGGATATCCAGCGTTTGCAACTGATAGCAGACCGTTTCTCAAAGATAGGTGCCCTGCCAGAGCCTGTTCCTGCAAGTTTGAACGAAGTGATGAATCATGTTATAGACTACATGGATCGTCGAACATCGAAGAAAGTTAAAATGGTGAAGGAAATACCTGAACAGGATGTTATCGTTAAGATGAATGCCTCTCTCTTTGAATGGGTGATAGAAAATCTGTCGAAGAATGCTGTTGATGCTATGGGAGTAAATGGTGGACAGATTACGCTCCATGTGGAAGAAACAGATGATAAAGCTATTATAGAAGTTTCAGATACAGGAAATGGTATAAGAAAAAAGGATTTGAAGAATGTATTCCGTCCCGGTTTTACTACCAAAAAGCGAGGCTGGGGCTTAGGTTTATCACTAGCTAAACGAATCGTAGAAGAATACCATCATGGTAAAATATGGGTGAAAAGTACAGAAATTGGGCATGGAACCACCTTTAGAATTGAGTTAAAGAAAGAATAATCAATTAATAATGAGTGATTTTAGTGATTTTTACATAAAAAATTATTTTATCTCAAAAATTATTTGTAACTTTGCAACCCGAAACAATATAGTATATATTGAATATGTGTAACATAGATTCTTTTAAGATTGATTTGAAAGCTTTACCTCAAGGTATAACCGAAAAGGAATTTAAGCTTACCAATGAATATTTTGAGGCAATCGATGCTCCTGATGTTCAGAGAGGCGAGTTGTCAAGTAGTCTGTCTGTCAATAGGACGGACGACTTCTTCGAACTCAATTTCCATACTGAGGGAGTGGTTCACATACCATGCGACATCTGTCTGGACGATATGGATCAAACCATTGAGACTAATGACAGGCTAGTCGTAAAATTCGGAGAAGAGTACTCAGAGGATGATGATCTGGTGACTGTGGCCGAGAACGAAGGAATACTCGATGTCGCCTGGTTTATCTATGAATTTATAGAACTCAATATTCCCATCAAGCATGTGCATGCACCTGGAAAATGCAACCCTGCTATGATTGAAAAGCTCAATGAGCATTCTGCCGCCCGAAGCGGTGAGGAAGAAGAGAAAAATGTAGATCCACGCTGGGAAGCTCTATTGAAATTGAAAAAATAAAAATTAAAATTTTAAACATTTAAAAATTATGGCACATCCTAAAAGAAGACAGTCAAAGACACGTACACTTAAGAGAAGAACTCATGATAAGGCAGTAGCTCCTACATTGGCAGTTTGCCCTAATTGTGGTGCATACTATGTATACCACACTGTTTGCCCTACTTGCGGTTACTATCGTGGTAAGGTTGCAATCGTTAAGGAAGCAGCTGAATAATGGGTAAAATTAATGCTGTAATTACAGGTGTCGGTGGCTACGTGCCAGACTATATCCTCAACAACGAGGAATTGTCTCGCATGGTAGATACTACAGATGAGTGGATTACCACCCGTGTGGGTATCAAAGAGCGCCGCATCCTTACAGAGGAAGGCCTCGGAACAAGCTATCTGGCGCGTAAAGCTGCCAAGCAGTTGATTCAGAAGACTGGCGTTGATCCGGATACAATCGATGCACTGATTGTAACAACCACGACACCTGACTACAAGTTCCCTTCTACAGCATCTATCGTCCTCGGTAAGCTGGGCTTGAAGAATGCTTTTGCATTTGACTTCTCTGCAGCTTGCTGTGGATTCTTGTATACCCTTGATGTTGCAGCAAGCATGATTCAGAGTGGTAGATACAAGAAGATTATTGTGATTGGTGCTGATAAGATGTCTTCATTGGTAGATTACACAGACCGTGCTACTTGTGTTCTCTTCGGAGATGGAGCAGGTGCGGTTTTGGTGGAGGCAACTGAAGAGGAGAACGTTGGTGTTCAGAACTCATACCTTCGTACAGATGGACAAGGTTTGCCTTTCCTTCACATGAAGGCTGGTGGTTCTGTTTGCCCTCCATCACATTTTACAGTTGATCATCGCCTGCACTATCTTTATCAGGAAGGTCGTACTGTATTCCGTTACGCAGTAACAGATATGAGCAACGACGTGATGAAGATCATGGAAATGAACAATCTGAAGGCTGATGATGTGAACTGGGTAATTCCTCACGAGGCTAATCTCCGTATTATCGAGGCAGTAACCAAGCGTGCTGGAATTCCACTTGATAAGGTGGTTGTAAACATCGATCATTATGGAAATACTAGTGCAGCAACAATTCCATTGGCACTCTGGGATGCTGAAAGCCAATTGAAGAAGGGCGATAACGTCATCTTCACAGCATTTGGTGCAGGATTTGTACATGGCGCTTCTTTCTATAAGTGGGCGTATGATGGCGCTGCTTACGGAAAGTAATCTATAAAAATAGGATAGAATAATAATCTATATAAGGAAACGCATCTTTCTTATTTCTCTATAAATAAGTAAGGATGCGTTTCTTTAGCTTAAAAACAATAGAGCTTAACTTCTTGATAGTAAAATTTTGCTAAATTCAATTTTTTATGCATAAAGCTGGTTTCGTAAATATAGTAGGTAACCCTAATGTGGGAAAAAGTACCTTGATGAATCAATTGGTGGGTGAACGTATTAGTATTGCCACTTTTAAGGCTCAGACAACCCGTCATCGTATCATGGGTATTGTGAATACTGATGATATGCAGATTGTATTTTCTGATACTCCTGGTGTTTTGAAGCCTAATTACAAGATGCAGGAGATGATGCTTGCCTTCTCGGAAAGTGCATTGGCGGATGCTGATGTGCTGCTTTATGTGACTGATGTGATAGAGAACCCAGAAAAGAACATGGAATTCTTGGAAAAGGTTAAGAAAATGCAGATTCCTGTACTCTTACTCATCAACAAGATTGATCAGAGTGATCCGAAGAAGTTGGGTGATATTGTTGAAAAATGGCACTCTTTGTTGCCTAATGCAGAGATTCTTCCTATCTCAGCGAAGAATAAATTCGGAACGGATATGCTCTTGAAGCGCATTAAGGAACTCTTGCCAGAATCTCCTGCTTTCTTTGATAAGGATCAGCTGACAGACAAGCCTGCCCGTTTCTTCGTTTCAGAGATTATCCGAGAAAAGATTTTGCTCTATTATGATAAGGAGATACCTTATTCTGTAGAGGTAAGAGTGGAGCGATTTAAGGAAGATGAAAAACGTATCCACATTAATGCGGTGATTTATGTTGAACGTGATTCCCAAAAGGGTATCATCATCGGGCACCAGGGGATTGCATTGAAAAAGGTGAATACCGAGAGTCGTAAGGCTTTGGAAAAGTTCTTCGACAAGAAAATCTTCTTGGAGACTTTCGTAAAAGTTGATAAGGATTGGCGCAGCTCTCAGCGAGAACTTGATGCCTTTGGATATAATCCGGAATAATTGATAGTTAAGAGTTAATAGTTTAAAGACGCCCTTAATAACTATAAACTATCAACTGTAAACTATCAACTAAAATAACTCCTCCCTGAATGTAATCGAGGGAGTGACTCTCGCCAAAAGAGCGAGGGCCGGAGCAAGGTCAGCTTCGGCAAATTATTAACTTGGATGCAGAGACCACATCCTTGAATACCTCCTAAAAGGAAGGAGGATAATGACTGTTTATGGCAAATTTAGTAGCTATTGTAGGACGCCCTAATGTGGGTAAGTCTACTTTATTTAATCGTTTGACTCAATCACGTCGCGCTATCGTTAGTGATACTGCCGGTACTACTCGTGACCGCCAGTATGGTAAGTGCAGTTGGAATGGTAGAGAATTTTCGGTTGTTGATACCGGTGGTTGGGTTGTAAAATCTGATGATATTTTTGAAGATGCTATCCGCAAGCAGGTGCTTGTTGCTACCGAAGAGGCTGACCTGGTTCTCTTCCTGGTAGACGTTAACACTGGCCTTACTGATTGGGATGAAGACGTGGCGCTTATTTTGCGTCGTGCCAAATTGCCTGTTATCCTTGTTGCTAACAAGGTTGATAACAGCGCAGAGTATTATCAGGCTGCTGAGTTCTACAAGTTAGGCTTGGGGGATCCCCAGTGTATCAGTGCAGCTACAGGTGGTGGTACTGGTGATTTGCTTGATATGATTTTGGACAAACTTCAGGATAATCCTGAGGAGGCAATCGAAGAAGATATTCCTCGTTTTGCGGTAGTAGGTCGTCCGAATGCTGGTAAGAGTAGCATTATCAATGCTTTTATCGGTGAGGATCGTAATATCGTGACAGAAATTGCTGGTACTACACGTGATAGTATCTATACCAGATACGATAAGTTTGGTTTCGATTTTTACCTGGTTGATACAGCTGGTATCCGTCGTAAGAACAAGGTAAGCGAAGACTTGGAATTCTATTCTGTGATGCGTTCTATCCGTGCCATCGAGAATAGTGATGTCTGCATTCTGATGCTCGATGCTACCCGTGGTATCGAGACCCAGGATATGAACATCTTCCAGTTGATTCAGAAGAACAACAAGAGCCTGGTGGTTGTAGTAAACAAATGGGATTTGGTTGAGGAGAAGAATCAGAAGGTAATTGATACTTTTGAAAATGCAATCCGCAAGCGTATGGCTCCATTCGTAGACTTTCCTATCATCTTTGCTTCAGCCTTGACTAAGCAGCGTATTTTCCGAGTATTGGAAACTGCCAAGGAAGTTTACCAGAACCGTAAGGCTCATATTGGAACTTCTAAGTTGAATGAGGTGATGTTGCCTATTATCGAGGCATATCCTCCACAGAGCATAAAGGGTAAGTATATCAAAATTAAGTATTGCACCCAGTTGCCTAATACAACGATTCCTTCGTTTGTGTTCTATGCAAACTTGCCTCAGTATGTCAAGGAGAACTATCGCCGTTTCCTGGAGAATAAGATTCGTGAGAACTGGTCATTACATGGCTGTCCTATCAACGTCTTCATTCGTCAGAAGTAAATAAATGAAGCGAAGAATGCAGAATCAAAGTGTATAAAAATGAAGAAACTTTTGATTTTTATGATATTCATGATGGGATTGTTTTTTTCTTCCTGTAGGGAGGAGAAATCTGATCCTGGCTATCTTGCAGGTATTGCTGCCAAGGGATATTATGATTTGCTTTTAGAGGGCAAGTATAAGGAGTTTGTAGACGGCTACAATCAACCTTATCGGTTGCCAAATGGCTATCAGGATCAATTGCTGATGAATGCCAAAATGTTTGTAGAGCAGCAGCAAGATGAACATAAAGGTATGGTTAAGGTGAATGTTCTGAATGCAAAAGCTGATACAGCGCATCATGTTGCTGATGTTTTTTTGCAAGTGGTGTATGGTGACAGTACTAAAGAACAGATTGTGGTACCTATGGTAGAGGTCAAGGATGCCTGGAAAATGAGATAGTATTTATTTTGTAATAAAAAAGCCATCAGCCAGTTTCTGGGCTGATGGCTTTTTTTGAACGATACTGTTTTATTTGTTTTTAGCTTCTTCCAGCTCCACCTCCTTTACTTTGCGGAAGAGATCGGAAGCAAAGACTAAATCGTTGAGTTTCTCGTTTGTTGAGGTCATCACTTCATCTTTGTTGCCTTGCCATTCTTTATGACCTTGGTAGATAAAGCAGATGTTTTCACCAATGCCCATCACCGAATTCATGTCGTGGGTATTGATGATGGTAGTCATATTATAGTCTTTGGTGATGCCTGAAAGCAGTTCATCTATCACAAGTGAGGTCTTTGGATCCAAACCTGAGTTTGGCTCATCGCAGAACAAGTATTTCGGATTCATTACGATGGCACGTGCAATAGCTACTCGTTTCTGCATACCACCCGAGATTTCTCCAGGATATTTCTGCTGAGCCTCTATCAGATTGACGCGGTCAAGACATTCCTGAGCCCGTTTTACGCGCTCCCTGTAATTCATGGTAGAGAACATATCAAGTGGAAACATGACATTCTCAAGTACATTCAAAGAGTCGAACAGGGCTGCGCTTTGGAAAATCATTCCCATCTCGCGGCGCATCAGAACTTTTTCTTTTTTCGACATCTGGGTGAAGTCACGGTCATCGTAGAGAACTTCGCCACTTGTAGGCTGAAGTAATCCTACGAGATTCTTCATGAGTACGGTCTTTCCGGAACCGCTCTGTCCGATTATCAAATTAGTCTTTCCTGTTTCAAAGGTGACGTTTATATTGTCTAATACAACCTTGTCGCCAAACGACTTGGTGAGATTTCTAACTTCTATCATAGTTTACGAGAGAATTTGAGTGAGGAAAACATCTGAAAACAGAATCAAAACACTAGAACAGACAACAGCATCGGTTGACGATTTTCCAACCTCAACAGATCCACCTTCTACGGTATAACCGAAATAAGAAGATACGCTGGAAATGATGAATGCAAAGAAAAGGCTCTTGATAATGCTCATCCATACAAACCATTGGTTAAATGAATGCTGCAAGCCGAGTGTCAGATCATCTGGTGGTAAGATATGCCCAATATACGCTGTTCCGTAGGCGCCGATGATACCCATGCCAGAGCTGAATATAACCAGGAATGGCATGATGGTAACCAAGCCGATGATTTTAGGCAGAATGAGGTAACATGCTGAATTTACTCCCATGATATCAAGGGCATCAATCTGTTGGGTGACACGCATTGTTCCCAACTCCGAAGCGATATTAGAACCCACTTTACCTGCGAGAATCAGACACATGATACTTGATGAGAACTCCAGAAGCATGATTTCTCGAGTGGTGTAACCTGAAACCCATCGTGGCATCCATGGACTCTGAATGTTCAATTTCATCTGGATGCAGATAACTGCTCCAATGAAGAAGGATATCAGTAAAACGATACCAATAGAATCAATACCCAATTGCGACATCTCCTTGATGTATTGTTTCAAGAACATGCGCATGCGCTCAGGACGGGAAAAAGAACGTCCCATCAATATGAGATATTTACCGAAGGTGGTAAGCCATTTTTCTATTAACATGCTATTATAAAACTGAATTTTGCTGCAAAATTAACCAAAATCCTCTAAAAAACTGCAATATTATGAATAGTTTTTGATTTTATAAGCGATATTTCCTTTATTTTTAGTATTTTTGCAGCCAAATTAGCTAATTATGGACGAAATAATGAATTCAGAGCAGCAGTCTTCTGACGGCAGATTAGTGCTGCGAACAGAAGGACTGGTAAAGCGCTATGGCAAGCGAACCGTTGCCAATGGCGTAACCATCAATGTAAAGCAAGGTGAGATTGTGGGCTTGCTCGGACCGAATGGTGCGGGTAAGACTACTTCTTTCTATATGACCACCGGACTGGTGGTACCTAATG
>JAJWAL010000125.1:0-8145 GCA_021618535.1 Segatella copri | reverse complement strand
CATCAGCAACTGCTATTACAAGGGAACTTTCTGGGATAAGAGCAAGCAGATGACCTTGTTCCGTGCGCAGACCGATTTCAACGGCGAGAAATACTCTAGGGATTGGCAGTTGGCAAACAACAGGAATATCCTGGTAGCCAATGTCTTCAATGCTACCAGTCATTGGCGTGTTGTAGCCGTAGAGGATGGCAAGGAATATCTGATGGGGCGCCTCAGCGGAAAGGGACAGGATGCCTTTGCCGCCGGCTATCATCATAAGTACAGCGAGAGTGTATCTTACCGGTTCGTGAGCAAGGGCAACGGTTATCTCATCATGAACCACCTATATTATTATACTCCTAGGAATCCGAATGCCAGAATCATCATCAAGGCATCCGATCCATACGGAAATACCTATACGGCATCGAGCGATGAGGTAACGACAGAGCCTTTCGCCAACTTTGCCCATTATTACGAAAAAGAGTATAAGGAATATAAGAATAAGAAAGACAAGATGTTGCGGGATTCTATATCTGGCAGACAGAAAGATTCACTTGCTGCAAAGAAGAAAACGCCATAAATGCCCTGAACCAATGGTTACAGGCCTAAAGTAAAGGTAGAACGCAAGCAGCACGCCCTGAAAGGGCAGAAGCTCCTAGCCCAGGGCGATGCCCTGGGCTAGGAGCTTCTGCCCTTTCAGGGCGTGTGGAGTTTATTTGTTCAGTTTCCAGGTAACACCATCCTTGGTGTCCTTTACCTCGAAGCCGGCTTCAGCCAGGGCATCGCGAATCTGGTCGCTGGTAGCCCAGTCCTTATCAGCCTTAGCCTTGGCACGCAGGTTGAGAACCATATCTACTACCTTGCCATAAGCCTCCTCGCGAGCATCATTGTTGGCTCCCTTCTCACTCTTCAGACCAAGCAGGTCGAAGGTGAAGAGATGCATGGTGTCTGAAAGCTCCTTCAGGTCTTCAGCAGAGATGTTTGCCTTGTGGTCGAGGGCTGTGTTGATTACGTGGCAAGCCTCGAAGAGATAGCTGATAACGAGCTGAGTCTGGAAGTCATCGTTCATCGCATCGTAGCAGCGCTGGCGCAATTCGCTTACGAACTTCTTCACCTGATCATCGCTCTGCTTAGCCACAGGCACACGCTCCAGATCGTTCAAACCATTCATCAGGCGTTCCAATCCCTTCTGGCTAGCCTTCAAGGCATCGTTAGAGAAATCTACGGTGCTGCGGTAGTGAGCGGAGAGGATGAAGAAGCGGATGGTCATTGGCGAATAAGCCTGCTCCAGACTGTCGTGATTGCCAGTAAAGAACTGCTCCAAAGTGATGAAGTTGCCAAGACTCTTACCCATCTTCTGACCGTTGATGGTAATCATATTGTTGTGCATCCAGTAATGAACCATCTGGTCGCCCTGAGAAGCTACAGCCTGAGCAATCTCGCACTCATGATGAGGGAAAATCAAATCCATGCCGCCACCGTGAATATCGAAGTGGCTGCCCAAGTACTTGCGTCCCATCGCAGTACACTCGCAGTGCCAGCCAGGGAAACCATCACTCCAAGGACTAGGCCAGCGCATGATATGCTCTGGTGAAGCCTTCTTCCAGAGGGCGAAGTCAGCCTGGTTCTTCTTCTCGCCGATACCAGCCAGTTCGCGGCTCTCGTTGATTACGTTCTCCAGGTTACGTCCGGAGAGGATACCGTACTTATGATCCTTGTTATACTTCTCGATGTCGAAGTAGATAGAGCCGTTACTCTCGTAGGCATAGCCATTGTCCAGGATTTCCTGAACCAGTTTCTCCTGTTCGATGATATGGCCTGTGGCATGAGGCTCAATGCTAGGAGGGAGCACGTTCAGCGCCTCCATGGCATCGTGGTAGCGGTTGGTGTAGTACTGCGCAATTTCCATTGGCTCCAACTGCTCCAGGCGTGCTTTCTTCTCAATCTTGTCATCGCCCTCATCAGCATCGTGCTCCAGGTGGCCCACGTCGGTAATGTTTCTAACGTAGCGAACCTTATAGCCCAGGTGCTTGAGATAGCGGAAGAGTATATCGAATGTGATGGCTGGTCGTGCATGACCGAGATGCGGATCGCCATACACGGTAGGGCCACAAACATACATGCCCACGTTAGGAGCGTGGAGCGGAGTGAATCTCTCTTTCGTACGTGTGAGAGTGTTGTAAATCAGTAATTTCTGTTCCATCTTGTATGAACCTTTCTTTTATATTATTTATATTTGTCTGCAAAGTTAACTCATTTTTCTGATATATCCGACAAATCATTCGCAAAATGTTATTAAATTCCTCGAAAATATCAATGGAACAGATCTTCCATGGTCAATTCTCTCTGTATGATGCTGCTATACTGATTTTTTGCCAAACCATAAGTGGTAAGCATAACCTGCTGGCAACTCTTGCGAGTCTTTGTCTCCTGTTCAAAGATCCATTGGCGATTTTGTAGCGTTTCGGCATATTGCTTATCTATTGTATAAGGCCGGGTAGAGAACTTGATTTCGCAGAGGTTTACGATATGGTCAGCTCTATCCAGCACCAGGTCTATCTGAGCTTTTTGCTCCTTGCCCTTGCTGAACCATCCCGAAGTAGATACAGCCATGCCACTGATTCCCATCGCCATCTTGATTTGCTCCACATGAGCCAGGCAAACCTGCTCAAAGGCATAACCTGCCCATGAGTTTATCTTTGGTGTGCCCAGATGATGCTGCCAAAACTGCTTGTCGTTGTTCTTGCCATCCTGCAGGAAATGAAAATAGAATAAGGTGTATGCATCAGTAAGTTGATACATCTCGTCGCGCTTCTTCTGTCCGAACGAGGTATAGCGGCGAATGAAGTCGCTTTGTTCCAGTTCATCCAATACTCTAGTCGCACTCCCCGCATTTGGCAAGCCTGTGGCTTCCAGTATCTCATTGCGAGTCAATCCCTTGCTCTTTGCAGCCATGGCTTTTACTATCAGTAAGTGGTTGTCTGCATTGCGGAACATGGCTTGATACAGATTCTCGTATTCTCGATGGAGTTGGCCATCGGGATGAAACAACAACTCATCGATGTTCTGCGCCAAACTCTTGGTTGATTCCAGCATGCTGAGATAATAAGGCACTCCTCCAAACACCATGTAGCTCATTACTTGGTCGTAATGGTTCATGGCAATCTTGCGACTCTCATAAAACTCCTCGCACTCTCGGAGGGTAAAAGGATGCAAATGAATGCGTCGATTCACTCGACCATATAATCCACCATGATTGTTGAAAACCTTGTTGATAATCCACGAAGTGGCTGAGCTACAGCAAACTAGTAAAATATCCGTTCTTGCCGAAGCCCAACTGTTCCAAAACCATTCCAAGGCGGTAAGAAACGAGCCGTCCATCCCATTCATCCATGATAATTCATCAAGGAACACCACTTTCTTCTGCTCCTTGGATGCTTCCAGTATCTTGATGAGCGCATCGAATGCCTCTAGCCAGGTCTTTGGCAGAGCAAGGGGTGCATCAGAATATTTGCAAAGCGCATGGTAGAAATACATGAGCTGTACATCCTTGTTTTCCTGGTTGACACCTGTGGCATAAAATGCCAACTTGTCGTCAAAGACCTCTCTTACAAGAAAAGTCTTGCCTACGCGACGGCGACCATATACGACAACAAACAGCGATTCCTCTGCTTTGTATGCCTCTTCGAGCTGTTGTAGCTCACGTTTCCTTCCTATTATCTTTGTCATATATTATATAATGAATGGGTTAAACAACCTGCTTATTTTGGCTGCAAATATACAAAAAATACCACTTAAAGCCAAACGAATGGGTAAGAAAGTGGCTCTAAGTGGTAATTTTAACATATTTAGAGCCAAAAAGGTATTATATAAACTTATATAAAAGCTTGTCATAAGTTGTTCAAGTGGGTTAAGCAACATTTAATGATAACCAACTCTATTTCGACTTCATGTTCGATTAATATATTTTAAGAGGAACTTGTGATCTAAATCAATTATTATTAGTAATTTTGCAACAAAATTTAAATGGCACTACTCCGTAATGGTGCGAATAGATATCAATTCAGAATGAAGCAAGAAAATGAACTAAAATCGCTTTTGACAGATCAAGAGTTTGAAGCCTCGGATAACAGGGAACTATTACTCGCTCAAGCAAAAGCGTGTGCAAATGGTTATGCATTAGCAACAGAAGGCATAGCAGTTGTATCAGATTTTCAAAATAAAGAATGCCATATTTATTCTGGAAGATTCGGTCAAACTATAATGAATCTTCCAGAATATATGGTAGATCGTAATTCTGCCTTTGAGGACATCGTATTCTGTCATGCAAAAGAAGACGAACTTATTGAACGTCATGTACTGGAACTTCGTTTCTTCAACTTTATAAAAGAACGTTCAATAAAAGAAAAGACAAATTTTTCAGCTTCATGTATCCTTAATTTTTACCGGGCCGGAGACAATGAAAAAGTCAAGATACTCCATACAACGAGATATTTCAGCTGTAGTGCCAACGGTAGTGTTTTACTCGGTCTATGCACTTACATCCCGTACCCTATTTCCCATAACCGACAAGATGGAATAATTGTTAATCTATTGACCGGGGAAACGGTTGGACGGGACATATACGAAGCGAGTGACCGTAAAATTCTTAGCCGCCGACAACTTGAAATACTGTCATTGATAGCTAAAGGAGTACCAAGCAAACAAATTGCCGACAAGTTAAACATATCCATTTATACGGTTAATCGCCATCGTCAGGATATTTTAGCGTCATTAAAAGTTGCCAATACCGCAGCCGCAGTAGAAATTGCATTAAGAATGAACCTTATTTAATGTGCATGCCTGATTCGAAAATTGGTTAGAAATCAGTATTGCACATATCGTAAATTTTCTCTAATTTTGCAACCGCAAATAAATCACAAGGAAGTTGCAATTTAATAAACATCAAATCAATGTTACAATGAGAAAATTAGTATTTATCGCAATCATAGCAAGTCTTGCTATGACTGGATGCATCCAGAAAGAGTCAGAGAAAAAAGAAGGAAGTTCTGACAAGAAAGTCTTAACGGAAAACGTTAAACTCGCTACATGCAATATCAATGTAGGAGGAATCCGTTTTACAAAGTCTAAAAACGGCGGAGAGAATGGTATCACACTTCTTGGCCTAAGTTCCCAAAGTCCTAAAGACGATGCACACACCTGCTATTTTACGGAAGTGTCGCTTAAGCAAGAGGCTGTTGCCAATTTTCGCATAGGTAAGCTCGACGGGGAATAAGCACCATACCTCAGCACTATTATCAGATTTTAACAAACATATTAAACATTTCGACAAATGAAGAGAAATCAATTTTTCATAGCATTGTCGCTGCTTGCATGCACTCTGCTGTCATGTCAAAATGAGAAAAAACAACAATCATCAATAGCAAATAAATCGAATATGGAAAAAAATGACACAATCTTAAAGCCATTTGTAGCTGAAAACTTGTTTTGGATTCGTGAGCCCAAACAATACACTATCACGGACTCTTTGATTACAATCGTTTCAGAACCTCACACAGACTTGTGGCAGCGCACCTATTACGGGTTCAGCAACGACAATGCTCCGGTGCTGCAAATGAAAACCTCCAACAAGTTCTTTTCTTTTACTGTAAAGACATCGTTCAACAGTTCGGCTCTGTTCGACCAGTGCGGTATCGCAATCTATCTTGACAGTGACAATTGGATGAAGGCGTCAATCGAATACGAGAACGAGGAATACCAGAGATTGGGCAGTGTGGTGACAAACAACGGATATTCCGACTGGGCTACGCATGATATTCCATCTTCCATAAAGGAAATGTGGTATCGCCTTAGCCGTCGGGGAAGCGACTATTATATAGAGACAAGTCCTGACGGTACCACTTTCCACCAGATGCGTACATTCCATTTGGATAAGGGTGATGGGGAGATCTCGTTCGGAATATATGCGGCAAGCCCGGTTGACCATTCATTCACCGCACAGTTCTCTGAAATGGAAGTCGGCGAGTGTAAATGGCAATCATGGTCAGCGGAAGATACAGGATTCAAACAGACTGCAAACAAGTAAACTGTAATCCAAAGAAAAATTAAGGTCATACACGCTTATAGGGCAATGTCATCCAAACTTTCGGCTATCTTTTTGCATAAAGTAAGCAGTTTCTGTATATCTATTCACTATTTGTAAGTTTTTTGCCAATTAATTGCATAAAATTATCAAATTATTAGCGTATATCGAAAATAATGTGTAACTTTGCAGCCGCAAACAGTTATCAATTATCAAGAAGGCGGCTATAAGTTCCGCTAATGAGTATTAAGTTAGAAGAAAATGGCATATACAAGATTGAGTGCTGCCGAAGCGGCAGCGATGATTAACGATCAAGATACAATCGGATTGAGTGGTTTCACACCAAACGGCGTGCCTAAGGCAACCTTCCGCGAACTCTCTAAGAGAGCCGTGGCTGAGCATGAGGCAGGCAGACCTTTCCAGGTGGGCATTCTGACGGGTGCTTCTACCTCGCAGAGTATCGAAGGTGACATGGCAGCAGCCCATGCCATCAAGTTCCGTGCGCCATTTTCTACCAACAAGGACTTTAGAACTCATACCAACCTGGGCGAGATAGATTATGAGGATATGCACCTCGGTCACATGGCTGAGCGCCTGCGCCGTGGCTTCTATGGCGAGATAGACCTTGCCATCATCGAGGTTTCCGATCTGGAAGAAGGCGAAACCACCTGCAAGGCATTCCTTACCTCTGCCGGCGGCATCGTTCCTACCATCGTCCGCCTTGCCAAGAAGGTGCTCATCGAGAAGAATACCTTCCACAGTCCTGCTTCGCGCTATCTCCACGATGTATACGAGATAGCAGAATGCCCATTCCGCACCCCTATTCCTATCATGAACGTAGGTGATAGAATCGGTAAGGAGTATGTGGAGATTGATGCCCGCAAGATAATCGGTGTGGTAGAATGCAACATCCCGGAAGAGGCGCGTGCCTTCAAGCCACTCGACCCTGTAACCGAACAGATGGGACACAACGTGGCTGATTTTCTGGTCAGCGACCTGAAGAAGGGACATATTCCTCCACAGTTCCTGCCTTTGCAGAGCGGAGTGGGCGTAACCTCAAATGCTGTTCTTGAAGCTTTGGGCCAGAATCCTAACGTGCCGGTATTCAGCGTTTATACCGAGGTGGTTCAGGATGCTGTAGTGAAATACATGCGCGAGGGAAGAATCAAGGATGCTTCCTGCTCTTCGCTCACCGTAACAAACGATACATTGAAAGAGGTGTATGATGATATTGATTACTTCAAGAAGCATCTCACCATTCGCCAGAGCGAGATTTCAAACTCTCCTGAGGTCATCCGCCGTCTGGGTGTCATCGCCATGAACACCGCCATCGAGTGCGATATCTATGGCAATGAGAACTCCAGCCATATCTGCGGCAGCAAGCTGATGAATGGTATCGGCGGTTCCTGCGATTACGAGCGCAATGGTTACATCTCTATCTTCACCACGCAGAGTACCACCAAGAACGGTTGCATCTCTGCCATCGTTCCGATGTGCAGTCATGTGGACAGTACCGAGCATGATGTGGATGTGATTGTTACCGAACAGGGTGTAGCCGATCTTCGCGGCAAGGGTCCATTGCGCCGTGCCAAGGAGATTATCGAGAACTGTGCGCATCCAGATTACCGTCCGATGCTCCGTGAGTATCTGAAGTTTGCCGAGAAGGGCCATGAGCCACAGAGCATGCGTGCCGCCCTCGCCATGCACGATACCTTCCTGAAGAAGGGCGACATGAGACTGACAGATTTCGGAGAATATCTGAAATAACTCAAGAAACAATACACATTTTCTAGGCGTAATGCATACGCCTAGAAAAGTTTTTTCCCTTTTTATCCCTCACATCTATCACGTTTTCCGTTTTCAAAACTCTAATTGTTTGATAATAAGGCTATTATGCGTTACATATAGCGTGATAGATTGACGAAATATTTACAATATCCATCACGCTATCCCTCACGATTTTGGGTTATCTATCACGTTTTTCTGCTGATCGTTATGCAAAAGAAACCGGATTCGTTTACGAGTAAAGCAAAATCCCTTACCGATGCGGGAGACTGACAATCTTGCTTAGGAATAACGATTAT
>JAJWAL010000020.1:0-35093 GCA_021618535.1 Segatella copri | reverse complement strand
ATAACGTTCTAGTATATGACTAAAGTCTTCCGAACAGTTACTTGAAGTCTTTCAGATATATTGAATAAGTCTTCAGGATATATTATATAGGGAGCCGCACAACAGCTGATGTGCGCTTGCACAACAGGTGTTGTGCGAGCGTCGCTCAGCTGTTGTGCGGCTGTCGTTCAGGTGTTGTGCGCTCTCTTTGTTTGTTTTCTTAAAGCTGACACCTTGATTAGATAAACAAACATCCTATCTGGAAGACCAGGGCTGATACTACCCATGCCAGGAGCGTGGTGTAGCCGGCGGCGAAGCCTGCCCATTTCCAACTGCCCGTCTCGCCCTTGATGGCTGCTATCGTGGCGATGCAAGGGAAGTAGAGTAATACAAAGAGAAGGAAACAGTAGGCGGTGAGCGTTGCCTTCGCTGCTGCCTCGGCATCGCTGTAACCGTAGGTCTTCTTCAAATCAGAAGTCATCTGCTTCTTCAAAACCTCGTATTTTCCGTCTTCATCGTTGTAATCCTGATCGTCAGAGAAACTGTCGTTGTTGCTGTAGAGCACACCCATTGTTGAGGCTACAATCTCCTTGGCACCTACACCGGAAACCAAGCCCACATCCAGTTTCCAGTCGAAACCCTGTGGAGTGAAGATAGGCTCGATGGTCTTACCGATTCTGCCGATATAGCTCTGTTCCTGCTGAGCCTGGTTATCAAGTTCTTCATTATGAGGGAAGTAACCCAAAGCCCAGACGATGATACTTGCCACGAGGATGATGCCACCCATCTTCTTCAAGTACTGCTTACCCTTCTCCCAGGTATGTCTGCCTATCGCCTTCCAGGTAGGGAAGCGGTAAGGAGGCAACTCCATCACGAATGGGGTATCTTCGCCCTTTACCACGAAACTGGCAAAGATGCGGCTCAATATCACGGCTAGGAAGATGCCGATGAGATAGAGCGATACCATGATGAGCGAACGGTATTGGATGGCAAAGAATGTTCCGATGACCATGATGTAGATTGGCAGACGAGCAGAACAGCTCATCAATGGCAGAATCAGCATCGTAATCAGACGCGAACGGTGACTCTCGATGGTTCTTGTTGCCATCACGGCAGGTACGTTACATCCGAATCCCATAATCAGCGGAATGAATGATTTGCCATGCAGGCCCATCTTGTGCATCAGCTTATCCATGATGAAGGCGGCACGAGCCATATATCCCGAATCCTCCATATAAGAGATGAAGAAATACAGAATCAGAATCTGTGGCAGGAAGACAATCACAGCACCTACACCACCAATCACACCATCTACCAGCATATCCTTCACTGGTCCAGCCGGCATCGTATTGCTGATGAACTCGCCCAGCCATGCCACGCCGTCCTCAATCCATCCCTTAGGAATCTCGCCCAGTACGAAGGTGGCTGAGAACATGATAAACAGCAGGAGGATGAAGATAGGGAAGCCTACATATTTATTGGTCAGGATGCTGTCGATAAGGTGGGTTACCTGATAGGTATCCTTTGCCTTGCCCGGTTCATAGCCTGCTTCCTGCAATGCGCCATGAATGAAACCGTATTTGGCATCCATGATGGCGGTTTCGCTATCCTCCTGGATCTCTTCCTTCACACGCTTGGCTGCCTCGTCACGGGCTGCGAAAATTTCCTTGGCCGATTTCAGATGACTTACGTATTCCTCGGCGTGCTTATCATTCTCCAACAACTTGATAGAAAGATATCGGGTAGAGTAGCGCTGGCGGATGGAATCATCTGCCTTCAGATATTTCTGGATATGCTCGATACCATGTTCTATTTCATGTCCGTGGTTGATGTGGATATGGCGATAGTGAGCGCTGGAATCTTCCTTGCCTTCGTAGAGTTCGATGATGGTCTCGAAGAGCTTATCCACGCCTCGACCATTGGTGAAGACGGTAGGAATCATCGAGATACCGAAGAGTTCGCCCAGTTTGTCGTAGTCGATGTTATCGCCACGCTTCTCGGTTTCATCAAACATATTGAGGGCGCAGACCATGCGGATGTGCATATCTATCAATTGTGTGGTGAGATAGAGATTGCGCTCCAGGTTGCTGGTGTCGATGACGTTGATGACGATATCCGGCGTATGCTCGATGAGCTGCTTGCGCACATAGAGTTCTTCTGGCGAATAAGCCGAGAGGGAATAGGTACCCGGCAAATCTACCAGATTGAAGTGGTAGCCGTTGAAATCAGCTTCACCTACTTTCGCATCCACGGTTACACCGCTATAGTTGCCTACGCGTTCGTGAGCACCCGAAGCAAAGTTGAAGAGGGAAGTCTTACCGCAGTTTGGATTTCCCACCAGTGCCACGTTGATGACGCGGTGGAGTCTTTCTGCTTCCTGTTCAGCCAGGGCTTCGTTGCTGGCATTGTCTTTTCTTTCAGCCACGAGCATCTTGTCGCCGAGCGCCTGTTCGTCGCTATCGTTGGAATCTACTACTTTTGAGTCAATTACCTGTTGGCGGTCTTCTTCTTCCGCCTTGCTGAGCTTTGCATCGTTCTTGGCTTCATCAATGGAAACCACCTCGATATGGTCGGCTTCGCTGTGGCGGAGAGATACCTCGTAACCCATAATCTTGTATTTCACTGGGTCTTGGAGTGGGGCGTTAAGGAGCACATCAACCTTCTTGCCCTTGATGAATCCCATCTCGATGACTCTCTTTCTGAAGCCACCGTGTCCTGATACCTTGACGATAACGGCGCTTTCACCTGTTTTAAGTTCTGATAATTTCATATATCTTTCCTTGTTTTAATCTTGTTCTTTTCTTTGGGGCATAACCTCATGGTCAGCTCTTTTTTCTTTTCGGCTGCAAAAATACTAATAATTCTTTGCAACTTGGTAGCAATGATGTAGTTTTATAACAAAAATACCTAGAAATGATGAGAGTATCATCAAGTCTAGGTATTCTTATCATTATTTCTGATGATGGATGTTCTTATACCTTATTATATATTAAGAGCATCATCATTTCCTGTGATTACAGGTTTCTGCCGTGGCAGTTCTTAAACTTCTTGCCGCTTCCGCATGGACATGGGTCGTTAGGACGTGGCATGCGCTCGGCACGGTAAGGAGTGCGGTTTACCTGTGCGCCCTCTCGGGTATCCTGGTTAGCAGCTGCCTCCTGGGCCTCACGCTCTGCATCCAAATCAACCTTACTCTCTACATAGTTCTGCTGAGTGTGCTGCTCAGGAGCTGCCTCCTGAACTGGCTGCTCTTGCTCCATTACTGGAATCTGACCTCGCATCAGAATACTTGCAATACGGTCGTACATGTCATTGATCATGGCATCCCAAACCTTGGCACTCTCCAACTTGAAGATGAGGAGAGGATCCTTCTGCTCGTAGCTTGCATTCTGTACAGAGTGCTTCAGTTCGTCGAGCTTGCGGAGGTTCTCCTTCCAGTCATCATCGATAATCTGGAGAACAACGCTCTTCTCAAACTCCTTCACTACGGTCTTAGCCTCGCTCTCGTATGCCTCCTTGAGGTTGCAAGGAATATTGTACATGCGCTTGCCGTCTGTGATAGGCACCATGATGCGCTCGTACATAGCACCCTGGTTTTCGTATACCTGCTTGATGATAGGCATAGCTGTAGCCTGGATGCGGTCTGTCTTACGCTTGAATGTAGCCATAGCTTCCTGGAAAGCACGCTCTGCCAAATCCTCACGTCTGCCGTTCTCATACTCATCCTCGTTGAATGGAATCTCCATAGCAAGAACTTTCAGGAATTCTTCCTTGGCACCGAAGAAGTCGTTGTTGTTAACGATGTTCAATACGCGGTCCCAGATGATGTTGGCAATATCCATACCGATACGCTCACCCATGAGGGCGTGGCGACGCTTCTCGTAGATAACGGTACGCTGACGGTTCATCACGTCATCATACTCCAAGAGGTGTTTACGGATACCGAAGTTGTTTTCCTCAACCTTGCGCTGAGCACGCTCGATACTCTTGCTGATCATTGGGCTCTCGATACGCTCGCCATCCTCGAAACCGAGACGGTCCATTACCTTGGCGATACGCTCTGAAGCGAACAGACGCATCAGCTTATCCTCCAATGATACATAGAATACAGAAGAACCTGGGTCACCCTGACGACCAGCACGACCACGGAGCTGACGGTCTACACGGCGGCTCTCATGACGTTCTGTACCGATGATGGCAAGACCACCTGCAGCCTTTACCTCTGGAGTCAGCTTGATATCGGTACCACGACCTGCCATGTTGGTAGCGATGGTTACGGCACCCTTACCGTTTACTGAGCGACCTGCCTCGGCTACAATCTGGGCCTCCTGCTGGTGCAACTTTGCGTTCAATACATTATGAGGAATGTTGCGCATCTTCAACATCTTGCTCAACAACTCAGAAATCTCGACAGATGTTGTACCTACCAAGACTGGGCGGCCAGCATTACGTGTTTCCTCGATTTCGTCGATAACTGCACGATATTTCTCGCGGGCAGTCTTGTATACACGGTCATCCAAGTCCTTACGCTGGATAGGGCGGTTGGTTGGAATCTCAACAACATCGAGTTTGTAGATATCCCAGAACTCACCTGACTCTGTACTTGCAGTACCGGTCATACCGGCGAGCTTGTGGTACATACGGAAGTAGTTCTGAAGTGTGATGGTAGCGAAGGTCTGTGTAGCAGCCTCTACCTTTACATGCTCCTTAGCCTCAATAGCCTGGTGCAAACCATCGCTCCAGCGACGGCCTTCCATGATACGTCCTGTCTGCTCATCCACAATCTTCACCTGTCCGTCCATTACGACATACTCGTCGTTGTTATTAAACATGGTGTATGCTTTCAAGAGCTGCTGCAAGGTGTGTACTCGCTCGCTCTGTACACCATAGTGAGCCAACATCTCGTCTTTCTTGTCAAGACGCTCCTGGTCTGAAAGGTCTGTACGAGCCTCGAGTTCGCTCATCTCAGTTGTGATATCAGGCAATACGAAGAGTTCCTTGTCGTTTACCTGCTTAGCCAACCAGTCGGTTCCCTTATCCGTAAGGTCGGCAGAATTCATTTTCTCGTCTACTACGAAGTACAATGGCTCAGTAGCCTTAGGCATCTCACGGTTGTTGTTTGCCATGTAGTATTCCTCGGTCTTCAGCAGACCAGCCTTGATACCTTCCTCAGAAAGATACTTGATTAATGGCTTGTTCTTAGGCAATGCCTTGTAAGAACGGAAGAGTGCGAGGAAACCTTCATCGAGGAGTTCCTGATTCTTAGCCTTTGTACCTTCGTTAATCTTCTGCTTAGCCTCGGCGAGCAATTCTGTAGCCTGCTTGCGCTGTACCTCATAAAGTTTCTCAACCAATGGCTGATACTGCTCAAACATCTGGTCGTCGCCCTTTGGAATAGGACCAGAGATGATCAATGGGGTACGGGCATCATCAATCAACACTGAGTCGACCTCATCGACGATGGCGTAGTTGTGCTGGCGCTGTACCAGATCGGCTGGGTTGGTAGCCATGTTATCACGAAGATAATCGAAACCGAACTCGTTGTTGGTACCGAAGGTGATATCTGCCAGGTATGCCTTGCGACGCTCGTCGGAATTAGGACGGTGCTTGTCGATACAATCTACAGAGAGACCGTGGAACATATAGAGAGGTCCCATCCACTCAGAGTCACGCTTAGCCAAATAGTCGTTCACGGTAACGACGTGAACACCATTACCAGTCAAGGCATTCAGGAAGATAGGTGTTGTACCTACAAGGGTTTTACCCTCACCGGTAGCCATCTCGGCAATCTTACCCTGATGGAGAACTACACCACCGAAGAGCTGTACATCGTAGTGAATCATTTCCCACTTCATATCATTACCGCCGGCTGTCCAGTGGTTGTGATAGATAGCCTTGTCGCCATCGATGGTAACGAAGTCGTTAGCTGGATTAGAAGCCAACTCGCGGTCGAAGTCGGTAGCAGTAACTATTGTTTCCTCGTTCTCAGCGAAACGGCGAGCAGTATCCTTAACGATAGCGAAAACCTGAGGCAAAACCTCGTTGAGGGCTTCCTCATACTTGTCGAGTGCTTCCTGCTCTAACTTGTCGATCTGGTTGAAGATACCTTCACGCTCATCGATAGGAGTGTCTTCAATTTTAGCCTTGAGTTCAGCAATCTTAGCCTTCTCTTCCTTGGCGTACTCCTGTACGTACTTCTGAAGTTCTTTTGTTTTTGCACGAAGTTCGTCATTGCTTAAGGCCTGCATCTTAGGATACTCTGCCTTGATTTTTTCTACGATTGGCTGGATCAACTTCATATCGCGAGTTGACTTGTTGCCAAACAATGACTGGAGAATTTTGTTAAAGTTCATTGTATATTTATTTTTTTATTATTATTCGATGATGTTTGGGAGTAAAATCTCCTGTTGTTTATTACTAGTTTGCAAATTTACTAAAAATATCTGTAAATCTGCAAGGAATTGCCAATTATTACCTGTTTTATTGGCAAATCTTCTGAGTTTTGCTTACAGAAAGCATAAAATCAGCAGTCTGGACCTCGAATAACAATACTCCCATACGGAACTTTGTATCTATGCTCCGTAGGGGAATCATAATAAATATGTGAATGAATGTCTGTCAGAATGTCAGAAGAATTGGCGGCAAGTGTTGCCGACAGGATAGGATGATGCGTTGCGATGCTCTCATCTTCTGATGCCGCTTTGATGGCTTTGAGCACGCAGAGAATGTCCTCCTCCAATGCCTTCGCCTCCGGTTGCTGGATGAATTCATCGTAGGATATATCCGTAAGCGCAAACTTCAGCGCCTGCTGATAAGTCTGCGCCTCCATGCCGGTTGCCGCCAGGACAACCAAAAGGGCTGTGATATATCTGTTTACCATCATTGTTGTTAATCTTCTTCTGTTCGGAAACGATGTTGTGCCAATCGTTTCCTTACGTATATTTTAATGTCTATTTATTCTTTCTGAATTTCTTTACGATATGCTTCTGCAAACCATAATTGTTTGGACTTAAATCCATCATGGTCGACTTGACGCAGTATCTCGCTAGCAAAGAAAGTGCCAAAATACTCATACCCTCAGCATAGTTCTGCCATATCTGCATGAACAGAGCTATGAGCAGAAGCCATCCCAGGAGTTCGAAATACCAATACTGACGACCTGCTTTCATCCTCTTGACAGTCTTCCAGGCAAATATGAGGTTGAGCGGATTCAGTATCAGAATCTGGAAATTTATCTGGACGGTAGGATGCTGCGAGAAGATCATGGCAAAGAGAATCAGTCCCGGTAATCCTGTCAGAACAAGCAGAATGGCATCAAACCACCAGTAGTTTTTCTTTTTTACACATTCTCTTACCGTTGTTCCTATGATGATGATTGCCAGGGCTATGGCTATCATTCGTGGTGTAACAGGAGCATCGTCTGTTATTTGTGCCTGGGCTGGGATAATATCGGATGTTTCATCTACCAGGGTGATATAGCCGCTGGCACTTGTTGTATTGGTTTTGCCGTCTGCAGTCTGAGATGCATCAATAAAGTCGGTTCTTCCTTCTGTGGCAAAGTCTTTGCTCAGATTGTCTGGCAAGAATTCCCATTCTCTTTGTGTGATAGGGCGGTCTGCCTGACAACCCAAAAGAAGGTCATTGCCAAATCTAGCCCAGCGGTGCTGTGCGTTGAGTTTGTGAATCTCTTCCCTGTAGGTAGAAGTGGTAGGGATATCTTTAAAGTTGGTACTCTGGTTCCCAATGTTGGAGAGAATCATCTCGCGTGCCCGGGTCGTACAGTTGTCATAGAAGAAATTGTAGCGGTATACGCGGTTCTCCGGCTGTGCATTCTTGTCGATGCTTCTCAGAATTTCCAGTTTCTCTGTACGGGAGAGGCGGAGGCGTTGCTGTCTTACCCATCTGCCTTCACGTGCATATTCGGCAATGAAGTCGTTCATAGGGTAGATGCCGATCTGGTAATCGGTGAGTCCGAAAACAAAACGGAGTATGAAGCAACTTTGGTTAAAACTAAACATACCCCAGTTGACGGCAACATCAGTTCCCATAGCTTTGTTCTGGATGCGTAGAGCGGTATGTCCATAATACGACCACACCTCCTGACCTGGTCCGCAAGTCAGGAGAGAAATGTCAACAGAATCGAGCCACGCAGTAGCTTCTTCATTGACACGACTGTTCTGCACAGAAATATCAGAGTCTTTGTCTCTTGAAAAATCCTGTGCAGCCACTTCAGTAGTTAAATTGATTAAAATTACTGCTAAAATGGCACTAAAAATATGCTTAAAACGTTTCACGATGCAAAAATACCTTATTATTTTCAATTATCCTTCTTTTTTCTAGATTTTTTTTAATACTTTTGCACTCTGAATATAATTTTGAATGATTATTAAAGAATGAGAAAGCTTTTTTTAGCAACCCTATTGTTGGGGTCAGCCCTTATGGTTAATGCCCAAAGTGGTACTAATTCGCCATACAGCCAGTATGGTCTTGGCATCTTGTCGGACCAGACTTCTGGTTTTAATCGCGGTATGAATGGAGTCGGTCTTGGCTTTCATGAGCATAATCAGGTAAACTATCTCAACCCTGCATCTTATGCTTCGATTGATTCTATGACTTTCATCCTTGATGCCGGCATCTCTGGTCAGGTGACAAATTTTGAAGAGAATGGTGTGAAGAAGAATGCCAACAACTCAAATTTTGAGTATGTTGTTGCAGGCTTCCGCTTGCTGCCACATGTAGGTATGAGCTTCGGTATCATTCCTTTTACCAATGTTGGCTATAATTATTCTGCATCAGACTGGGTGAATGCTGACAAGGAAGCTTACTATACTAATACTTATTCCGGCGATGGTGGTTTGCATCAGGCATACATCGGTGCGGGTTGGGAACCGGTCAAGGGCTTGTCCGTAGGTGCCAACTTCTCATATCTCTGGGGTAGTATAGACAGAAGTGTATCAAACAGCTACAGCAATTCTTATTACAAGACCCTCACCCGCTACTATTCTATGCAGGTGAACAGCTATAAGGTTGATTTCGGTGTACAGTATACCCATCAGTTCTCAAAGAAAGATTGGGCTACCGTGGGTGTCACCTTCTCACCAGGACATGGTTTGGGCGCTTCTGCTGATATGAAAATCATTTCTAATGATACCCAGAACGGTGTTACCGATACCACCGCTTACTCTATCGGCAAGGCTTACAAGTTGCCTACCATGATTGGTGCGGGTGTGATGTGGAATCATAACAACAAGTGGAAGGTTGGCTTTGATTACAGTCTGCAGAAGTGGGGTAGCTTGGGTTATCCTAGTTTTGATGGTACCAATTACACTTTGCAGGATGGCATCTACAAAGATAGAAGCAAGTTTAATCTCGGTGCCCAGTATTGCTATGGAGAGCGTAGCCGTGCTTTCTTCAAGCGTGTTCAGTATCGTGTAGGTGCCAGCTATGCCACACCTTATTATAAGATGAATGGTGTTGATGGTCCGAAAGAAATCTCTGTAAGTGCCGGTTTCGGTATTCCTATCATGAACTCTTACAACAACCGCTCCATGCTGAATATCAGCGGTCAGTGGGTGAAGAGTTCGGCTAAGGATCTGATTAAGGAAAATTCTTTCCGTATCAATATCGGATTCACATTCAACGAGGATTGGTTTAAGAAGTGGAAGATGGATTAATCTTCCGCTTATATATAATAATGTATAGATCTATATATAATAATGTATAGAATAAAAGGCTCTTATGTTGTCGGTATCCTGATGTTCCTGATTTTGGCTGGTTGCCAGAACCAGGTAGAACATACTGCGCCCGCCATCCGTCCGCAAGACTCGGTGGCGATGATGACGTCGTATGGTGTAAATACATTGGTAAGCGACTCGGGAGTTATGAAATATCGCATCGTAACAGAACGGTGGGAGGTGAATACCAGCAAGAATCCATCTTTGTGGATCTTTGATAAGGGACTTTTGCTGGAGCAGTTTGATGAGAAATTCCATATTAATAGTTATATCCAGTGTGATACAGCTTATTATTATGATCAGCAGAAGATATGGAAACTTTATGGTAGGGTGAGCATCCTGACCAAAGATGGTTTGCGCTTCAATAGTGAGCAACTTACCTGGGACCAGAATAAGCACGAATTGTCAAGTAACGTATTCAGTAAACTTGTTACTCCTGAAAGAACGCTACAGGGTTCTCATTTCTGGAGTGATGAAAAGATGACGCGCTATTATGTGAGCAATTCGAAGGGTAGCTTTGAAAAGGGAGACCTGACAGGAGGTGGTGGTGCTGCCGATACTTTGAGCAGCCAGCCTGATTCTGTCAAGAATAACTTCCGTCAGCCGGCTACACCAGTCAGAGCTACTACGATTCCTATCATGCACTAATTAAAAAGAAAAAGATATAATGAATGAACAGGTGGATATGAGTTTAGTCGTAGGCATTCTCATTACGATGGTCTTTTCTGCATTCTTCAGCGGAATGGAGATTGCCTTCGTCTCCTCCAACCGTATGTTGGCGGAGATGGATAAGGAGAAAAACGGCCTTACGCAACGACTGTTATCTTTGTTTTATAATCATCCGAATGGCTTTGTCAGTACCATGCTCGTGGGCAACAATATAGCCCTTGTAGTTTATGGTATCCTGATAGCCCGTCTTTTCGACAATACGATTTTCGCAGGTTTTGATGCAGCCTTTAAGGTGCCTGCAGATACCATTCTGTCTACGCTGATAGTACTCTTTACAGGTGAGTTTCTGCCAAAGACGCTTTTCAAGTCTAATCCGAACCGCTTGCTTTCTATCTTCAGTCCGATAGCTTATCTGTGCTATGTAGTATTGTGGCCTATCAGTAAGTTCAGTACTTTCTTGAGTAAGTGTCTGCTGCGTCTGGTGGGTATGAAGATGGATACTGAGGGGGCTGATGAAGGCTTTTCTAAGGTAGACCTTGATTATCTTGTGCAGTCAAGTATCGATAATGCTACCAATGAAGATGAAATTAATGATGAGGTGAAGATATTCCAGAATGCCCTTGATTTCTCCGATACTAAAGTACGCGACTGTATGGTGCCCCGTACGGAGATTCAGGCAGTTGAAATGGATACTTCTCTCGAAGAACTGCAGCAGAAATTCATAGAGAGCGGTAATTCGAAAATCATTGTATATGAAGAGGATATAGACCATATTGCGGGATATATTCACAGTTCCGAACTGTTCCATCATCCTTCCCGTTGGCAGGATCACATCCGTACACTTCCTTTTGTGCCGGAAACGATGCAGGCACAGAAACTGATGCAGACTTTTTTGCAGCAGAAGAAGTCTTTAGGTATCGTTGTAGATGAGTTTGGAGGTACTAGCGGTTTGGTGAGTCTGGAAGATATCGTTGAGGAAATCTTCGGTGATATAGAAGATGAGCACGATTCAGCCAAATATGTAGCTAAGAAAACCGATGATGGTGACTATCTCCTTTCTGCACGACTGGAGATTGACAAGGTGAACGATATGTTTGGTCTTGAACTGCCGGAAAGTGATGAATATATGACTGTAGGCGGTTTGATATTGCATGAATATCAGAGTTTTCCTAAACTCAACGAGGTGATTAAGTTTGATAACTTTGAGTTCAAAATTATCAAGTCAACATCCCGTAAAATAGAGCTTGTTAAACTCCACATCATCAAATAGCTGAGTGAGAAAAGGGATTTTTTTGCTTTTTTTGAGGTAATAACCAAAAAAGATAGCAAAAAATTCCCTTTTCTCGTATTATTTTTGTATTTTTGCAGACAATTGGCTACTAGCATCAAAAGTGGTTCAATCTAAACTTAGGAAAAAATAAAAATAATAATAATAATTAAAACGTAATGGCAGCATTAGGAACAATTAGAAAAAGAGGCGTGATACTGGTTTGTATCATCAGTTTCGGCCTTTTCGCCTTTATTGCCGAAGAAGCTTTCCGCTCTTGCGATTCTGCAAAGAATAATGAGCGCCAGCAGATTGGTGAGGTTTTGGGCGAAAAAATCAGCGTGCAGGATTTCCAGAAGCTCGTTGATGAGTATTCAGAAGTTATTAAAATGCAACAGGGTCAGGAAAATCTTCCTGAAGAGCAGATGAATCAGGTGAAGGACATGGTATGGAATACCTACATCCAGAACCAGATTATTGCAAAGGAAGCTAGCAAGTTGGGTCTTACTGTGACCGACGCTGAGCTTCAGGACATCTTGAAGACAGGTACCAACCCTATGCTTCAGCAGACTCCTTTCGTTAATCAGCAGACAGGTCGTTTCGACGCATCTTCTCTTCAGAAGTTCTTGGCAGACTACAAGGCACAGAAGGCTAACCCATCTGCTAACGCACAGATGATGGATCAGTATACCAAGATTTACAACTACTGGTCATTCATCGAGAAGACTCTCCGCCAGCAGACTTTGGCTCAGAAGTATCAGGCTCTTCTCGCCGGTTGCTTCCTGTCAAACCCTGTAGAGGCTAAGATGGCTTTCAAGGAGGAGAACGAAGAGAGCCAGATTCAGTTGGCTGCTTTCCCTTACTCTGATATCCAGGATGATAAGGTGAAGATTTCTGAAAGCGATCTGAAGGCTAAGTATGATGAAATCAAGGCACGCTTCAAGCAGCCTGTTGAGAGCCGCGACATCAAGTTCGTTGACATTGAGGTTCAGGCTTCTAATGCAGACCGTGCTGCTCTTAACAAGGAGTTTGCAGGCTATCACTCACAGTTGGCTGCTGCTGCAGATCCTACAGAGGTTGTTCGTAAGTCCGCTTCTACTGTAGCTTACCTCGGTATTCCTGTTTCAAAGGATGCTTTCCCACGTGATATCGCTGCTCAGCTCGATTCTATGGCTGTAGGTTCTACCTCTGCTGTAAAGGCTAATGCAGGTGACAATACATTAAACATCGTTAAGTTGGTATCTAAGCAGGAATTGCCTGATTCTGTACAGTATCGTGTTATTCAGGTTGCTGCAAACTCAGTAGCTGAGGCTAAGACTAAGGCAGATTCTATCCAGGGTGCTCTTGCCGGTGGTGCAGATTTCGAGGCTATTGCTAAGAAGTATGGTCAGACTGGTGACAAGGCTTGGATGACTACTAAGCAGTATGAGTATGCTCAGTCTATGGATAAGGACAACAAGACATTCATCAATACATTGAATACTGCAGCAGTTAACTCTTTGAACCAGCTTCAGTTGGGTCAGGGATATGTAGTTCTTCAGGTTCTCGACCGCAAGGCAATGGTCAGCAAGTATACTGCTGCCGTTATCAAGAAGCCTATCGACTTCTCTCAGGGTACTTACCGTACAGCTTACAACAAGTTCTCTAGTTTCGTAAGTGCTAATCCTAAGTCAGAGGATCTCTTGAAGAATGCAGCTAAGGAAGGTTACAAGGTTCAGGACTTGAAGGATATTACAACTTCTGTTCACTATGTAGCAAACATCCATTCTACACGCGAGGCTTTGAAGTGGATCTTCGATAGCAAGGAGGGTGAGATTTCACCTCTCTATGAGTGTGGTGACAACAACCACCTGTTGGTTGTGGTTCTTGATAAGATTCATCATATCGGTTATCGTGATTTGAATGATGCAGTTGTCAAGGAGACTGTTAAGGCAGAGGTGCTCAAGGATAAGAAGGCTGAGATGATAGAGGCTAAGTTGAATGGTGTTAAGAACATCGCAGCTGCTAAGGCTAAGGGTGGTAAGGTTTCTTCTGTAAACCAGATTACTTTCGCTGCTCCTGTATTCATCGCAGCTACTGGTGCTAGTGAGCCAGCTCTCTCTGGTGCTGTTGCAGGTACAAAGAAGGGCGCTTTTTCAGCTCATGCTGTGAAGGGTAACGCTGGTGTTTATCTCTTCCAGGTTACTAACAAGACTAACCGTCCTGTTAAGTTCGATGACAAGACATACGAGCAGAAGTGCCGCCAGAAGGCTATGCAGTATGCAGGTAACTTCATGAACGAGCTTTATCTGAACGCTCATGTAGTTGATAACCGCTACTTGTTCTTCTAATTCAGACTAGTAAATTCATTCCAATAAATAAAAAAGGTGTATTGCCAATGAGCAATACACCTTTTTTAATTATTGGGATATCTTTTATTGTATCTACAAGAATATCTTTTGGAGAAGCATTTTATCCGCGGCTCCACCAATGTTTCTTTTTGGGAGCTTCCTGCTGTTCGCCGAACTTCTGTTTCAGTACTCTGCGATAACTGGTATGGTTGGTGATAATCTGATAAATCTCCCCCCAATCAGGCAAACCGCCGATACCTCTGTCGTCGATGAACCAGTCGGCTTTGAGCTTGCGTGAAAAGTGATTGTTGTTCTCCAAACTCTCTTCAGGATAATCCTTGTTTACAGCCCAGAATTCAACTCCTCTTTCTCTACACCATTCTACTGCCTCATCAAGGAGCTTGCCTTCGCGTACGCTCCATAGAATAAGCTTGTGATGGTCTCTAATCAACATCTTTAATGTTTCTGTGGCGAAAGGTAGTTCTGTACCAATCTTTGGGTACTCGTGGGTTACGATTGTACCATCGAAATCTACTGCAATTGTTGCCATATTGTCTTAATGTTTTTAAATCTAAAAGAGTCTTCCTATCTGGATAGAAAGACTCTTTTCTTTGTTGTATGTATGTTCTTGATTACTTCTTGATACTGTTGTCGTTGGCATTGCCATAGTGGCTGTTGCTATAGTTGCCATAGCTTCCATACTGTCCGTAAGTTCCATACTTGCCGTATGAACCATAAGAACCATAGTTGCCATATTTGCGATACTTGCCGTACTTACCAACACCATAGTAGAAACTGTGCTTCTTCTTGGAGAGGTCGACACCATTGAGTACTAAGCACATGTTAGGCAATTTGTTTTCGGCTTTCAAACCGTTGATCATGCCGAAACTTGCCTTTGGAGTATAATCTGCGCGGCAGACATATACACAGAGATTAGCCAAACGTCCAAGCTGCAAACTATCGTTCACAAGACCTACTGGAGCCGTATCGAGAATGACGTAGTCGTAATGTTCCTTCAACTGGCTGATAATGTCGTCAAGGCTTGCTCTGGTTACCAATTCTCCTGGGTTAGGAGGAACAGGACCTGCCATCAGGAGGTCGAGTTTACTGTTGACGCCCGAAGAGAGAATCTGTTTCTGTATATCATCCCATGTGTTATGGTCGTGTACAATCAGATTGGTGATACCATTATGGTGGTTGTCAATCTCGAAGAGCTCTGCCAGACGAGGCTTACGGATATCCAGACCTACCATGATTACCTTCTTGCCCAGTAAGGCGAGCGAGATACCGATATTGGATGCCACGAAGGTTTTACCTTCACCTGATGTAGAAGAGGTAAACATCATGACCTTTTCACCTTCCTTCAGCATAAACTGAATGTTGGTACGCAGACCACGGAAAATCTCCTCCATCAGGTTGTTTACATTCTGGTGAACCACAATGTCAGCCTTTCCTTCCTTCTTGGCAGCGTCGCTTGCCACAGGAATGTCGGCAATGACAGGTATCTGGGTAAGTTTCATTACGTCTTCATGTCCCTCAATCTTGTACTTGAAGAATTCTCTCAGGAAGAGAATGCCGGCAGGGATTGCAATACCCAGTACCAAGGCAATCAGCATAATGATAGGACTCTTAGGACTGACCTTTCCTTCCAATGAAGGAGCATCGATAACCTTACCCTTGTCTGCCGTTGCTGCAAGCGAAATAGAGTTCTCTTCACGTTTTTGAAGAAGCATCAGGTAAAGACCGGATTTTACTTCCTGCTGACGACCAATCTGAGTCAGAACTCGCTCTTGCTCAGGCGAGTTACCTATCTGGTTGGCATACATGGCTGCCTGTCTGGCAATGCTGTTACGCTGAATCTCCATACCCAGTTTTGCCTGGCGCATAGCACGCTTGATGGATTTTGTGAGGTCATCCAACTGGGCTGACAATGGTGTTACGGTTGGAGAACTCTCGCTGGCAGAATGCAACAGCTGGTTGCGGTTCAGAGCAATCTTGTTGTATTCGTTAATCAACTCTGTTGAGCTCTCATCTGTCAGACCCACGTTTGATGGGATAGGCTGATATCTGTTGCCAGGTTCGTTCATGTATTTGCCAAGTTCGTTCAGAAGTTCAACCTGTGTATTGGCCTCCTGAAGTTTCTGGGCGTAAGTGTCTGAGTTAGCGATGGCAGCTGTTGCATTGAGTTTCATCTCTACTACATTGTTACGCTTCTTGTAGTTTTCGAGTTGGCCTTCTGTATTGCCCAGCTCGTTGTTGATTTTCTCCAGACGCTGGTTGATGAACTGTTCTGTACGGAAAGAAATTTCATTCTTGTCCTCGTTGGCCTGACGGTTGTAAACATTGACCAAGGTTCTCAGATAGTCGATGCTGCGCTGAGGATCCTCATCTTTCATCACCAGTTCGGCAATAGTTGTCGTCTTTGAAGTCTGGCTTACAGTCAAAGCTTTTGTATAGCCCTTAGCCGCCATCTCCGGTGATACGATAATCACCTTCAGACTTTCACCATCTTTTAAGGCGTATTTGCCGTTTTGGGTGAAGCGGAGGGTTCCTACACGGGTATTGATGCTTGCTGGCAGACCAGCTAACGTCTTTTCTATCTTGACAGGATCCTTCTGATAGGAGAAAGCGTCTACAGGTATATAGTATGAACCTGTAACCTGATACTGGTTGCCGGTTTTCTCGATAAGAAGTCTGATAGGAGCATTCAACTTCTTGAGATGAGCCAGGTCTAAGTCAACGCTTACTTCCTGCTCTTTGTAGACTAACTGGTCTCTGAAGGTTCCTTTATGGTAATAGTTCACGTAGCATTTCATGTCTACTACAGCCTGGTTAGCCAGGTCTTGAGCCGAAAGAATTTCAATCTCATTGTCTATACCGTTTGAGTTTGAAATAAAACCGAGGTTTGCAGCATTCTGAATCATGCTGTTACCCATACCTCTGTTCTTTCTCTGGTCGTCATCCTTAATCAGTACCTTGGCGGTAGCCTGGTATTGCGGTCTCGCATGGCGTATGTAGAGATATCCCAATCCCAAACATACAATGAGTGATAGAACGAACCATTTCCAGTTGAGGATAAGAGTAGAATAAATCAGCTGGAAGTCAATAGATGACTTCTCTTCCTGCTCTTGATCACGTCCCAAATCAAAGTTCTTTGTTTCTTCCATTATTTTATATTCTATTGTGTTTACACCTCTATTATATTTGTATAAGATAAATGATAGACTCTGTGCTATCTGCTTGTTGCAAGTTCTTTCAGATATTGCCCGTAACCGTTTTTAAGCATCGGTTGGGCAAGTTTCAGCAACTGTTCCTTATCAATCCATCCTTGTTTGAATGCGATTTCTTCCAGACATGCCACTTTCAGACCTTGTCTCTTTTCGATGACTTCTATAAAGGTACTTGCTTCCGAAAGACTGTCGTGGGTGCCGGTGTCAAGCCAGGCAAAACCACGCTGTAAGGTTCTTACCTTCAGTGTCTTTTCTTTCAGATAGTGCTGGTTTACTGTCGTTATCTCCAACTCGCCTCTTGCGCTAGGCTTGATGTTCTTTGCCACATCCACCACGCTGTTAGGATAGAAATAGAGTCCTACAACAGCATAGTTGCTCTTAGGCTTTTCAGGTTTCTCTTCGATGCTCAGGCAGTTGCCGTTTTCATCAAACTCAGCCACACCATATCTCTCTGGGTCGTTGACATAATAGCCAAATACGCTTGCCACCCCTTCTTCTGCAGCTTTCACGCTATCCTTGAGTAAACCGGTAAAGCCGGCTCCATAGAAAATGTTGTCACCCAGAACCAGACAGGCTGTATCATTGCCTATAAACTTCTCGCCGATGATGAATGCTTGCGCCAGACCATCGGGTGATGGCTGCTCTGCATATTCGAAGTGTACACCCAATTCGCTGCCGTCGCCCAACAGGCGTTTGAAACCTGGCAAGTCGAATGGGGTAGATATAATCAAAATCTCCTTGATTCCTGCCAGCATCAGCACGGAAACAGGGTAGTATATCATTGGCTTATCAAAAATTGGTATCAATTGCTTACTGATACCTTTGGTAATAGGGTAAAGTCTTGTACCCGAACCTCCCGCTAATACGATTCCTTTCATATCTTCTCTATTTCTAATACAATAAAGTTGAATAGTCTTATCTTAAAAACGCGGCAAAGTTACTAAAAAAAGTTGAATGCGTGAAATCATAAGCCATAAAAATGCATTTTTTGATAAAAAAAGCACCTTTTTAGATAAAAAACGTCGCTTTGATTTGGGTATTTACTGATTTTATTGTATTTTTGCAGAACAATTTAAATAGATATAGAAAATAAAAAATAAAGGAATGGGAATTTTTGCTAAACTATTCGGTCGTAAAGACGACGATAAAAAGGTAGGTGGAATGGAAGATTACATGACCTTGGTCCGTGTATACTTTCAGGCTGCACTTGCTTCTCAGTTAGGTATCACCAATTTGGCTATGTTGCCAGACTTGCGTGTCTTCAAGACAAGTCTGCATGTTCCGACGGTTAACAACCGTCTGGGTATTGGCGAAAAGGCACAGGTGAAGAAAATGATGAAGAATATCTATGATACGGATGATGCCTTCTTCAAGGAAATAGATTCCAGTATCCGTAAGAACTGCCACAAACTGCAGGATGTCAATGTATATCTCATCCAGTTCCAGAACTTTACGCAGGATCTGATGATGCTGATGGGCAACTTGATGAAGTTTAAGCTCCGTTTGCCTAGCTTCATGAAGAATTCGCTTTACAAGCTGACTGCTAAAACTGTAGAAGATATCTTCACTAAGAATGATTTCTCTGATGCCAGTGTGCTGAAAACCGTGCTTCAGTTGCGCCAGTTCAACAAGCGCTTGGCATTCAGCCAGCAATGGGTAACCGACTTTACCTTCCAGGTATTGATGCTTGCCAAAAAAGAGCCACGTCCATCAGATGAAGACGTAGAAAAGGCAAAGCAGAAGATGGGAAAGTAACAAATGTTGCGCCCAAAATGAAAAAAAATAGCAGAATATTTGTTTTATTCAAATAATTCTCTTAAATTTGTAGCCAAAAAATAGTCATGAGTGCAAATGAGAAAACAATTAATACGTTTGCCACAAGAGTAAGGCAGATGATTCTCAAGTTTGACGAGGTCAAGCAGGAGAATGCTGAACTCTATGCGATGGTGGATGAGCGCGATGCCAAAATCAAGGCATTGGAGGAAAAGTTGGCTCAAGCGCAGAGTGATTACAACAGCTTGAAGATGGCGAAGATGATGACGATTTCTGACAATGATATGGAAGCTACTCAGAAGCGCATCGCCAAGCTCATAAGAGATGTCAATAAGTGTATCACACTATTGGGTGAAAAGTAAAAATCGGAACGATGGCAGAACAAGAACAAGAACAAGATAAATTACTCATACGATTACACGTCTATGATACAGATCTTTCGGTAAGAATACCTAGGGAAGACGAGGAGTATTATCGTAAATCAGCCAAACTGATAGATGATATTGTAAACTCATATACCAAGATTTTCAAAGGCAGAAAGAGCGATAAGGAAATCCTGTATATGGCGCTCATTGATGTGGCATTGAGATATGAGAAGGAATCGGATCGGAATGATACGAAACCTTATGATGATATTCTTGAGAAGCTTACCTCCGAGATTGAAGACGCTTTGAAATAAGAATATTAATAAACATATATATAATATAATGATAGTAACTATTATAGCAGCCTTGGTGGCGCTTGTTATCGGCGGTGCTGCTGGGTATTTCATTTTCCGTTATGTCATTAAGGGAAAATATAATGAAATGATAGAAGCTGCCAACAAAGAGGCAGAAGTAGTAAAAGAGAAGAAGCTTTTGGAAGTGAAGGAGAAATTCCTCAACAAGAAGGCGGAACTTGAAAAAGAAGTGCAGCAGCGTAATTCTCGCATACAGCAGAATGAGAATAAGTTGAAGCAGCGTGAGATTTCTCTCAATCAGCGTCAGGAAGACCTCGGTCGACGCAAGATGGAGATTGATCAGTATCAGCAGCGTGTTGACAACGAGAAGAAACTCTTGTCTGTCAAGCAGCAAGACCTCGAAAAGATGCAGAAGCAGGAGCAGGCTAAACTGGAAGAACTTTCTGGTCTGAGCGCTGAAGAGGCTAAGCAGAGATTGATTGAGAGTCTGAAAGATCAGGCTAAGCTCGATGCTGCAAGCTATGTGAACGAAATTATGGATGATGCCAAACTCAATGCTAACCAGCAGGCTAAGAAGATTGTGATTCAGACAATCCAGCGTGTTGCTACTGAAACAGCTATTGAGAACTCTGTCAGCGTTTTCCATATCGATAATGATGAGGTGAAGGGACGTATTATCGGTCGTGAAGGCCGTAACATCCGTGCCTTGGAAGCTGCAACTGGTGTAGAAATCGTAGTGGATGATACTCCAGAGGCAATCGTTATCTCAGCCTTCGACCCTGTTCGTCGTGAGGTTTGCCGTCTGGCTCTCCACCAGTTGGTAGCTGACGGACGTATCCACCCAGCCCGTATTGAGGAGGTGGTAGCCAAGGTGAAGAAGCAGTTGGATAATGAAATCATCGAGACTGGTAAGCGTACAGCTATCGACCTCGGCATCCATGGTCTGCACCCAGAGTTGATTCGTATCATCGGTAAGATGAAGTATCGTTCTTCTTATGGTCAGAACCTCTTGCAGCATGCCCGTGAAACAGCTAATCTCTGTGCTGTCATGGCTTCAGAATTGGGCTTGAATCCTAAGAAGGCTAAGCGTGCCGGTCTTTTGCACGATATTGGTAAGGTGCCTGATGAGGAGAGTGAATTGCCACACGCATTGTATGGTGCCAAGATTGCAGAGAAGTATAAGGAAAAACCAGATATCTGCAATGCCATCGGTGCTCACCATGATGAGATGGAGATGAACACATTATTGGCTCCTATCGTACAGGTTTGTGATGCTATCTCTGGTGCTCGTCCTGGTGCCCGTCGTGAGATTGTAGAGGCTTATATCAAGCGTTTGAACGATCTTGAAGCTATCGCCATGAGTTATCCTGGCGTAACCAAGACTTACGCTATCCAGGCAGGTCGTGAACTCCGTGTCATCGTGGGTGCGGATAAGATGAACGATGAAGAGAGCATCAAGCTTTCTGATGAAATCGCAACCAAGATTCAGAATGAGATGACTTATCCTGGTCAGGTTAAGATTACTGTGATTCGTGAGACTCGTAGTGTAGCTTACGCTAAGTAAGATAGAATTATATTTGAAGTTTAAATTGTCGTTTCTCTTCTGCAAGGTAGAGAGATGTATCTTGATAAAGCCGTACTCTGGAAAAAGGGTGCGGCTTTTCTTTTCCCTTTTCAGAATATGATGAAAGCAGAACAGAAAGTATTAAAGCGATTCAATAAAGGATGTGTTGACTATTATCTTTTGGAGGATGGGGACCGTATTCTTATAGCCTTGAGTGGAGGCAAGGATTCATTGGAACTTGTCCGTTTGCTGGCTCAGCGTGCCCGTATCTATAAGCCGCATATCGAGGTGGAGGCGGCGCATATCATCATGGATAACATTCCTTACGAGACCGACCGTTCTTATCTGCAGGATTTCTGTGCTGAGAATGGCATCAAGCTCCATATCCTTCATAGTTCGTTTGATGAATCCACCGATCCCCGCAAGACCCGTTGCTTCCTCTGTGCCTGGAACCGCCGCAAGACGCTCTTCGAGTTTGCGGTAAATAATGGTTTTAACAAGATAGCCTTGGGCCATCATATGGATGATATCCTCGTTACCCTGCTGATGAATATCACCTTCGAGGGTTCGCATTCCACCATGCAGCCCAGTCTTCCTCTGAAACATTATCCGCTTACCATTATTCGTCCGCTCTGTCTCGTACATGAGGCGGATATCCGGCAGGTAGCAGAAGAGTTGCATTTCACTAAGCAGAAGACGTTGTGTCCTTACGAAGAGACTACCCGCCGTGCGGATATGCAAGCCGTCTTCCATCATTTAGAGCAGTTGAATCCAGAGGCGCGCTATAGTCTTTGGCGCTCTGTCTTTATGGAATAAAATATAGTAGAAAAAGCAATAAAAAACGAAAGTACTTTCATGAGCACATGAAAGTACTTTCGTTGGACAATGAAATAGGCTTCATTTGCCATCGAAGCCTATTGTATTTGTTCCTGGGGTAGATCTAGTAAATGGCAGTTACTAATTTTGGGGAGCTGCCCAGAAACGTGAAGCATCTGTTGTCAGTACTGAATGGTCGGGAAGTTCAAAACCTTTGAATCCAGAAGGAACAAGCACGATATGGCGATTATTGTTTCGATAAGCAGGATTATTATCTTCGCGACCATAGCCTGTGGTCTCCCAAGTATCAAACCAGTATAAGTTTTTTGCCCAATATGCCCTGTAATAAACAAAATCATTATCTGAATTCAAGAGAGGACGGTAAACGATTTCTCTGCCGTCAATATATCGCTCACGCATTTCTGCAAGAGAAAGTGGAGTGCCTTTTTCATCTTCTGCCCAAGCATTCATATCCGAGTCTAGCATAGCCCATTTCTGTAATTCTGGCAGCCACACCAGGTTAACAACATGGCAGTCGGAATCCTCGGAATCTGCGGGATGACAAGTTACAAAGCGGTTTACAATACCCTCAGACAGCAATAGTTCGTGTAAGAGGATGGAGTGTAATCGACAGTTGAATGCAGGCTCTATCGATCGAGTGTATTTCCAGAGATCTATAGCATTACGTCTCTTTGGATTAATCTTTTGATTGGCATGAGGAATGTTTTCCGCTACAAAACGTGCCAGTGAAATGGCCTTGTCCCATGTTGGCATTGTGGAAGATACAACTGTATCGAGTTTGAAATATTCACGGATTTTTTGTGATTGGACAGAATCTTTCTGATATGCAAAATTATAGGACGTAGTATCTGGTACATATTTGCCAGCGTCTTTTAATTTTTCTACCATTTCATTCTTCAGCGAATTGCAAAGATAAGCTTCCACTTGTTTATTGAAAACAAAGCGTGCCAACAGTAATGTTGCTACAGCTATGAGCAGGATTCCCAAGATGCTCCAGCCTACCAACTTGATTTTTTCCTTCATTTTTTTATTCTATTAGTTATTTCATTTTTTCTATCTGTTCCTGGGTTAGTCCGGAATACTTCTTGATTAGATTGATGTCAACACCATCGGCAAGCATGTTCTTGGCAATTTCCAAGGCTTTCTCATTCTTACCTTCTTGCTTCGCCGTATCAATAGAGTTTTTGATATCACGATACGCCATCTTACTTGCCTCCTACGTGCTCTGGATTCAGATACGATACGTCCTTCACAACCTGTCTGCCATTAAACAAGCTGTTGAGGAAGCAGATAATCAAATCCTTGTTCATTGCCGTTCCGAATATTCGCTTGAAGCCGAAGTCGGTCAGCAAGCTGATGTATCTTTCTTCTGCCTGTTTCATACGCCATTCGTTTAGTTCAACATCTAGTTTCACTGCAAAATTACGCTTTTTTTTCAAAAAAAACTCTTAATAAACTGTTAAAAAATGATTGAATATTCATTCCTGCTCCTTATTTCATTTCATCCGAGTTGAGTATGGTGATGGTCTTGCCCTCAATCCTGATGGCACCCTTCTCCTCGAATTCGGAGAGGCAGCGGAGGAGCGAGAACTTCTGGATGCCGAAGATATCTGCCATTTCCTGTCGGCTGACATCCAGCCGGATGGTTCTGCTCTGCTGTTCGGTAGCCATCTTGATGAGGTATTGCGCCACCTTCTCCTTGACGGAGAAAAGGGAGAGCATGCGCATTTTCTGCGAAAGGAAGATATCTATCCTTGACAGGTGCTGGATGAAGTTCCAGCGTATGCGCTCATCAGTATCTATTAGCAGTTTCAGTTCCGAAGGCCTCATGCGCAGGAGGGTGGTCTTCTTGCTTGTCTCCACGCTTACGGGCATCTCGTTATTATGTGCGAAGATATAGGCAGGGGCTATCAACATCGATTCGCCCAACCGCTCTATCTGAGCCTGCTTGCCCGACAATCCCGACATGCGGGCTATCATCTCCCCCTCGACAATGATGTCGGCATATCTGCAGGGCATTCCTGCCAGCACATAGGTTTCCCTGGCAGCAAGCTCCACCATCCTGTAGCTTACCATCGACAGTGCCTCTCTGATTTCCTCTGGAGTAAACCCCTCAAACACTGTGCATTTCTGCAAGGTAACGAATATTGATTCTTTCATACTTTTAAGTTTTATATTCAATAACGCATTTTCCCCCGATTTATTGTTCGCTCCAAAAATAAGGCACTTTGCAACACTATCGAGAGTGTTATTGCAAAGTGCCTTTTAAACATGAAAACTTATCTTTTGATTTTTTCCCCGAGTTTTACAGATTCTCCCTTAACTCAGTAGCTGCTGTTCTTATCCTATATATTTTTTGATGTCCTCTTCTACCGTTCCGTTTCCGGCAATGCCAAAGGTATCTACCAGTACCTTCAGTACGGCTGGTGAACAGAAGGCTGGGAGCGTAGGACCCAGATGGATGTTCTTTACGCCCAGATGCAGCAGGGCAAGAAGTACGATGACTGCCTTCTGCTCGTACCAGGCAATATTGAAGAAGATAGGAAGTTCGTTGATGTCGCTGGCTCCAAAGATCTCCTTCAGCTTCAATGCCACAACCGCCCAGGAATAGGAGTCGTTGCACTGACCTGCATCCAGCACACGAGGAATGCCGTTGATGTCGCCCAGATTGAGCTTGTTGTACTTGAACTTGGCACAGCCGCTGGTGAGGATCACTACATCCTGAGGCAGCGCCTTGGCAAACTCCTCGTAGTAGTTGCGGCTCTTCATTCTGCCATCGCAGCCACTCATCACCACAAACTTGCGGATGGCTCCGCTCTTCACAGCCTCTACGATCTTGTCTGCCAGGGCAAAGACCTGGGCATGCGCAAAACCGCCGATGATTTCGCCTGTTTCTATCTCCCTAGGTGGCTGGCAGGTCTTGGCAAGCGCAATCACCTCGGAGAAGTCCTTGTGGCCGTCGGCACCCGCCTGGATATGCTTCCAGCCAGGGAAACCGGTAGAGTTGGTGGTGAAGACGCGGTTCCTGTAGCCTGCCGATGGCGATGGCGGTACGATGCAGTTGGTAGTGAAGACTACAGGACCGTTGAAGCTCTCGAATTCCTCCTTCTGTTTCCACCACGCATTGCCGTAGTTGCCCACCAGATGCTTGTACTTCTTGAGCTGCGGATAGTAGTGGGCAGGAAGCATCTCGCCATGGGTATAGACGTCGATGCCCGTGCCTTCGGTCTGGATGAGGAGATCTTCGATATCCTTCAGGTCGTGACCGGAGATGAGGATGCCCGGATTGCTGCCTGTGCCGATGTTCACTCTGGTGAGTTCCGGATTACCGTATGCCTGGGTGTTGGCCTTGTCGAGGAGTGCCATCACATCCACGCCGTACTTTCCTGTTTCGAGCACCACGCCCAGCAGCGTGTTCATATCAGCATCAGGGTTGCTGATGGTGGCGAGAGCACGGCAGATAAAGCTGATAATCTCGCTGTTCTCTTCTCCCAGATGGGCTGCGTGCTCGTAGTATGCCGCCATACCCTTCAGACCAAGCATGATGAGTTCCTTGAGCGAGCGGATATCTTGATTCTCGTGGCGGAGCACGGATTCACGGGTGCCCTCTGCCTCATAGTCTGTCTTCTCGCCACCCCAGATTACCTCCTGATAGGCAGGGAGGTGGATATTCATACTTGCCGCCTTTTCCAGCAGCTGTTTCTTCAGTGCGATACCCTTATCTACCTTTTGCAGGATATCCTGGTCGTTGAAGTTGGCGTTGGTGATGGTGGTGAAGAGTGCATCCGTAAGGAAATGGGTTACCTCTGGTGCCGGCTCTTTGCCTATGTTATGCTGTATGGTTCCTATGCCACGAACCACGCTGAGCAGCAGATCCTGCCACTTGGAAGTTGTAGCCTCCTTACCGCAAACACCCTTGATGGTACAGCCTGTACCCTTAGCTGTTTCCTGACACTGGAAACAAAACATCTTGTTTTCTGCCATATTGCTATAAATTAAAGAGTTATTTTAATGTTTTCTTCCAGGCGGCAATCTGCCATTCCTGGTTTCCGGCTGCAAAATTACGGCTTTAAAAATAATCCTACGGTAACAATTGTGACCGTAGGATATTAAAAAAACATAAAAAGAGTGTGGGGGAATGGATTTCTCCCTTCTTGAAGAGCATGATGATTAGATTGATGTCAACACCATCATATATTTATCCTTAAGGGAAAATAAAATTAGCCTTAAGGGAAAATAAATTTTGCCTTAAGACTAAAAATATTCTGGCTTCTGATGGGCTATGCATAAGAGTGCATACCCGTGAGGAAATAGTTCACACCGAAGTAGGTCATGGCGATACTCAGGAAGGCTAGGGTGATGTAGGCCTGGTGCATGAGGCGGATATCCGGCAGGTAGCATATAGTAGAAAAAGCAATAAAAAACGAAAGTACTTTCATGTGCTCATGAAAGTACTTTCGTTGTATGATGAAATAGGCTTCATTTGCCATCGAAGCCTATTTCATTTTTTTATGCATACGAATGCATACCCGGCAAGAAGTAGTTCACACCGAAATAGGTCATCAGTACGCTGAGGAAGGCGATAAGCATATAGATATGTATATGCAACGGCTTATGCATCCACCTGATGTCGTTGTGAAGAGGAGCTGCATAGATGAGCATGGTGATGAGAGCCCATGTTTCCTTGGCATCCCAACTCCAGTATTTTCCCCAACTGACATTTGCCCAGATGGCACCGATGAAGATTCCTACTGCTATCAGCGCTACGGCAGGGTAGAGCAGAAACTGGGAGAGGGCTGCAAGCTTTGACTCCGATGCCGTGTCCTTTCTGATATGGGCAATGATGCCCTGGATACCTATCAAGGCCGTCAGACCGAAGAGGGCATAAGAGAACATGATAACCATGACATGTACCGACAGTAATGGTGACTGCAATACCGGCATCAGCTGGGTGAGCTGCGGATTGCTGTCTGTAATCATGGCTACCAATAGCGCAAATGCTGCCAATAAAGGTCCGTACTGCAGGATGATGCTGAATCGTTTTCTCAACAATAAGGTAATCAACAATACCGACCATGCCAGAAACTGCATCGTCTCATAACCATTGGATATAGGCAGATGGCCTGAGATATACCATCTTAATCCGATAACAATGGTAGTCTGCAGCAGCATGATTCCTGCAAGCGATGTACTGATGATGGTCTGAATCTTCCTCTTCCTGTCGTTGAGTCTGATGGTAGAAGCGATGACAGCCAGGAGTGCCACGGTAAGATTGAGCATGATAGGCCAGCGCAGGGTGTTGATGACGTTGTATGTCAGTTCTGCATAGATGGCAGTCTGCGAAGGAATCACCTTTTCTCCACGAATGTGTTGGTAATCGTATATCTTGCTGATCAGTGTCTTGGCCCGATCCTCATTGTTCATGATGATACTTTCGGCAAGATAATCCATGGATTTCCTTACAAAGTACCACTCCTTAGGTGGCAGGTAGCCATGGACGTTCTTTTCGCCCGGTGCCAGCCATGTGATATTGCCATTCTTGTCGGTATAGGGATACATGCGGAGCAGTTCGCCATTATAGAGCATTCTGATGATGTTGAATTTTTCATCTGCATCACGGAGGTTCTTCTGCAGTTCCTTGTTGCCGCTACGGTAAGCCTCCTTCAGTGGCTTGTCGAGCTTGTACTCGTTGTATTGGTTCCAGAAATCAGAAAAACTTGCCCACTTGCCGGTTATTCCCAGTACCTTCTGCGCTTCCTTGCTTTTCACTTCAATCATTTTAGCATTTTCCCAGTTGGCTACATCAAATACCCAGCCGCAGAAAATCTGGTTGGCAGTCATCCCGTTCCAGGATGGTTTGCCGCTGAGTTTGGTGACGAAGGTGGTGGCTACTGTATTGATAGGGCAGATGCGGCTGTTGTAGAGTACGCAAATCTTGCCGAAGTCATCAGCAATCTGATTATCTACTTTTCTCAGTTCCTGTGCCTGGACAGGTGACAGGAATGCCGGCATAGCCAGCAATAGGGTAAGCAGGAGCGCCTTGGCAGCCTGCTGATCTACGGCAAGATGATAGAATCTTCGCATGTTGGTACGCTTGCTGATGAGCATATTAAGCAATGCTACGAACAGAATGAAATAGCCTATGTAGGTGATGGCTATCCCGTAGGGATCATAATATACACCCAGGTGAGTGCCCTTCATGTCCTCATCATAGCCAGCCTGGGTGAATCTGTAGCCTTGATACTGTCCGATATCGTTCATGGAGATATTCACGGGTTCGTTGTCGGCTGTGATTTCCGAAACATAATCCATCGGTGCATCGGTGCCCGGATAGTTGATGACCTTGAAGTCTTTCAGCTTCAAGGTGAAGTCAAGTTGTTCGGTGGTCTTGGCTTTCAGCACCAGTTCCTTGCTTGGTACTCCCTGACGCAGATAGACATCGCCGCTTTTAGAGGTAAGCCAGGAGGTGAGTGCACCCAGCAGGATGATAAGGAATGCCATGTGGACCATCCATACAGAGATGCGGCGGAACAGGCGATGCTTCAGCATATAGATGAAGCTGACCTCCGCCAGAATAGCCCATGCTATGACAAACCACAGCGAACTGTAGATATGGGTCTGGGCAAATGCGGTTCCTTTGGAATTCTCAACAAAGGTAGCTGCCATCATCACAATGATGATGATGGTGGCTAAACTGATTATAAAACTCTTAAGCTTGTTCATTTAAATTGAATCTACAAATTTGATAACTTGTTGGCGCTGTTCTTTGCTCAGCTTGCGGAAGTTTTCTACCGCCCAGTGAGCATCGCTCTTGCCTCCTTCTGAGCAACAACCATGCCACATGATGGCTTCCAGTGTGTTGCGTGCCCTGCAGTCGTGCAATCTGTCAGAATGTCCTGCACATATCTGCATGAGTCCACGTCCCCAAAGTGGTGCCGTCTTGCACCAGCCAGTACGAAGATCGTTCTTCATGAACAATCGATGCTGTACCAGATCGGTATAAGGCCAGATTTTCTGGTTGGGATAGTGAACCATACGGGTATCATCTGAGCTGAAACGATTGTATGGGTCTCTTATCTTGTCTTCTCCGGTTGTCCAGGTTGGTCGGTGACAGTTGGCACAACCTATCTGGCTGAAGAGACGCTTGCCTTCCTTGAAATCTTCTGTTGTCGTATTTCGGGCAGCAGGAATACCAATACCACGATGCCATACCATATAGTTGATGTAGTCTGATTCTTTCATCTCAACGGGTAGGTCTGTTGCGTTTCCGAAGGTAATGATGTCTTTGGCTGGATCTCCCGTTTTGTTCCATTCTGGATAATACTCGTAGAATTTGCTGGTTACCTCAGGATCCTGTGCGGCAAACTGCCAGTATTCCTTAGGTATATAATGCGAACGGAAATCATCTCGTGTTACGTTTTGAACTTCCCAAAACGAAGCATCACTCATCACTGAGGCACGGTCTAGTGCATAGTCAAACTTATAAACGATACCTCCATTCTCTACAGCCAATGTTCCGTCGGGATTCTTCACGAAATCTTTAGTGTCATTATTCCAGAATTGGGGATTAAGTGTAGCATGCTTGCCTTCGTTGCGATATTGTTGCAGGATGTCCTCGTCTGGGATGGCATCTATGAGTCCTGTTCCGATGAAACCGATGGTTGATTCCAGTCTTACTTTTGCCTTCGACATCGGCACTTCCTTTCCATCCTTGTCTATGAGCTTTCCATAGATGCAACCTTCTTCCAGAGTTACCTCTGGATAGATGAGAGAGTAAGTCTCGCCGTCGTCAAATTTATTGCCCCATTCGTCGGTGTATTCATTCCAGTCGATATTTACTTTCTTCTCATCAAACTGTGGCTTGAAAGGAGCCGTAGCCTTTCCCATGGCTACCCATCCGAACGACTGGACCACGATGTCGTTTTCGTCAGTAATCATGAGGATATAGCCGTTTCCCTGTTGGTTTGAATCATATTTGGTCTGTCGCTTGCCATGTCCGTATCCTAGGTGGCAGTGTTGGCATGAAGAGCGTATATAGAGTGGGCCTAAGCCCTTGAATGGTTCTTCTGTTTGTGTGAAAGGCTTTTCAAAGAAGTATTCTCCCATAGAGAATGCATGTGAAAGACCCTGTTTTTCAATAGCCGGAGCTGGTTGCTCGTAAGCGGCTGAAGAGAGATTGAAAACTGTTCCGAGTTCTCCGCCAGTATAGTAGTCTTCTGGCATATCTTTTTTTTCGGTAGGTTTACCAATGTCGATGATGTCATCTACGTCTGATGTTGATGTACTGTTGCTGCAAGAGATGCATGCTAAGCTTAAAGATAATAATCCCGCTGTTTTTGTATATTTTGAAATCATATAATGTATTGTTGTAGCACAGTGAAGGCCACATGCTTCTTTCCCCCGTATGGGTAGGAAGCATGTGGCTTTTTATAGAAGTTTAAATGGATTCACAGAAGAAGATGATGGCTGCTCGCTGATCTGAAGTGAGGTTACGGAACTTCTCGATAGCGAAGCGGGCATCACTCTTGGCATTGCCATGCCACATGATAGCCTCCAGCGTGTTGCGGGCACGGCAGTCGTGCAGACGGTCCTCGGCTCCTGTACAGAGCTTAGACAAGCCACGGCCCCAGAGTGGAGTGGTGCGGCACCAGCCGGTACGGATGTCGTTCTCCATGAAGAGACGGTGCTGTACGAAGTCGGTATATGGCCAGATCTTCTGGTTGGCGTAGCGAGGCATATCGCTGTTGGTCAAGTACTTGTTTGGATCCTGAATGTTGTCGTCGCCAGTTGTCCAGGATGGACGGTGGCAAGATGCACATCCAATCTCAGAGAAGAGTTTCTTGCCCTCCTCGTACTTCTCTGTACCCACATTGCGGGCTGCAGGAACTGCCAGACCACGATGCCATACCATAAAGTTCTTATACTGCTCGCCAGTCATCTCTACATCGAGGTCTTTTGCCATCAAGTAGTTGTAGATGTTCTGCTTTACATCGTCAGTGTGCCAGTCGGCATGCTTCTTCTCAGGGTCAACCTTGTTGATATACTCAGGGAAACCCTTCTGCACGTCTGCATCGTTCATGGCTGTTGTAGCATAAATCTTGCCATCAAGACTGAGGTAGTGGTAGCGACGGTCTGGACGGGTAACATTGGTGATGTTCCAGATAGCGTTGGCACCGGCAGCATCGAGCAGCGGACCACGGCTCAAAGCGTATGTATAGCGGCGGACATATTTGGTACCGTCTCCCTGCAAAGAATTGGAATAGTAGCTGTTCCACTTGTTCTCAGCCTGGTTCCACATAGCTGGGTTCAAGGCATCAGTCTTGCCCACAGAATTGAAATACTTGCTCTCAGATTCCCACTGCTTGGTGATTTCCTCATCAGGAATGGCATCAGTAAGACCTGTACCATAGATACCGATGGTAGATTCAAGACGGATACCGATTTCTTCTGCCACCTGATCGTTTGGAATCACTACTTCCTTGCCGTCTCTCTTCACGGTAACTGGTGAGTAATAGGCATCTGCAGGGATGGTTACCTCTGGATAAATCAGGTCGTAAGTCTCGCCATCAGCAAACTTGTTGCCCCATTCGTCTGTATAGTGTTTCCACTTGATATTGATCTTCTTTTCATCAATTTGTGGCTTGAATGGCTCAACAGCACCAGTCTGTGGCATACCTGCTACAGAGTAGATGTAGGCGTTGGTCTTCTTGTCGTAGATAACCAGCAGGTATCCGTTACCCATATCTGAGTATCTGTAGCGCTCCTGGCGCTTGCCATGACCGTATGCTGGATGGCAATAGAGGCATCCCTGACGTACATAGAGCGGACCAAGACCAGCGAATGCTCCATCGGTATTGGTATTGAAGTCGCGCTCGAACAGTGCCTCACCAATCTGGAAGGCTGCTCCGAAACCTTGCTGCTCTACGGCAGGAGTTGGCTGCTTGTAGGCATTGGCACCCTGGAGTGTCGTTGTACCAAGCTTGCCACCAGCATAATACTCTTCTGACTTTTCAGAAGTGCTGCCACCTCCACCGAGATCAATCACATCATCTACTGATGATTTGCTGTCGCTACAGCTCATCATAGCCAGAGCGGCGCAAAATAATGGAATTAATTGTCTTTTTTTCATAATGTTGTAAATTTACTTTATATGATTCACGTATTTTGCTACGTTTTTTCCCGTATCTGTTTTATTACGCAAAAGGTTGGTAGTCTTTTTTTAAAGGCTACCAACATTTGATCTGCATATTTTCGTATTTTAGAAACCGGAATTACTTTTTCCAAGTAATCTTCTTCAATGAGTTGAGGAGTTTCAAGTCATTATCAGCAAGAGCACGGTAGGTTGGGATAACGGTGTTCTTGACGAATGCCTCGTTTACCTTCTTGAACTCAGCCTCGAGTGTTGCGTTGCCTGAGAATTTCTCGATTTCTGCATCGAGTGCATCGAGTGCACTTTCCAACTCATCAAGGGCAGCCATTGCATCCTTTGCACTCTGGTCTGTGTAGAATTGAACGAAAGGCTTCTTCATGATGCTGATCTTGTTAAGGGCTGCATCCAGCTTGGTCTGTGCATTCTGTGCAGCTGCCTTCATATCTGCATTGTTTACCTTGAGGCAAACACCCAGAAGTGAAGTTGCTGTTGGCTGGTCAACTACATTCCAACCGCCATAGAGGGCATGCTTGCAAGACATGATGTTATCATAGAAGTCAATGATAGAGTTGTGAGCAAATGGAGACTCGATATAGTTAACGTCCTCACCAGTAGCAGGAGCACCAATCTTAGAGTCACGTACCTCACCGATGATTTCGTTGGCACCTGCAATGATCTCACGTGTTGCCAAGGTGATAGAAGAGTACTTAGAACCTGGCTCACCTGCAGTCATGAAATCCTCACCGTAGTTCTTTGATTCAAACTCAGCATCATCAATAATCTTCTGCTCAGCCTCTGACAATTCGCCGCCCCATGCGGTAACCAACTTCAAAGAGCTGAGATACAAATCCTTTGCTGCGCTCTGTGCGAAGTAAACTTCATTGGCTGTCATATCCTTGATCTTGCGAGCCTCACCATCGCGGAAAATCAGATACTCTACAGCGTGGAAACCTGTCAGGTTCTGACCATTTGCAATCGCATCATCAATCAGGGCTGCATCATCCTCGTCGGTTGCTGGATTGTATTTCTTCATGTACTTATCAAACTGTACGCGGTCGAATGGCCATGTGTCAGTGTGTGGGTCCAATCCGAAGTCTGTAGCAGGACCGAAGAGGAAAGCCTCAGACCACTCCCAGTTCTTACGGGCTTCTGTCCAGTTAGTACAAGCTTCTGATACCATTGCGTCAGTACCATTCAAGTCTGGATTGACAGTTGATGGAGTCTCTGGCTCGTCATTGTCATTACTGCAGCTTGCAAAACCTAATGACAGTGTCAAGGCAGCTGCAAAAAGCATTGAATACTTAAAAATCTTTTTCATTGTTTTTTGTTTTTATTTGTTTTTTTTTGACTATTTATTTTCGCTGTTGGTAATCAGGAGTCTTCTGCTCCAGATTACCATTTTATAAGTTTGATAAGAGCTTACTTCTTAATCTGTTTCTTCAACTCCTGGAGTTCCTTGGTGAGCTGGTTGATACGCTCCATCTGGTATTTATCTACCTCCTGGGTTTTCTTGAACTTCTTGTTCACCCATGTTGTTGTATCAAAGAGACCAAAGAAGGTGATACCCAGGTTGAGGCTTGGCTCATTGTTGTAAGCGCTCTCCAGGAATCTATGGCTATACTCAGCCTTGATGGTAACAGGCTTGATAGGAGAATAGTTGATACCGGCACCCATTCTCTTCACGTGGTCGTACTCGTAAGCGACCTTCTTGTTGCCACTTGCGTATGTGTTGTAATCCTCGTAACGGCCGAAGACATAGAGCTTCTGCTTGTTTCGGAGGCTTTCTATCTGAGAGAAAACATTGTAACCGGCTTCGATACCTACTGAATAAGCACTGCTGGCAATTGGAGAGTGCTTGGAAGGAGAACCATCCTGAGCATTGTGTTTAGGGAAGGTGTTCATGAATGCAGTCATCTTGGTAGCATCGTCCAGATGAGCATAGGTAGCATTACCACGTACTATCCAGTTCCAACGGTTTAACTCGAAACCGAAGCTGCCGATAGACAGGGCTCCATGTACATCATTATAGGAAGCGCTTGCTTTCTTTTCTGTATTCTTGAAGGTATAGCCATAGTAGCCGCTCAAACTGAGTCGCAAACCAGGTATAGAATAGTTGTCAATGCGGGCTGCACCGGCATATACATTGCCAATCTTGTATTCGTAAGGACTTGTTGCTCCATAATGAACGAAACAATTGTGACCGAAACGCTCAGCATCGAGACCAGATGTGAAGATGGCCTCATAGCGCCAGTTCTTCAACTTACCCCACAGGGAAACACCCACCTGGTGCCAGGTGTTAGGAAGGATTTTGGCTTCGCCCTCTGAACGGTAAACAGAGAAAAAGTTGTTTGGCATGTGATAGGCATTGATCTCGCCAACAGGAATGATGATTTCACCAGCCTTGATATTGAACTTGCCACCCCAGAAAGCTTTGTTAAGCCAGAACTGCTCAAGGGCAACCTCACCACCACGCTCTGTCTCAGCCTCGTATTCACCACTTTCATCAGCATCGATTTCTACGGCATTCTCAGTTCCACCATGCTCGAACTCAATTTCCATTCCCATGGTCCAACCCTGTCCGAAATCATAGCCCAGATTAAGGGTTACGTGTGGCAAGTCGAAACGGCCATGGCTATCGTCATCCTTATAAGTGGCAGGGTCTCTGTAACGGTTGAAATGCTGGCTATAGAAGTTGCGGCTCATCACGGCCTCTCCATAACCACCAATGGTAAATCGGGGTTTTGCTGCTGTACTGTCTGTGCAACACTGTTGTGCACTCGCAGTTGCCAAGCCAGCAACGAGGGCAGCGGACATCAATCCAATTCTTAAACTGTTCATCTTTATTTTTTTTAGAATTATTATTTTCGTATTATCCTTACAC